>OMJR01000143.1 GCA_900299355.1 Anaerolineaceae bacterium
ACCAAAACATTTGTACCAATTTTAATTCCACTATCTTTTAACCAAGTTGCACTCAAACGGAGAAAATGATCTTGACCAAATGCACCTAAAGTGCCGCGCTATAACGTCGCGCCCGGCGCTCCTGTGGCGGTAATTACCAATGAGGGCACGGGCGCGCTGGACTTCCTCACTTGGGGACTGGTGCCGCCCTGGAGCAGCGGCGTGAAGATGGACAAGCTGCTCATCAACGCCCGTAGCGAGACCGCGGCCAGCAAGCCCAGTTTCAAGAACGCCTTTCGGCGGCGGCGTTGCTTGATTTTGGCCGACGGGGTGTTTGAGTGGGTGAAGTTCAGGGGCAAGAAGAATAAAGTACCCTACTACATTTACTTGAAGGGCCATCCGGTGTTCGCCTACGCTGGCCTGTGGGAAAGCTGGCATTCGATTGACGGCAGCGAAGTCAAATCCTGCTGCATCCTGACCTGCGAACCCAACCAGATGGTGGCCACAATCCATCACCGCATGGGCGTGATTCTGCACCCCCAGGACTACAAGGCCTGGCTGCAACCGGACGAGGCCGACCCCAAAGCGCTCCAACCGTTGATGCGGCCCTTCCCCGCCGAGGAGATGGCTTACCATCAGGTGACCGAGAAGGTCAGTTGGGCCAAGCACGACGAACCGGAGAACATCGAGCCGGTGCCGGAGGATGAGCGCCGGGAACCGGGGCAGCAGGAGAGCTTGTTTTAGGGCCCTCACGCCCTTTTTGTCATTCCGAACGAAGCGGGGAATCTCTCGCGCCACCATCAACAACTCAACATTATTCGGTAACCTGGATTCCTCGTCGCTACGCGCCTCGGAATGACAAGATAAGCTATAATCCGCCCAATCAAGCCCCTGCGCGGACCTCCAATCCGCCGCCGCAAGGCGGGGCCCTTCTGCAGGGATGCCGACTTCGGTCGACTCGTAAGGAAGGCGGGCACGCCCGATACAGCGTGCATGAGGTTGGTTCTCCTGGCGGAGAGCTAGCGAAAGCAGGTGGCACCACGAGCGCCCCTCGTCCTGCTAAGGATCGGGGCGTTTTTCGTTAACCACCTGTTGAGAATGCTGCGCATTCTCCGAGAAGACCCGACGAAGGAGGGGCTTCAATGATTGATATTGACTTGATACGTGAAAAACCAGGCGACGTGAAAGCCGGGATGGCCAAGCGCGGCATAGACGGCGCGCCGGTGGACCGCGCCCATGAGCTGGACGAGCGGCGGCGTGAATTGCTGGTCGAGGTCGAGACGCTCAAGGCGGAGCGCAACACGGTCTCCAAAGAAATCGGCCAGATGAAGGACAAGGCCGCCCGCGAAGAGAAAATCGCCGCGATGCGCAAGGTCGGTGACCAGATTGACGCGCTGGACGGCGAGTTGGCCGAGGTGGACGACGAACTGAACGGCATCATGGCCACCATCCCCAACATCCCCTTCGAGCAGGTCAAAGCCGGCGGCGAAGAAGACAATGAGGTCGTCAAGCATTGGGGCGACAAACCCGCATTCGATTTCGAGCCCAAGCCGCACTGGGACCTGGGTCCGGAGCTAGGCATCATTGATTTTGAGCAAGGCGTCAAAGTGACCGGCTCGCGCTTCTATGTGCTCAGCGGCCCAGGCGCGCGCCTGCAGCGTGCTTTGATAGCCTGGATGCTGGATTTGCATATCCGCCAGGGCTATGTGGAAAAGTACACCCCCTTCATTGTCAAAGAGGAAACCGTCTTTGCGGCCGGACAACTGCCCAAGTTCCGCGAGAACCTCTACCGCGATGCCGAGGAAGACCTCTATCTGGTACCCACCGCCGAGGTGCCGCTGACCGGCATCCACATGGACGACATCCTGGAGGAGGACAGCCTGCCGCGCCGTTATACCGCTTATTCGCCCAGCTTCCGCCGCGAGAAGATGAGCGCCGGGCGGGATGTGCGCGGCATCAAACGCGGCCACCAGTTCGACAAGGTCGAGATGTACAAGTACACCACGCCCGAACAAGGCGAGGCCGAGTTCGAGCAGATGGTGGCCGACGCCGAGGCCACCTGCCAGGCGCTGGGGCTGCCCTACCGCCTGCTGCTCAAGGCCGCGGGCGATACCAGCGAATCGGCTCACATCAGCTATGACATTGAGGTGTGGGCCGCCGGCTGCCAGGAGTGGCTGGAGGTCTCGTCCATCTCGCTGGTCGGCGATTACCAGGCGCGGCGGGCCGGCATCCGTTACCGCCCGACCGAGGGCAAGGGCACCCGCTTCGTTTACACGATTAACGGCTCCGGCCTGGGGCTGCCGCGCACTCTCATCGCCGTGCTGGAGAACAACCAACAGGCGGATGGTTCTGTATTAATCCCTGAGATACTCAAACCATGGATGGGCGGCGTGGACATAATCCGCCCGGAGGATACACATGCCTGATTGGTTTCAAGCTACCACCGCCGCAGCGACCCTGCTGATTATGCTGGTGGGCCTGTTTGGCCTGGTGGTGCCGATTTTCCCCGGCGGTGTCGTGATTTGGCTGGCAGCGTTAGGCTACGGCATTGCCACCGGCTTCAGCACCGGCGGGACCGTGATCTTCGTCATCATCACCTTATTGATGATCGCCAGCGCCCTGGCGGATAACGTCTTCATGGGCGCCGGGGCGCGCAAAAGCGGCGCCTCCTGGTGGAGCATCATCGCCGCCCTCGCTGCGGGCGCGATCTTCACCTTTGTGGCGCCGCCCTTTGGCGGACTGCTGGCCGCGCCAGTGGTGCTGTATGCCGCGGAATACACTCGGCGGCGCGATTGGGAGCAAGCCCTGGCAATCACGCGCGGCATGGTGCTGGGCTGCGGCTGGGCCTTCGTGGTGCGCTTTGGACTGGGGTTGGTCAAGATTGGGTTGTGGGCTTTGTGGGTATGGCGCTATTCCGCCTGAGGCTTGCCAGTCTCATCCTGGTTGCGCTGCTGTTGGCCGCCTGCGCACCGGCCGAGCAGCCCGACCTGTTGGGCACCGCGATCGCGGGCACGCTGACCGCGCGCCCATTGGCCACCGAGGGACCGACCGCTACGCCCTCCCCCGGACCAAATGAAGACCCGACCGGACAAATCGTTTACGTCTGCCAATACAGCAAGCTGCAGCGCCGTAACCAGATTTGCTTGATCAACGCGGATGGCAGCGGCCAGCGGGTGTTGACACCGGGCAGCGCCTATGACGATTTCTTTCCCGAGATTGCCCCGGATGGCGCTTCCGTTATCTTTTCTTCGAGCCGCAGCGGACGTTACCAAATCTGGGAATTGGAACTGCTGAGTGAGGAACTCACCCAGCTAACCCACTTCAACGCCGGCGAACCCTTTGCGCCAGCCATTTCGCCGGACGGCTCCTCGGTGGTCTTTTACTACCAAATGTCGAATGGCTGCTGGTACGACTGCCAATTGTGGATCATGGATCGCGACGGCAATAATGCGCACGAGTTGGTCGAGGTGCCCGGCGGTGCCTGGGACCCGGCCTGGTCACCGGATGGCAGCCAGATCCTTTTTGCCAGCGCGGTGCAAAGCCGGCCACAACTGCACATCTATGATTTGGACAGCGCACAGGTCAGCCAAGTGACCGATATCGTCGGCATCCGTGGGCGCAACGACTGGGCGCCGGACGGGCTGCACATCTCCACCTATGTGGGCTCCACCTGGGATTGGAATATCTACACCTTTGACCTCAACGGCGAGAACCCGCGCCAACTGACGGATGGTTTCAGCAATCTGGCCCCTAGCTATTCGCCCGATGGCAACTGGATTGTATTCATGTCCTATCGCGATCACCCCCAGCAGCCACTTGGCTGTGAGATCTACGTCATGCGCACCGACGGCAGCGATGTACGCCGCCTGACGGATAACGGAATTTGCGACTGGCAGCCGCGCTGGGGGCCATAACCCCTGCGAAAGGCGCTAATTTTTTTGCCTTGACAGGCAAGTGAATACTTGCATATAATACTGGCATGGCCGATATCTACCACGCATTGAGTGCGGAAGCCCGGCGCCTGATTTTGGACGAGTTACTGGAAAGAAACGGCCAGAGCCTCTACGAAATCTGCAACCGTCTGATCATGAAACACGGTATGGATCTTTCCCGGCAGGCCATTTCCCAGCATCTTGAGGTACTGGAAGAAGCCGGCTTGATCAGTACCGAAAGAGACGGACGCTACAAATTTCATTACATCAACACCGCCCCGCTACAAGAAATTGCCGAACGATGGCCCCTGAAGGGCCAAGGAGACCCACATGACGATCTGGATTAACGTCACCAGCATCCTGGTGGACGATCAAAAGAAAGCGTTCGACTTTTATACGAACGTCCTCGGGTTTGAAAAGAAAACTGAAATCCCGTTGGGCGAAGCCAGTTGGCTGACCGTGGTATCGCCAAAACACCTTGACGGGGTTGAGCTATTGCTTGAGCCGGACAGCCACCCGGCCGCAAAGACCTTCAAGGCCGCTTTGGTGGAGGATGACATCCCCTTTACGTCGCTGGCCGTGGACGATTTGGATGCAGAGCATGCGCGCCTCACTGAAGCCGGCGTGCGCTTTACTCAGGCGCCCACCGAGTTACCGGGAGTCAAAATCGCGGTGTTTGACGACACCTGTGGAAATCTTATTCAGATTGCAGAGGCCACTGCGTAAAAAGGCTTCGGCGAACTAGAACTTGACGGGGACCAACAACAACGCCTCGGACGAAAAGACGAACCCAAGACGGCGACTAGGTAGTCGCCGTCTTTCGCGTCTGGACATCGATCCTACTCTTCGCGTTGGCGTAAATGGGGGAAGAGGATTACTTCGCGGATGCTGGCTCGATCGGTGAACAGCATGGTCAGCCGATCGATACCCAAGCCAAAGCCACCCGCGGGCGGCATGCCATAGCGCAGAGCGCGCAAATAATCCTCGTCCATGGGGTGATGCTCGTCTGAGTCTGCCTCGTAAGCGCGGCCCATCTCCTGGAAGCGCGCTTCCTGGTCCAGCGGATCGTTCAGCTCGCTGAAGGCATTGCAAATCTCGAAGCCACCCATAAAGCCCTCAAAGCGCTCCACAATCTTGGCGTCTTCCAGGCTGGCCTTGGCAAGCGGTGAAATCTCGCGCGGGTAATCGTACATAAAGGTCGGCTGGATCAGGCGCGGTTCAACCTGGCTGCCAATCAAATCGTCGATGAGTTTGCCGCGCGTTTCCTTGAGGTCGGCCTCGTAGCCCTTTGCGCGCATAGCCTGCGCCAAGTCGTTAGCTTCGGAATGCTGATTAATGTCAATGCCCGAGAACTCAGCAATCGCTTCCCCCAGCGGCAGCCGGGGCCAGTCCACGCCCATGTCAATCTGGTGGCCCTGGTAGCTGAGCTTGGTCCCGCCCAACACTTCCCTGGCAGTGAAGGCCAGCATTTCCTCGGTGAAATCCATCACCTGCTGGTAATCCATGTAGGCTGCGTAGAACTCCAGCATGGTGAATTCAGGATTGTGCTTACGGCTGACGCCTTCGTTGCGGAAATCGCGGCCAATCTCGTACACACGTTCAATGCCCCCCACCAGCAAGCGTTTGAGATAGAGCTCAAACGAGATGCGCAGGTAGAGATCCTGATCCAATTGGTTGTGGTGGGTCACAAAGGGACGCGCGGCGGCGCCGCCGTAAATGCTTTGCAGCACCGGCGTCTCCACTTCCAGGAAATCGTGCTGATCCAGGAAAGCGCGCAGGGCGCGGACAATGCCGGCGCGCATGCGGAAAACTTCGCGCACTTCGGGGTTGACGGCCAAATCGGCATAGCGCTGGCGGTAGCGGGTTTCGGGATCGGTGAGGGCGGCATGGCGCACGATCTCGCCATCCACCTCTTCATCCTTGGCGGCCGGCAGGGGTGAAATCGCCTTAGCCAACATCGTGAAATCAGTGACCTGCAAACTGATTTCGCCGGTACGGGTGCGGAACAGGCTGCCGCTGGCCTGGACAAAATCGCCCAGATCGTAATGATCGCGGAAAAAGCTCAGTCGCTCTTCGCCAAGCTCGTTAGCGCGCAGGAATAGTTGGATGGAAGCGTAGCCATCTTCGATATGGGCGAAGATGATCTTGCCCATATCGCGCAGCGAGCGGATGCGCCCGACCAGGGTAGCCTCGATCGGATCGGCTTGCTCAGCGTTCTCAACCGCCTCAAAAGCAGCAATGGCTTCGGCGTTGGTGTGGCTACGCTCCGCGCGGGGCGGATAAGGCTCGAGGCCCTGTTGGCGCAAGTCAGTAATTTTTTGCGCGCGGCTGGCTTCTATCTCAGAAAAATTGTCTTGTTGGCTCATAAAACCTCACAATGATTAAAACATACAAAAAGACCCGCACACAAGTCGCCTTGGGTACGGGTCTTAGTTTATTACGAATGACAGTTAGCTTACTTTGACGATGCGTACGCTGAAGGCACCGGAGGGCGCTTCGATGTCTACCTTGTCGCCTTCCTTCTTGCCCATCACAGCGCGGCCAATCGGCGATTCGTGAGAGACCAGGCCTTCGCGCGGGTTGGCTTCAGCGGCCCCCACAATGCGGTATTCCTCTTCCTTCTTGCGGCCTTCCTTGATGGTGACCTTGGAGCCGATCTCCACAACATCGCTCTTCTTGCGGCCCTTCTTGTCTTCAATCAATTGGGCATTCGCCAGGATGATGTCCAATTCTTTGATGCGGCCTTCCACAAAGGATTGCTCGTTCTTGGCCGCTTCGAACTCAGGATCTTCAACGAACTCACCCAGGCTGTTTTCGGCCGCTTCGCGCAGGCGCTCGGCCACCTCTTTGCGGCGCACATTGCGCAACATATCAAGCTCACCCTGGAGCTTTTCAAAGCCTTCTTTAGTCAAATATTCCGTTGCCATGAATTTCCTTGAGGCTATTTGCCTATAAAAAAGTCTTGCTGCGGGCTGGCGTCCCACTCGCGCCTGCCAACAGCGGCGCTTACTATAGCATATTTCAATAGTGGTTGCAAGAACGAATGTTCGATGTGCTTTATTGGGTCCGTTGCCAGAGTTGGAGGCCCCGATTTTGGCTCACGTAGTCCTGTAATGCCTGGCGCATTTCGGCTTCATCGCTCCAAAATGTGCTCAATTGTGAGGTGTAGCTGGCTACAGCGTCCTGCCAGGCAGCCAGTTCCTCTTCCGACAACTGATATTGCTGGCTCTTGGCCCCCGCAGGCAGGCGGTAAGCAATCAAGTGCCCGTTGTTAACAATATAGGGAAAATCGGCGTAGATGCTCAGAGGTTGAGAGAGGGTGTCGGCCGCCTGGCGCACCAACTGGTGGTCGACATGGTTGCCGATGGTCAATGGGGCGACAACGCGTGCATCCGCTGGCAACTCAACCGCCAAGGTGTCACTTAGCTCGGACAGGAGGTCCTTATCCGCCGGGTGCAAGTTGCCAAAAATGGCCGCCCCCGAGGTATATAAGGGTTTGCCTGTTTGGGGGTCGCACCGATAAATACAATCAGGGATCTTGAACCAGCGCGGCTTTACGCCTAGCTTGCCGGCCGCCTGTTCATCTTCCACCCGGCGCTGCGCCACCGTTTCAGGGCCAGTGCCCCAACGCTGGTGCAGCGATTGGGCAAAGGGCGGCAGCTCGCCTTCCGGTGGTGAACCGGCGCAAATGGTCCAGATTTCCACGTCTTCGCCGGCCTGGACCTGCTGCCAAATCAGGCCACCGCAGGAAAAAGCAGCGTCGTCCAGGTGGGGAGAGAGATAGATCCAGGTCATGCGCAGCTGATTATATCGCTATTCCAACACTAACCCAATCGCGGTTGCCCGGCCCCAAAGCGAATGATATGATCGTGCGATGCAATTCTTCACCCAGACCGATCCGATGAAACGCCTGCGGGTGCGCTATATCCTCGCTGCGATTATTTTGGCGACGCTGCCCTGCTATTTGACGGGTTATCTGGAAGCTCAATGGCGCATGGACCAGGGGCCGAACCCGACCCCGAGTTTGAGCGCCACCAGCACCGAAACTTTGACGATTACCCCTACGATTACCGGCACCACCACCGAAACCGCCACCAGCACCCCCACGCTGACCACCACCTCGACGGTGACCTTCACGCCCAGTTTCACGCCCTCCAACACGGCGACGTCCAGCCCCACCACAGCACCTAGCGCCACAGCCACACCTTCGCCAAGCCCCAGCCTGACGCCCAGCGAAAAGCCAACGCCTTAAGCGGCCCCACAAGATACAATGAAGTCAATGAAAGCGACTATCCGCGCCTCTGTCTTTCTAGGCCTCTTGCTGGCTGCCAGCCTGTTGCTAACTGGCTGCGCCAATCTGGTGCCTGGTGGCAGCAGCCCCACGGCGACGATTCAGTCTGAAACCAATGGTGCCACCCCCACCCCAGCCAGCACGCAGAATACAACCGAAAGCGGCGCCCCGGTCACGCTCAACCTGTGGCTCCCGGCGCGCTTTGACCCCAACAACGGCACCCTGGCGGCGACCCTGTTCCAGGAGCGGCTGGCTGCCTTCGCCGACCAGCACCCCAGCGTACGGGTCGAGGTGCGCCTCAAGGCCGAGACCGGCGAAAGCAGCACCCTGAATTCATTATTGGCCAGCCAGGAAGCGGCGCCCTTGTCGCTGCCCGATTTGGTGCTGGCCCACAGCGACATTGCCCCCAGCCTGGCCGAAGCCGGACTGCTGAGCGTCAATGAGGTGGCCTTAGAAAGCCTGGGCGAAAGCGATTGGTACGGCTTTGCGCGCCAGATGGCGGCCCCCAATGGCCAGGATATGCTGCTGCCTTTCGCGGCGGATGCGCTGGTGCTGGCTTACCGCGGCACGGCAATTGACCCCCCGCCAGCGACCTGGGCCGCCCTGATCGCCAGCCAGGCGGCGCTGGCCTTTGCCGCGGCGGACCCCCAGGCGCCCTATCCGACAAGCCAATACCTCGGCCTTGGCGCCGACCAGCAAGCGGCTTTCGCCACCCTCTATGATTTCTTTGCCCAAGCCCAGGCGGTGGGCAACTTCCCGGTGTGGCTGACTCAATTCAACACCCAGGAGCAGAGTTGGCAAGCCTTCACCGAGGGCCGCGCGCCGATGGCGATTACCTGGTCCAACCGCTTCTTTACCGACACCACACAGACCTTCTCGGCCGCCCCGCTGCCGACGCAAAATGGAGAGGGGCCGGCGATGGTGCGCGGCTGGTCCTGGGCGATTACGACCCCCTACCCCGAGCGCGAAGCCATTATCGCCGAGTTGGTTAACTTCCTGAATGAGCCGGAGTTTATGTCGCAATGGAGCGCGGCGGCCGGCTACCTGCCCACCCGCCCCAGCGCGCTGGCGGCCTGGACCCCGGATGTGCGCCAGGCCCTGGCCAGCCAGGTCGCCCCTGATGCTATTCTGGGAACGTCCTACTTGGTGGAACCTCTGTTGGGGCCGACTCTGACTGAGAATGTGGTCGCCCTCTTGAAGCAGGAACTGGTACCTGCTGACGCGGTGCAAAATAGCCTGGAGGCTTTGGGCAATCCCTGATTGCTTCTCATAGAGGTCTAATTCCCCTTTGCTTGACGCGCCCACAGGCGAATGATAGGATGCCAACGAGTTAGCTGATGTCTGAGCAAAATCCCGAAAACGAACCACAGACGAAGACGCCGCAGGGGCAGAAGCCCTCGCTGCGCGCACGCCTGGAAGCGCTGGGCCTTTCGGCGATGGCCCAACGCTACGCCGGTATCGGTGTGGTGGCGGTCTTCGCGCTGGTTATCGTGTTGGTGATGAGCAACTTTGCAAGCGACGTTCAAGGCAGCCAGCAGGACTCGTTGCGCGCAACCGCCCAGGCGCTGGCGCAACCGATGATTGACGCCCAAACCGGCGGCGAAGCGGGCGCATTGATGCAGGAGTTCACCGCCGCGGGTGGCAGCTTCATCAGCGGAATACCGCGACACGCGTCGCTGGATACCACCATTCCGACCCGGTCACGGGTAACTTTAGATACCTATACGGTTCAACAAGGTGACAACTTGTTTGGGATTGCGGAAACCTATGGCCTTAGGCCAGAAAGCATCTTGTGGGCCAATTTTGTGGTACTGGAAGACAACCCCAATGTGCTGGCACCCGGGCAGGTACTGAATATCATGCCCACCGATGGCACCCTGCACACCTATCAAGCCGGTGAGAGTTTGGAAGCGATTGCCGACTTTTACGGCGTGCTGCCCGACGCGATTATCGAGTGGCCGGGCAATAACTTAGACCCTTATGACACCGATGTAAACAATCCCGGCATTGAAGCGGGCACGGCCTTAATCATCCCGGGCGGCGAACGCGAATTGCGGGATTGGGGTCCACCGGCTATCACGCGTGACAATCCGGCTGTGGCCGCCTATTACGGGGCTGGCGCTTGCGGCTCGATTTATACCGGCGAAATCGGTGACGGCGTCTTTGTCTGGCCTACGGTGGCTACATACCTTTCGGGTTTCAATTACAACCCGCCTTTGCATCCGGCGATTGATATCGCTGGTGCGGAAGGCAATGCTATTTTTGCCGCCGACAGCGGCGTAGTGGTGTATGCCGGTTGGTCAGATTCAGGCTATGGCAACCTGTTGGTGATTGACCACGGTAACGGCTGGCAAACGGCCTACGCCCACCTTGTGAGCATTTCGGTAGGCTGCGGCACCAGCGTCACCCGCGGCGAAGTGGTGGCCGGGCTGGGCACCACCGGCAACTCCAGCGGTCCCCACTTGCATTTCGAGATGTACAGCAGCATTTACGGCAAGGTCAATCCCTACCTGTACGTCAGCCCCTAGTTCCTCAATCAAATAGACATCTTGTCGGCCAGCATAGCGAGTGCTATAATCCCGGTCGCTCAGGGCGCGTAGCTCAGCTGGTTAGAGCGCACGGTTCACATCCGTGAGGTCGGGGGTTCGAGCCCCTCCGCGCCCATACAAAAAATGCCGCCCTTTTGGCGGCATTTTTGCTTAGAGTTGCCTGCGGCAACTCTACTGCCCCCCCACCAAAATATCAACAATAGCAATCAGCGGCTTTTTGATTCAGAGTTTGCTTCGCAAAATCCACTGCCCCGCTCCGATATATCAATAACAGCGAAACAGTCGTTTTTTGATTCAGAGTTTCCGACTAGTTTTGCCTCAAACTCTTTTCAAGCTCAAGTAAAGCGATTCTACCCTTTCCGCGATGCGCGCCCAACTGTAGGCGGCGGCCAGGCGGCGGCCCCCCTGCCCTAGCTCGGCGCGCAGTTCATCATCGCCCAGCAACTGCTGGAGGCGGGCGACCAGCTCGGCTGGGTCGCCCTCCTGGACGTGGAAGCCCGAAAGGCCGTCCTGCACCACATAGGTCAGGCCGCCTACCCGCGAAGCAATCACCGGCCGGGCGCAAGCCATCGCCTCCAGAGCGACCATGCCAAAGGATTCGTAATAGGAGGGCAGCACGACTACGTCTGCGGCGGCATAGTGCGCCACCAACTGTTCCTGCTCACGCTTGCCCAGGAACTCCACCCATTCATCCACGCCGAGCTCGGCGGCCAGCGCGCGCAAACGAGCCATTTCGCTATCCAAGGTTTGGTCAGCCAGGTTGGCTTCACCGCCAATGATATGCACGCGCGGGCGGCGGGCTGCCGGCAGCCGCGGCAGGGCGCGGATTAGCGTGTCGATGCCCTTGAGGGCTTCGATGCGACCCACAAAGAGCACCAAGGGTTCGCTGGTTTCAATACCCAACTGGGTTCGGGCGGCGCGCTGGTCCATGGGCTGAAACAGGCCAAGGTCCACGCCGGGAGGGATGATGGTGATGTGGGGATTGCGCACCTCGTAGAGCCATTGCAGGTCCGCCTGCTCGCTGGGCGTGGCCGCCACGACCATATCGGCGGCGGCAATCACCCGCCTTTCGCCTCGGATGCGCCGCTCGCTTTCCAGCGGCCCCAGCGCTTCGATACGATTTTTGACCAGTCCCAGGGTATGGAACATGACCACCAGGGGCGTATTCCAGGCGGCCTTGAGCTGTGCGCCCACCACACCCGACATCCAATAGTGGGCATGGATGAGGTCATAGCTGAGGTTCGCCGAGCGGCTGAATTCCAGCACGGCGTCCGCAAATTCCGGCAAGTGGTCGGCCAGCTCGTCGCGTTCCAGGCTGCGGGCGGGGCCGGCGGACAGGGTCACCAGGCGCGCGGCGCCCTCACCATCAGCGGCTAACTCCAGCTCATCGTATGCGACGCCACGCGTGAAGATGTCTACCTGATGGACGCGGGCGGCCAATTGGCGGCTCAATTCGCGCACATAGACGTTCATGCCGCCGGTATGTTTGCCGCCCAAAGGAGCCACCGGGCTGCTGTGATAGGACAGCATGGCGATGCGCATGGATTTCAATTGGCTTGCTTGCTATGCATGGGGGCCAGGGTTATAATCTGCGCCGCTGGATAGGAAGCGCCACCGTAGCTCAGTTGGCAGAGCAATCGCTTCGTAAGCGATGGGTCGTGGGTTCGAATCCCACCGGTGGCTCTCTTCATTTAACCTCATGAATTGTGTACCCCATCGCGCCGGCCCTCAGCGCGTTTTTGCAAATGCTCGCGCACATCCATATAGGCATCGGTTTGCTCTAAGCGGTGGCGGGTGAAGAGCATCGCCAGGATGGGGTTGTATTTGCGTTCCAGCCACTCCAGCGCCCGGCGCGCGTCGCCATTGCCCTTGTTGAGCGCTTTGTTCAGCAGGCGAGCAAAGTTACGGCCGTAGATGGATTTATCGTATGTGGGCATGGCGTGGGCGTTTCCGCGCTGATTATATCAATGCGGCCTTGGCCCGATTTCAGCGCCGCATCGGCAAACACTTTATAATCGCCGCATGCCTGCGCACCCCCACCCCCTCGTCATTGGCATCGCCGGCGGCACCGGCTCCGGCAAGACCACCGTCGCCCAATCGATTCTGCAGCGCTCCGGCCCGGAGCGCGTCGCCTATATCCAGCACGACGCTTACTACAAAGACCTGAGCGCCTTGCCCCCCGCCCAGCGGGCCACCACCAATTTCGACCATCCCAATTCGCTGGAAACCGAGTTGATGGTGGAGCATGTGCGCGCGCTCAAGGCGGGCGACGCGGTGGCGCTGCCCATCTACGATTTCACCACCCACACCCGCACGACCGAGACCGTAAAGGTAGAACCCAAACCGGTTATTCTGGTGGAAGGCATCCTGCTCTTTGTCGAGGCGACCCTGCGCGAACTATGCGACATCAAGCTCTTCGTGGATACCGACGCGGATATCCGCTTTCTGCGCCGCCTGCAGCGCGACATCCACGAGCGCGGACGCACCACCGAATCGGTCATCAAACAGTATTTAGCCACCGTGCGCCCGATGCATCTGGAATTTGTGGAGCCCTCCAAGCGCTATGCCGATTTGATTATCCCCGAGGGCGGCCTCAACGAAGTCGCCATGGATGTAGTGATGGCCCGCATCGAAAACAAACTACGCGAATTCGTCCATTAACAACCCGAAAGGAAACTGATGAGTAAACAATGGAATAAGCCCCCGGCGATGGAGATTGACCCGGAGAAGAACTACCAAGCCATCTTCAAAACTGATGTGGGTGATTTTACGATTGACCTGCACGCCGCCAAGGCGCCCAAGACAGTGAACAATTTCGTGTTCCTGGCGCGCCAGGGCTATTACGACGGCACCATGTTCCACCGCGTGATTGATAATTTCATGGCCCAGGGTGGCGACCCGACCGGCACCGGCCGCGGCGGCCCGGGCTACAACTTTGAGGACGAGTTCCACGACGACCTGGTACACGATAAACGCGGCATTCTCTCAATGGCCAACGCCGGCCCCAATACGAATGGCTCGCAGTTCTTCATCACCCACGGCCCCACCCCGCACCTGGACGGCCGCCATGCGGTCTTCGGCCAGTTGAGCGCGGGCGAAGAGGCCTTCATGTCCATCCCAGCCCGCGACCCCGGCAACGCGAGCGCGTCGGCAGTAACGATCGAGACGATCGAGATCGTCGAAAGCTAAGATGCCCAGAGGGCGCGGCCTCACGATCCTGCGGGTCGCCGCCCTGGCGCTGGTGCTGGGCATCAGCGTCGCCATTTTGGCCATCCCGGCCGACGATTTGGAGCAGCTGGAAGCCTTTGGCTATCCGGGGCTCTTCATCCTCTCGGTCATCTCGAACGCGACGCTGTTCCTGCCCGCGCCCGGCTGGCTGATCGTGATCAGTATGGGCGCACGCTTTAGCGTGCCGCTGGTCACCCTGGTGGCCGGCAGCGGGGCAGCGATTGGGGAACTCTCCGGCTACCTGGCGGGATTCAGCGGCCAGGCGGTGGTGGAGGACCAGCCGATGTACCATCGCATGGTCGGCTGGATGGAACGCAACGGCGGCCTGACCGTCTTCATCCTGGCGGCGCTGCCTAACCCTTTTTTCGATTTAGCGGGAATTGCCGCCGGCACATTGCGCATGCCGGTGTGGCGCTTTCTGCTGTGGTGCTGGCTGGGCAAGCTGATCAAGATGGGCGCTTTTGCGCTCACCGGCGCCGGCCTGCTGAACCTGGTGATCCCCGGGCTGACCTGGCCCTAATCTGGAGGCACAATGAGCGACTATTCCAAAATTGATAACTATCTGCAAGACAACCTGGATAAAAGCCTGGACGAACTGGCCGAGCTGGTGGCGGTGCCCAGCATCGCGGCGCAGGGCAAAGGCCTGGACGAAAGCGCGGCCCTGGTGGGACGCATGCTGGAGGAACGCGGCTTTGCGGTTGAAATCATGCCCAGCGGCGGCGCCCCAGTCGTGGTGGCCGAACGCAAGGGCCGCAGCCCCAAGACGCTGCTCTTCTACAATCATTACGACGTGCAACCGCCGGAGCCGCTGGAGTTGTGGGATAGCCCGCCCTTCGAAGCCACCAAGCGCGACGGGCTGATGTATGGGCGCGGGATCAGCGACGACAAGGGCCACCTGATGAGCCGCATCTACGCCCTGGACGCGATCCTGGCCGAGGACGGCGAACTGCCCTGCAACATCAAATTCGTGGTTGAAGGGGAAGAAGAAATTGGCAGCGTCAATCTGCCGGCTTTCGTTGAGGAACACGCCGACCGGTTGGCAGCGGATGCCTGCATCTGGGAATTCGGCTATCTGGACCACCGCGAAGTGCCGCTGCAAATGCTGGGACTGCGTGGGATCTGTTATGTGGAACTCAGCGTGGAGCGCCTCACGATTGATGTGCACTCCGGTCTGGGCGGATCGATCTTCCCCAACGCGGCCTGGCGCCTGGTGTGGGCGCTGGCTTCGCTCAAAGATGAAAATGAGACAGTATTGATCCCTGGCTTTTACGATAACGTGGTGGAGCCCAGCGAAGAGGATTGGGCGCTGTACCGCGCCCAACCTGATCCCGCCGAGGAGTACCGCACCCGCTACGGCCCCAGTGAATTCCTGGGCGGCGTCAAGGGCGGCGCTGAATTGCTGGTGCAGGAGACGCTGGTGCCGACCTGCACGATCTGCGGGCTGACCTCCGGCTACCAGGGCCCCGGCTCCAAGACTGTGCTGCCCGCCAAGGCCTCGGCCAAGATAGATTTCCGCCTGGTCCCCAACCAGATGCCGGAAGAAATCGTGCAGAAGCTGCGCGCCCATCTGGATGCACACGGCTTTGAGGACGTAAAGGTCACCCTGCTGGGTGGCGAACCGCCCGGGCGCACGGCCACCGACGACCCTTTCATTGATCTGGTGGTGAATGCAGCCACCGAGGTTTACGAGCAGCCCCAGGAGAAGGTGCCCTCCAGCGGTGGATCGGGACCCAACCACGCCTTCCTGCACCATCTCAAATTGCCTGTGGCGACGATGGGCATGGGCTATCCGGCCAGCCAGGTGCACGCCCCCAACGAGAACATCCGCATCGATCTGTACGTAAAGACCGCACGGCATTGTGCCCGAGTGGTCAAAGAATTCGCAGATATGTAAATCAGAGAGAAAGAAAGGCCTCGGCTAAGCCGGGGCCTTTTGCTTAATCCACTTGATAGGGTACCTGGACAATCACCACGCCCCGGGTAAAGAGTAAGCGCAGGCGCAGCATTTCCGCGGTCTGAGTGTGCAGCAGGTTGTGCCACCAGCGGTGCGCCACAAACTCCGGCATGACGACCGTGATCACTTCGTCATCGGCACAGGATTTGGCGGCATTCTCGATGTATTCCACCAGCGGTTGAAGCAGCACGCGATAGGGCGAGGAAATGATTTCCAGCTTTACACCGTGGCCCCACTGCTGCCACTTGAGCAGGGTCTTCTCCGCATCGGCGGCGTCCACCGCCACATGCACGCAGATGATCTCTTCGCCGATCGATTCGGCAAAGCGCAGGGCGCTCAGGGTGCCTTGGTGGACGCCACTGATCGGCATAATCACTTTGTGGCGGCGCACAGCCGGCAGGGGTTTGTAGTGCTCCATGGTCAATGCGTGCGCCGTCTGGGCATAGTGGCGCTTGATCTTGGCGAAGACCATCATCACGCTGGGGATCAGGACCAAAACGATCCAGGCGCCATCCAGGAACTTGGTGACCGCAAAGACAATCATGACGCAGAAAGTCAGCACCGCGCCAATGGCATTCACCACCAGTTTGCGGCGCCAGGCGGGATCAAACTCCACCGGGTGATCTTGGGATCGCTCGGGATGCCCGGAGCGCCACCAATGGCGCGCCATGCCCGATTGTGAGAGCGTAAAGGACAGGAAGACGCCAACCGCATAAAGCGGGATCAGGGCGGTCACGCGCGCCTGGAAGGCGATGATTAGCACACATGCCAGCACCGCGAGCGATACGATGCCGCGTGAATACACGAGACGGCTGCCCAGAAAAGTCAGCTGGCGCGGCAAATATCCGTCCTTGGCGATCAGTGCGCTCAAGCGGGGGAAGTCGGCAAAGGCCGTGTTGGCAGCCATCACCAGAATCACGGTTGTGGATGTGATCGTGCCGAGATACAGTAATCCGCGGTTGTTGAAGACGGTTCGCGCTAATTGAGAAATCACCGTTTCCACTTCCGAAGGCACCGTGCCAATGTGGACGGCCAAGTAGGTAATCCCCAGGAACAGGCTGGAAAGCAACAGTACCATCATGCTCAGCGTGGCTGCGGCGTTATGGCTGCGCGGTTCCTTAAAGGCCATGATGCCGTTAGAAATCGCTTCGATACCGGTCAGCGCAGTGGTGCCGTTGGCGAAGGCGCGCAGGATCAGGAAGACCCCCAGGCCGCTGCTAATGGCTACGTGCTCAATCAGCGGCGGATCTACCAGGACCCCCAGGCCGCCGGAGAGCAACTTGAACAATCCCGTGCCCACGGTGACAAACATCATGACCAGGAAGAAATAGGTCGGGATGGCAAAGATCACGCCCGATTCTTTGGCGCCCCGCAGGTTGATCAACATCACTAAAACTACGAGCAGAACGGCAAGGGGTACTCGGTAAGAATCCATGTTTGGAAAAGCCGAGACAATTTGAGCTACACCAGCCGCTATGGAAACCGCCACGGTGAGCACATAATCTGCCAGAAGCGCCGAGCCAGCTGCCCGGGCAGGCGCATCACCCAGATTGTCCTTGGTAACTGTGTAAGCCCCACCGCCATTGGGATACGCAAAAATGGTTTGGCGATACGAAACAGCTACCATCACCAACAGCGTGACAATCGCCAAGGCAATCGGGAAGGCGAAACTCATTCCGATCGCGCCCGCGGCGGCTAGAATCACCAAAATTTCCTGGGTAGCGTAGGCGGTGGATGACAGTGCATCCGACGAAAAGACCGCCAGGCCGACCGCTTTGCCGATGCGCTGGTGCGCCAGAGCCTTGGACGGCAGCGGGCTGCCAATCAGGCGGGTGAGCCAGTTCATTTGCGGCTCTTCAGTCAGCTCCTGATAGCTGACCTCCTTATTCTGAGCCGCGATTTGCTCTAATTCAGGTTTATGTTCTTCCGACACAATGCCTCCATGCAAACAAATACGCAGCCTGGCTCCACTGTGTGGAAGTCGGCTGCGCACGCATGTTTTCCGGCGCAGATTATAGCCTACTCCTGTCAAGCGAGGCGGTCAAGATGCAGTGAGGCAGACTGATATAATCGCCGCTATGCCCTCCATTGTGGCCCTTGACATTGAAACCACCGGCCTGGATCCCCAAAAGGACGCAATCACCGAAATCGGCGCGGTGCGCTTTGATGGCAGCCGCATCGAGGGCGAATGGTCCAGCCTGGTCAATCCCGGGCGGCCGATCCCGCCCTTCATCACCCAGCTAACCGGCATCACCAACGCCATGGTGCAGGGCGCCCCGCGCATCGAAGATGTGCTGGACGACTTGGCGGCTTTCGTGGGCACCGCCCCGATCCTGGGGCAAAACATCCGCTTTGATCTCTCATTCCTGCGCCAGCACGGGCTCTTCAAAGACAACCAATCGCTGGATACCTACGATTTGGCATCGGTCTTGATGCCGCGCGCCGGGCGCTACAACCTGGGCGCATTGGGCCAACAGCTCAACATCCCGCTGCCGGCCACCCATCGCGCCTTGGACGATGCCAAGGTTACGCAAGCTGTCTTCCAAAAGCTCTACGAACAATTGCTGGAACTGCCGATAGAATTACTGGCCGAGATCGTGCGCATGGGGGAACAACAGGCCTGGGGCGGCGAGTGGACTTTCCGCCAGGCGCTGAAACAGCGGGCGAGCGAAATGAACGCGCCAGGTGGCCGCGGGCCTGGCTCGCTGACCAACGGACCGATCTATACCCAGCCGCTGCCGCGCAACCTGCATCCCCGCCAGGGCGTGGTGGACGACCCGCAGGCGATGGACGCCGAGGAAGTCTCAGCTGCCTTGGAGCACGGCGGGGCGATCGCGTCGCACTTCGCCGAATTCGAGGCGCGTCCCCAGCAAGTTGAAATGCTGCAGGCGGTTAGCAATGCGCTTTCCTATTCCAAGCATCTCTTGGTGGAGGCCGGCACTGGCACCGGTAAATCGATGGCTTACCTGCTGCCCGTCGCCCGTTGGGCGCTCAAGAACGATACGCGTGTGGTGATCAGTACCAACACGATCAATTTGCAAGACCAACTGATTCACAAAGACATCCCCGACCTGCGCGCCGCTCTGGGCGAGGACATCCAGGCGGCGGTGCTCAAGGGGCGCAACAACTACCTGTGCCCACGGCGGCTGGGCGCCATGCGCCGGCGGCAGCCGGAAAGCCCCGAGGAAATTCGCGTGCTGGCCAAGACACTGGTCTGGTTGCAGGATAGCGAGACCGGCGACCGCGCCGAGATTAATCTGACCGGGCCTGCCGAACGCGCGGTGTGGAGCCGCATTTCGGCCCAGGACGAGAATTGCGGCGGCGAAACCTGTGTGCGCCGCATGGGCGGAATTTGCCCCTTCCACCGCGCCCACGCCGCCGCCGAGAGCGCCCACATCCTGGTGGTCAACCACGCGCTGCTGCTGGCCGATGTCGCCACCGGCAGCAGAGTGCTGCCTGAATACGATTACCTGATCGTGGACGAGGCCCATCACATGGAGAGCGCTACCACCAACGCGCTCAGTTTCCGGTTGACGCAAAATGAAGTCGAACGGCATTTGCGCGAATTGGGCGGCAGCCGCAGCGGCCATTTGGGTCGCCTGTTGACCGTTACTCAGGGTGCGCTAAAACCATCCGAATACGCCTCGCTGGAGATGCTGGTGGAGCGGGCCACCGACCAGGCCTTCCAGTTCCAGAACCAGCTTACCCACCTGTTTAGCGCCATTAACCTGTTTATGGAGGAACTGCGCGAAGGCCGCCTATTGGGCAGCTATTCGCAGCAGGTGCGCGTGGAAGCCGGCACCCGCACCCAACCCGCCTGGGTGGAAGTCGAGGTGGCCTGGGAAGACGCCCAACACGCACTGGAACCGCTGAAGAGTACACTTGAGCAAATCGGCCGCGGGCTGCGCGATCTAATTGAACAGGGCCAGGAAGAAGCTGAGGATCTACTGGGCAACCTGGGGACGGTGTACCGCTACCTGGTGGAGGTCGGAGACCAGGTCAACGCGCTGGTCTTTGAGCCGGCCGAGGAAACCATTTACTGGGTGGAGATTACCCCGCGCCGCCAGGTGGTGCTGCAGGCCGCGCCGCTGCATATCGGCCACCTGATGGAGCAGCACATCTGGCACCAGAAATCGAGTGTGATCCTGACTTCGGCGACGCTGACTGCGGCGGGCGAATTTGATTACCTGCGCCGGCGCCTGAGCGCGGTGGATGCCGACGAGTTGGCGCTGGGCTCGCCTTTCGATTACGAAAGCGCCGCCCTGCTCTACTTGATTGAGGATATGCCCGAGCCGGCTGAACGGCAGGCCTACCAGTCGGCGGTGGAGCGTGGATTGGTGGCGCTGGCCCGTACGGCGGGTGGACGCACGCTGGCGTTGTTCACATCCTACGAACAGCTGCGCAAAACGTCAGCAGCGATAGCACCGGTGCTGGCCAAGGACAATATTCAAGTCTACGAGCAGGGTGAAGGGGCTTCGCCGCACAGCCTGCTGGAGACCTTCAAGGACAGCGAAGGCGCAGTGTTGCTGGGCACGCGCGCCTTTTGGGAGGGCGTGGATATCCCCGGCGAAGCTTTGAGCGTGCTGGCGATCATCCGCCTGCCCTTTGATGTGCCATCCGACCCAGTGATCGCGGCCCGCTCCGAAACCTTTGAAAGCCCCTTCTTTGAATACCAGGTGCCGGAAGCCATTCTGCGCTTCCGGCAGGGCTTTGGACGCCTGATCCGGACCCAATCGGACCGCGGCGTGGTGGCCATTTTTGATAAGCGTCTGATCAGTAAGAGTTACGGCCAGATGTTCGTCGAATCATTACCGCCCTGCACGATCAAGCGCGGGCGGCTGGCCGATTTACCCAAAGCGACCGAGCAGTGGTTGGGATTATGAATTGGTAATTCGTAATAGGTAATTGGCAAGCTCGGCTGATGCCTAAGCCCTATTACTAGTTACCAGTTATTGATTATTCAAGATTTTCGCCTGAAGGACAGCTTTTTGGACATCAAACGCCTCTACCCAATCCTGTTAATCATCTTCACCAACATCCTGGGCGCCGGGGTGATCCTGCCTGTGCTGCCGTTGTACGCCGAAGTCCAGTTCCAGGGCACTGTGCCGCAGATCACGCTGCTTTCCAGCGCGTTCTTCGGCGCGCAGTTCCTGGCGGCCCCCTGGCTGGGGCGCCTCTCGGATCGTTATGGACGACGGCCGCTCCTGATCATTAGCCAAATCGGCACGGTGGCAGCCTTCATTCTGTTCATTTTCGCTGGCCCGCTGGGCGAACGGATTGACGCGCTGGGCTTTAACCTGCCGCTGACCGGTGGCATGGTAATGCTCTTTGTCGCCCGCATCCTGGACGGCATCACCGGCGGCAATATCACCATCGCCCAGGCCTACGTAAGTGACGTCACCCCGGACGAAAACCGCGCCCAGGGCCTGGGGCTGCTACAGGCCGCCTTCGGGGCCGGCTTCGTGTTTGGCCCCGCTTTCGGCGGCATCCTGGGCAATTATGGGCCGATCATGCCTTTTATTGGCGCGGTAATTGTGACTGTCGCCACCCTGCTGCTGACGGTTTTTACGCTGGAAGAATCGCTGTCGCCCGAGGAGCGCAGCGAAAACCTGACAACTGGCGGCCGCCCGCGCCTGCCGCTCAGCGTAGCCCTACGCGAACAAACCCTGCTGCTGATGCTGGCGATCGGTTTCCTATCCTCGCTGGCATTTTCATCACTGCCGGCGACCTTTTCACTGTTTGCCGATCACGTGGTGTTTGCGCAAGCGGCCAACCAGGATCGGATCACCTTGTACATCGGGCTGATGCTGGCTTTTTTGGGCATCGCCCAAGTGATTACCCAATTGCGGCTGGTGCGGCCCCTAGTTGAGAAATACGGCGAGCGCCGTCTGCTGATCCTGGGCGATGTAGTGCTGCTGGTTTCGTTCTGGTTGCTGGCGGTATTTAGCGACGCGATCACGGTGACCTTGCTGCTGGGCGCCTTTGCCTTCGGCACCGGCGTCAGCGAGCCGACCATGCAAGCGCTGGTGACCCGCTTTGGCGGCCGCAATATGCGCGGCCACCTACTCGGGCTCTACCAATCGGCGCGCAGCCTGGCCCTGATCGGCGGCCCGATCCTGGCCGGATGGCTCTACGAGGATTTCTTTCCGCAGGCGGTCTTTCTGGCTGGGGCGGTGGTGATGGCGCTGGCGTTGTTGGGTGCGGTGATGCTATTGAACCGTGAAATTAGCCCGATCGAGGCCCAAATCTAAGCTTGCTTGACACCCCTTAGGGGGCTAACTATAATCGTCGCCACGCGGGTGTCGCCAAGTGGTAAGGCAGTAGCTTCCCAAGCTACCATGCGCGGGTTCGAATCCCGCCACCCGCTCTCCAACTGATTGCGCCGCTGCCTGGGCGGCGTTTTCCATTAGGGTGTGTTAACCTAGGGAATCGAACCCTACGCCACCCAACAGGGTTAATGAGGAGTATGAAGAGACGCGCCAAAATCGTCGCCACCATTGGCCCTGCCAGCCGCGACGATGACACCCTACGCCAAATGATTGCCGCCGGGATGAACGTTGCCCGGCTGAACTTTTCCCACGGCACCCACGCCGAATATGAAGACCTGATCGCGCGCCTGCGCGCGCTGGCCGAAGAAGCCGGATCGCCGCTGTGTATCCTGCAGGACTTGCAGGGCCCCAAAATCCGCGTGGGCGATCTGCCCAAGGATGGTGTGCCGCTCAACCAGGGCGAGCAGATTACGCTCACCACCGATCCGAGCAGCGCCAACGGCCACGCTATTCCGGTGGATTTTCCGGAACTGCCCTCGGTGATCCGCCAGGGCGGCCGCATCCTGCTGGATGACGGCAACCTGGAACTGCGCGCCACCAATGTTGCCGCCAAAACGATTGAAGCCACCGTCGTGATCGGCGGTCGTTTGAAATCCCACAAGGGCATCAATCTGCCGGGCACGGATATTGATATCCCTGGCTTCACCGCCAAGGACGAAGAGGACCTGGCCAAAGGCCTCGAGCTGGGCGTAGATATGGTTGCGATCTCCTTTGTGCGCAGCGCCGACGATGTGCGCCGCGTGCGCCAGGCCATCGGCAAGCACGCTCCGGAGAAGTCAGATACGCCGATCATTGCCAAGCTGGAGCGGCCCGAAGCGTTGCGCAACCTGGAAGAAATTATTGAAGTAGCTGATGGTGTGATGGTCGCTCGTGGTGACCTGGGCGTGGAAATGCCGCCCGAATCGGTACCGATCGCCCAAAAAGAAATCATCGCCGCCGCCAATCGCGGCCAGAAGCTAGTAATCACGGCCACCCAAATGCTGGAATCGA
>OMJR01000144.1 GCA_900299355.1 Anaerolineaceae bacterium
CGCCGGAAAATTTCCTGCTTGTTGAGCTTTACTTTGGGGCGGGGGCGCTTGATCATGCGCTCCAGGCGGATGACTGAGGGGGCCGGGAAGATGCTTTCAGCAGTGTGGATTTCGCCGCGGCCGTTGACCAGCATAGAGGCCTTATCCAGAAAGATCAGCCCCATGGCGCGGCGAATGGTGCAAACGTTCAATGGTTCGTAGTTTGCATTCAGGACTAGGACAGGTTCCTTCAGGTTTGGATGCATTAGGCGCTGCTTTGTCCCTGGTGGCGTAACGGGCGCATTATAGCATAGCGGCCCCATGATATAATTCCGCCCAGATGAGCAAGTCTAACCCCTATATCTATTATTTGAGCAAGCCATAAGCCCATATGTGGTGAGTTGAATGCGCCCTCGCCACCGAGGGCGTTTTGTTTTAAGCACGAGGAGTTTGTATGGATATTGAGCAACAAGTAGCCACCGTGATGCAGGGAACCGAATACGGCGACCCGCAGTTGAAAGCCGCAATGGAGAAGGAACTGCGCGAACGCCTGGTGCTCGCGCAGAAGGAAGGCCGCCCCTTGCGCGTCTACGCCGGTTTTGACCCGCGCACGACTGATCTGCACATTGGCCATACGATCCCGATGCGCAAGCTGCGCCAGTTTCAGGACCTCGGCCACGATGTGGTTTTCCTGATCGGCACCTACACCTCCCTGATTGGCGACCCGTCTGACCAGGATATATTGCGCCCGCAACTGACCCCCGAGCAGGTCGAAGAGAACGCGCAAACCTATGCCGAGCAGGCTTTTCGCGTACTGGATAAGGACAAAACCGAGGTGCGCCGCAATGCCGAGTGGCTGGCCAAGGTGACTTTTGCCGACTTGATTACCTTCGGGTCCCAATTCACCATTCAGCAATTCCTCACTCGCGAAAATTTTCGCAAGCGCTGGGATGACGGCGACGCAGTCTACCTGCACGAGACTTTTTATTCGATCATGCAGGCCTACGACGCCTACATGCTGAAGGCGGATGTGCAGGTGGGCGGCACCGACCAGCTCTTCAACATCGTCACCGCCGCGCGCAAGCTGATGAGCGGGCTGGGCGCGCAGCCCAATGTGGGTGTAATCATGGGCATCCTGCCCGGAACTGATGGCGAAGTGAAGATGTCCAAATCGCTTGGCAATCACATTCCATTGAATACGGATGCGGATGACATGTTTGGCAAAGTGATGAGCGTGCCCGATAAAGCCATGGGCCTGTACATGCGCCTGGTGACGCGCTGGACCGCCGATGAGATCGAAGCCAAGGAAGCCGCGGTGGCAAGCGGAGAGCTGCATCCGCGCGACCTGAAAATGCAAATTGCCGAAGAAATTACCGCGGTCTACTACAACGAGAAACTGGCTGCGGCCGCCAAGGAAAACTTCATCAAGGTCTTCCAGCAAGGAGACGTGCCGGACGAGATGGATGTCTACCAGCTAGCCAGCGGCGAAACCGTGTTGGATGTTCTGGTGGCCGCCGAGTTGGTCAAAAGCAAGAGCGAGGGCCGCCGCCTGATCGAACAGAATGGGGTGCGCCTGGACGGCGAGACGCTGGAAGACCCCAACGCGGAATTTCCCGGCCCCGGCGTCCTGCAAGTGGGTAAGCGCCGCTTTGTGTGCGTAGAATAAATCCGTATCCTAAACAAACAGCCCTCGTCCGCGAGGGCTGTTTTTCTGTTTGGCTATTCGCCAGCTTTAAGGCCAACTGTCTGGCTATCGTTGCATTGCCGTTTGCAGTATTGTGCGCCCCAACGCCTGGGCAGCCTGCACGTCGTAGGTTTCAATCAGGACCAAGACTGTCAGATTGGGGCCGGGTCCTTCATTAGGAGCCAACGTGCCACCGATGTACCAGGTGTAACCTCGCCCGGCTTCATTGAAAGCCGGGGTGACATAGTCCCAAGTGCCGGCAAGCTCGGCCGCCATTGATAGGACTGTGGTGGCAGTTTGCTGGCCATTTAGCACGCCGCGCGAGGTGCCCACTGGCTCGAGAGCCTCGCGCACTTCGCCGTTATCCTCCACGCTAAGTGCCAGCTGTAGGGCTGGGATGCGCCCAAAATTTGCCAGGGCCGAGACAGCCCGCAGCATCTGCAGGGGGCTGACCAGCAACCCATTGCGCCCAATCGCGGCTACACCGGGCCGGTTAATCGATGTGGGAACCTCCGGCGTATAGACGGGCAGGCGCAATTCGGGCGCATTATATAAGCCTAGGTCGCGGTAAAAGGCTAACAGCTCGTCCGCGCCCATTGCGAGACCAAGCTCGGCCACCGCGCCCGGGCAGCCCGCGGCTATCACGGCACCCCATTGGCCGGGATCACTGGGCGCCAGGGCGCAACTCAGGCTGTTTTCGCCCAGCGTATAGGTTAAATCGCTGGGCACAGGTGGCAGCTCGCCTTCGGCGCGCATGCGGGCCAACAGCAAAGGCCCCAGAGCGGTGCCGGGCGGATAGGCGCCCTGGCTGGCGCGATTCAGCAGGGGCAGGTCGCTGCGTTCCAGTAACTCATCCCAGTGCTCACTGAGGGTGTTGGCGTCGTAGCCGGGCGCGGAAACCATGGTCAAAATCTGGCCGCTGTCGTTGTCCATCACCAAAATCGCCCCTGCCTGTTCATCCAGCAGTTCGCTGGCCGTTATTTGTAAGTCAAGATCCAGGCTCAGACGCACATCCAGTCCTGGTGCGGGTTGGCCGTAGAGCAGGTGGTTGATCCACAAGGTCCAGGTGGCCTGATATTCCTCGCCACGCAGGATCGGATCGAGCCCATTTTCGAGTGCGACTTGGCCGTAATTAGGATGCGAGTAGCCCAGCACGCTGCTGAAGGCTGGGTAATCGTATTGGCGCGCGTAGGCGCCGGGCTCACCCACCGTTTCGTTGAGCACTTCGCCGCTGGCGGCCAGCAAAGCGCCGCGCGGTACATAGCGGTCGGAGATGGCGCGGCGGGCATTGTCGGTACGGGTGAGCAGATCGGGGCCGCGCACTAAGCCCCACCAGCCGGTGACCAGCGCGGCCAGCGCAAACGCGCCCAGCAGCCCGCCGGCGATCACCAGGATTGGGCGTCCCGCCTGGGGCGAGGGCGGATGATCGCTGCTGTTGTGGCTGATGATCACCAATAGATAGAGGGCGAAGAAAGAGGTAAGCATCGAGGAACCGCCATAGGACACCAGCGGCAGCGGCAAACCGGTGAGCGGCAGCAGGCGAATGGTGCCGCCAATGATCAACAGGCTTTGGGTGCCGATGTAGGCTGCCAGGCCGATCGCCAGATAGCGCTGGTACGCATCACGGGCATGCAAGCCGATCCGCAATGCGCGTACGGTCAGGAAGCCGATTAGCGACAGCAGGGCCACCGCGCCCAGCACGCCGGTTTCCTCCACGATCGAGGTGTAAATAAAGTCACTATGCGAGACGGGCACGAAACCCGGGCTGCCCATGCCGGGGCCGGCGCCAATCATGCCGCCATGCGCGACCGCCAGCAGCGCTTGCACGATCTGATAGGAATTTCCGCTGGGGTCCACCCAGGGGTTGAGCCAGGATTCAACGCGGGCGTGCACCAGCCCGAAGAGCTCATAGCCGGCAAAGAGCGCCAGCACCAACATCAAGAGGCTGGCGACCAGCACCTTGCGCTGCCCCGAGGCGGCGTAAATCAGCAAGGTGTAGATAAAGATAAAGACCCAGGCGGTGCCCAGGTCGCGCTGCGCCAGGAGCAGCAGCAGCGCCATACCGGTCATCAGGGCGGTGGGAGCCATCAACGGCAGCAGCTTGCTCATCAGCGGTTGGCGGTCGGCCAGGTAGGCCGCGAGGTAGATAATCAACAGCAGTTTGAGCGGCTCTGAGGGCTGGAAGTAGACCCCGCAGCAACCCAGCCATAGGTCCGGCCCCACACCGGAAGGGTTGGTGCCGAAAAAGAAGGTCAGCGCCGTGATGGCAAAACCGACGCTCAACCACAGGTATTTGTAGCGGCGCAGCAGTTCGAGGATGTTGTCTTTGGCGCGCAGGGCCAGGATGAAAAGCGCTGCACAGGTCAGCACCCATAGGCTCTGGCGCAAGCCGAAGCGGGTGGTCAGCCGCCAAATGGTCAGCAGCCCCCAGCCGCTGAGCAGCGCGGCCAACGGGATCAGCAGCCGGTCGTGGTTGGGCAGCGCTTCAACCAGCTGCCGCTGCAGCCAGAGGAAGGCCAGCAGCCAGGCCAGCAGGCCAATCCAATGCATCCAGCGCAATTCGGCCAGGCCGTCAAAGCTGCGGTCGCGTACCGCCGGCGAAATGGTCAGCGACAGGGCATATAGGCTCAGGAAGATCGCCGCCAGGCGCAACAGGCGCCCGGAGAGCGAGGGCCCCAGCAGCCGCTGAATCGGCTGGGAAATTTCCATCAATCAGTCCAGGTATTTGTCGACGAGCAGGCCCAGTTTGCGCCGCGTGGTGCCGGGCACTTTGCCCTTGGCCGTCATTAACGCGTTAGCCAGCGCGTGCTGGCAGTCGCAGGATTTCTCGGGTTCGAGGTGGCTGACCAGGTGGCGGATGGCGCCCTGGGCGTGGACGGTGTTCTCGTTGAGGGTGCGCACCACCATCTCCACGCTCACCGGCTCTTCGTGCCACACATCGTAATCGGTAATGTGGGCCATCACGCCGTAATGCAGTTCGGCTTCACGGGCCAGGAAGGCTTCTGGCGAGGCGGTCATGCCGATAATGTCCAAGCCCCAGCTGCGGTATGTGTTTGATTCGACGCGGGTAGAAAAGCGCGGCCCCTCAATCGTGATGAAGCCGCCGCCCAGGTGGGCAGTAGCTCCGGCGGCTTCGGCGGCGGCAAAGATTTGCTGGCCGAAGGGAGTGCAGAAGGGATCGGCCACGCCCACGTGAGCCACGAGGCCTTCGCCAAAGAAGCTGCGCGCGCGCAAATGGGTGTGGTCAAAGAGCTGGTCCGGCACGACGATGTGGCCGGGTTCGAAATCCTCGCGCAGGGAACCGCAGGCGCTCACACTGAGCACGAAGCGCGCGCCGAGTGATTTGAGCGCGTAGATGTTGGCGCGGTAATTGACCTCGCTGGGGGTCAGCGTGTGGCCCAGCCCGTGGCGCGCCAGGAAGGCCACGCGGTGGCCATCCAGCGTGCCGAGCATGACCGGTGAGCTGGGTTCCCCGAAGGGGGTCTTAACCACCTTTTGCTGCACATCCTGCAAGCCCTCCATGCTGTATAGGCCCGATCCCCCAATGATTGCCAGGCGAATCTCTTCGGTCATTTCGTCCTCCATTCAGGGCTGGATTGTTTCCAGCCACACGGTGAAACTGATCTGGCCGCAGCGCACGGCGTCCTGGTGGGCCAGGACCACTGGGGCGGCCACCGCCTCCCCGTTCAAATAGGTGCCATTGCGCGAACTTAGGTCTTCCAGCCACCACTGTTCGTGATGGAAGATCAGGCGCGCATGCCGGGAGGAGACCGTATCGTGGCCCAGCACCCATTCACAGCGCGGGTGGCGGCCAATCACGATCTCCGGGGCGCTGAAGCGCGTGGCTTCGGCATCCTGCGCGTCTTGCAGGATCAAGGCAATCGGCGGGATGCGTTGGCTTTCCAGGTTTTTGGATTCACTGCGCAGGTCGCGCCATAAGGTGTACAGCGCCCAGCCCAGGAAGGCATACAAGGCAAGTGCCATCAGCAGGCGCAGGGCCAGCAGCAGGTAGGCGCTCAGGTTTTCCATGGCGCCTAGGCGGCAGCGTTATCGGGGTTGGGGGTGGTTTTGGTGGGATTGTCCGGCTCGGCGCGGAATTCCTGGGTTTCGCTGGGATTTTCGCGCGCGTCGGAGCCGTAGATCAGCGGCACGCCGGCCAGCGAGATCACATCGCCGATGGCCAGCACGCTGCGCTTGGCCGCTTCGCCGTTGACTTTGGAACCGCCGGTGGAGCCCAAATCAAAGAAATGGTACTGGCCCTTTATCGCCCGCAATTGGGCGTGGCGGCGGGAGACCTGGGGGTTATCGACCACCAGGTGGTTATCCTTCTTGCGACCGATATTGATGATCATGCGGTTGAGCGGATAGATTTCTGTGCCGCCCACGATCAGGAAGGCGCCAGCCGGGATCTGGGCGGGCTGTTCTTCCTCGCTTAGCTCGAGCGACTGGGTCTCGGAGAGTTCGTGCTGCATCCAGGTGGCCTTGATTTTGAATGCTTCAGCAACCAGCTTCTCGTCGGGGGCGACGTGCAGAACGGGCTCTGCCTCCAGGGCGATGTTGGCTTCATGGGCCGCCTGCTGCAGGGCGGTGCACAGCGCCTCTTTGAGGGCTTGATTTTCTTTGAGGCCCTCGGCAGCGGCCGGGGCGGTGTAGATTGTGTAAATTCCGGGGGCGATCAATTCATCGCTGTCGGCGAACTTGATTTCAGCCTGCATGCATTCAATCAGGCGTCCGGCAAGTTCATGCTTTCCGTCGTTGGCGGAGAAGAGCCGGGCAGTGCCCTCTTCGATGATGCGCTGCAATCGCGCTTCGATGCGGCTGAGTGAATAGGCCATATAGGCGAATTTTATCCGAATGTGTTCTGGCGCACTTAGGTGGGGCGGGGACTAAGCTGCTTCTTAGTTGAGATATGCCTACTCTTGCCCTTGACGCTGTGTAAAGTTTCCTTTACAATGGTTGCGTTGTCAGTAACCTAAGGAGAAAACGATGAAAAAGGGTATGAATAGCGGCACCTGGATTGCGTTGGGGGTGGCGCTGGGTGCCGCGATCGGCGTGGCGATGGATAACATCGCGGTCGGTATCGGCGTGGGCGTCGCCATTGGCGCGGCCATGTCGGCCGTCAGTGCGAAACAGGATGACCAAAGCGACGAGTAAACGCCAACTACGCATAGCAGATTAAGAACCGCGGGAACGAAATCCCGCGGTTCTTCGTTATCAGAAGTGAGACGCCAATTGGCAAACAAAGAGAGGATTTACCCAAAGATGAAGAAGACCACGATTTTATTGACCACCTTGCTGGCCCTGCTGCTGGCCGCTTGCGGCGCGCAGGCAACCGAGGAGCCGAGCGGCAACCCGCTGGGCGGGGAAGTCTATATCAACAGCTACGAACTGTTGGTGATGGAAAGCTTCCCGGTACAGGTAGCCCTGCTGGTGGAAGGCGATCTGCCGACCCCCTGCCACGAGTTTCGCTACCAGTACGAGATCCAGGATTTCGGTGAAACCGTACGGCTGGATGTGACTACCTTCAGCTACGCCGACCCAGCGGCGGCCTGCGCCCAGGTACTGCAATCATTTGAGCACCGCATCGATTTCGATCTGGCCAACGGCCCCGAAGGTAACTACGAAGTCTATCTGGACGGCGAGTTGGTGGGTGAGTTCACGTACCCCGGCTAAGCAAAAGATCTTCAAATCAGCGGCCCGAGCGTTGGCTCGGGCCGCTGGCATTTAAGCAGAATGCTATAATCGCCCCGCTCTACAGAGGAAGCACTATGTTAGACAAAATTGCCGGGATCGAAACCCGATTTGACGAAATCGAACAAGAATTGCTGGGCGTGGGCGAGGACTATCAACGCGCCACCGAGCTATCGATTGAGCGCGCCGAGCTGGAGCCCATCGTGGAGAAGGCCCGCGCCTACCGCAGCGCCCTGAGCGAATATGAAGAAGCGGAAGACCTGCTCAACAGCGATGACGAGGAAATGGCCAAACTGGCCAACGCCGAGGCCCAGCGCTTGGGCGCGCAGATTGAAGGCCTGGAAGAAGAGCTCAAAAGCCTGCTGCTGCCCAAGGACCCCCGTGACGCGCGCAATGTAATCGTGGAAATCCGCGCCGGTGCGGGCGGAGACGAAGCCGGCCTCTTCGCTGCCGATTTGTTCCGCATGTACACCCGCTACGCCGAACGCCAGGGCTGGAAGACCGAGCTGCTGAGCACCAGCGATACCGGCGTGGGCGGCTACAAAGAAGTCACCTTCCTGATTAAGGGCAAGGGCGCCTTCTCGCGCCTCAAGCACGAATCGGGCGTGCACCGCGTTCAGCGCGTGCCCAGTACCGAGTCGCAGGGCCGCATCCACACCAGCACCGCCACGGTGGCTGTGCTTGCCGAAGTGGACGACGTGGAGATTAACATCCCCGAGAGCGACATCAAGATGGATGTCTACAAGTCGGCCGGCGCCGGCGGCCAGAGCGTGCAGAAGAACTCCACCGCGGTGCGCCTGACCCACCTGCCCACTGGCATCGTGGTGGCCTGCCAGGACGAGCGCTCCCAATTGCAGAACCGCCAGCGGGCGATGAGCATCCTCAAGGCGCGGCTGTACGAGATTGAAGAAGAGAAGCGCCGCTCGGAGATGGA
>OMJR01000145.1 GCA_900299355.1 Anaerolineaceae bacterium
ACGTCCAACGTCCAACGTCGACAACCCCGCACCTGACGCAGGACGTTGGACGTAGGACAAAGAGAACTATACTTAGTCCTCAGGAGATCCACATTGAACATTCCTTTTCTCGGTGAACTCGCTTCCCTCGGCACCTCGCTGATGTTTTCCATCGGGCCGACCTTCTTCACGCTGGGCGGCCGCCTGGTGGGCAGCGCGGTGGTCAACCGTGTGCGCCTGCTGGCCGCGCTGGGCATGTTGGCCCTGGCCCATTGGCTGGTCTACGGCAGCCTGCTGCCCCTGGATGCCGCCCCCAGCGCCTGGTTCTGGTTCGGCCTCTCCGGCGTGATCGGCCTGACCCTGGGCGACGCGGCGCTATTCCAGGCCTTCGTCCAGATCGGCCCGCGGCTGACCATGCTGGTCTTCAGCCTGTCGCCGGTGCTGACCGCCGCCATGGGCTACCTGTGGCTCGACGAGCGCCTGGGCAGCTTGCAGCTGCTGGGCATGGCGGTCACGCTGGCCGGCGTACTCTGGGTGGTGTCGGAACGCGACCCCGCCGCCCCGGTGCGCAGCCAGACGGAGAACCGCAACTATCTGATCGGACTTTTCTTCGCGTTATTGGGCGCGCTGGGGCAGGCCGGCGGCCTGATTACTGCCAAGTTCGGCTTGGTGGATAATTTCCCGGTGTTGAGCGGCCAGATCATCCGCATGGGCGTCGCCAGCCTGGCGCTGTGGGCCTGGACCCTGGCCGCGCGCCAGGGCTCCGCCACCTGGCTGCGCCTGCGCGAGCAGCCGCTGGCCCTGCGCTATATCCTGGCCGGCGCCTTCTTCGGCCCCGTGCTGGGCATCTTCTTCTCGCTGGTCGGCATCCAGAACACAGCCGTCGGCGTGGCCAGCACGCTGCAGGCCCTGCCGCCGGTCTTCCTGATCCCGATTGGTTATTACTTTATGAAGGAACGCGTCAGCGCCCGCGCGATCGTCGGCACGCTGGTGGCGCTGGTCGGTGTGGCGATGTTGTTTTTGGTCTGATAGTCGCTTGGTCTGTTGGTCGCTTGGTCCCCTCTCCCCAGTTGATAGATGACAAGTGATACGGGTCGTCGCCCCTCTCCCACCAGTGGGAGAGGGGAAAAATAGGTCGACTTGGCCGGAAAGCGCCGGGGGTGAGGGTGCTGCAGGCCCTGCCGCCGGTCTTCCTGATTCCGATTGGCTTTTATTTTATGAACGAGCGCGTCAGCCCCCGCGCGATCGTCGGCACGCTGATGGCGCTGGCCGGTGTGGCGGTCTTTTTCTTAGTTTGATTTCGCTTATAATCCGATTATATGGTCAGGGCTTCCCTCCCCACCCCTCCGAAGACTGCCGCCCCGGAACGCCTGGTATTGCTGGCCTTCCTGGTGGTGATCCTTTTGGGTGGTAGCAACGCCGTCGCGGTGAGGTTCAGCAACCAATCGCTGCCGCCCTTCTGGGGCGCGGCGCTACGTTTCATGATCGCTGCAGCCCTCTTCTGGGCTGTGGTGCGGTTACGGCGCGTGACCTTGCCGCGTGGCCGCGGACTGAGCGGGGCCCTGATCTATGGGGTGCTGACTATCGGCGTCTTCTACGCACTGATGTATTGGGCGCTGACCTCGGTGCCGGCCAGCCTCACCATGGTGGTGCTGGCCATCGGGCCGCTGCTGACTCTCTTTATCGCCGTGGCCCACGGCCAGGAAGCCCTGAGCGCCCGCAGCCTGCTGGGCGGCCTTGTGGCCTTCGGCGGCATCCTGCTCGCGGTGGGCGGTCAGCTCGGCGGTCAACTGCCCTTGCTGCCCTTGCTGGCGCTCTTAGTCGCCGCTTCCGCACTCTCCTATGGCAATGTGCTGTTCAAGTCCTTCCCGCGCAGCGACCCTTTGGTGGTCAATGCGCTGGCGCTCACCAGCGGTTCGATACTGCTGCTGATTGTCTCGCGGCTAGCGGGCGAATCTTGGGCGCTTCCGACCGATCCCAGCACCCTGGCGACTACCGCTTATCTGGTGCTCTGTGGCAGCCTGGTGCTTTTTTACTTATATCTTTATGTGCTGCAGCGCTGGACCGCTTCGGCCACCGCCTACAGCTTCCTGCTCTTCCCGATTTCGGCTACCTTGATGGGCGCGCTGCTTCTGGGCGAACCGGTGAACCCGGCTTTCCTGCTGGGCGGCCTCGTAGTGATGGCCGGGGTCTACATCGGGGCGCTGGCCAGATAGCCGTCCCTCTCCCAGAACTTGATAGACATTTGATACGAGCCGATGTCCCTCTCCCACTGATGGGGGTGGGCGCCAAGGAAATACCATCTGAATTGCACGTATTGGAATGCTTGATTGTTACAAACAGCCCGACTAAGCGACTAAGCAACCATCCCAAAATAACACTACTCTGCCGCGCTCGTTAACTTAATCACATGCGCGACCCGATACCGGCCACCCTTATATACAACGCCGACGCCGGCAGCAGCGGCCGCCTGCGTCCCCCCGATCTCTTCAAGCTCTTTCGCCAGGTCCAGGTGCAGCTCGACCATCGCAAAACCGAGCGCGCCGAGGACATCCCCGGCGTACTGCCCGAGAACGGCGACCCCGTGGTGGTCATGGGCGGCGATGGCACCGTGCGCGCCGTGATCCAGGCCCTGCGCGGCCGCCCCAACCCGCTCGTGATCCTGCCCGGCGGCAGCGCCAACAACATCGCCCGCTCCTTCGGGCTGATGAAGCGCCCCATTCCAGAGATCATTCAGGGGCTGGGCGACCCCGTGCGGCGCGCCATCGATCTGGGCCGCATCCGCTTCCCCTGGGGCGAGAGCGCCATCTTCGTGGAGGGCGTCGGCTTCGGCCTCTTCGCCGACATGATGGCCACCTACGATCCCACCCAGGGCAAAAGCCTCAGCCGCGGCCTGCAAACCCTGGTCGACGAGATCGGCAAGCAAGCCGACTACCGCACCCGCATCCGCGTCGACGAGGAGGAATTTGAGGCGCACTTCCGCCTGGTGGAGGTGCTCAACACCCCCGCCGTCGGCCCGCGCCTGGCCTTCCAGCCCGAAGCGCGCATGACCAACGGCAAGTTCGGCGTCGTAGTCGCCGACGATACGATTAAGCCCGGCACGGCCATCCCGGCCCTGATCGCGCGCAAGTTCGCCCAGCTCGATTCAGTGCGCACCCTCTTCGGCCAGGAAATCGACGTGGAGTGGACCGATTTCGCCGTGCACGTGGACGAAACTATCTACCCCAACCAGCAGCTGCGCGCCGAGATGCGCCAGGCGCCGCCCAAGGACCGCACAATCCAAATCCGCGTGCTGCACGAAGCGATCAACCTTTGGCTCCCCAACTTAAGCGAGGACCATGCCTGACCCCGAGAAGACAGTAAGAGACGAGCAGCGCGAAGCCCAGGACAAAGGCGCCGTGATGAAGGACGGCGACGAGTCCACCCCCAACCGCATGAAAATTGATTTGCACTGCCACACCCAATACTCCTGGGATTGCGTAACCCCCATCGAGGCCATCCCGCCGCGCATGATCGAAACGGGAATCCGCGTGCAGGCCATCACCGACCACAACAACATTGAGGGCGCCCTGGCCGCACGCCGCCTGGTGCAGAAGGAATACCCCCAATTGGATATTATCGTCGGCGAAGAGGTGCTGACCGACGAAGGCGAAATCATCGGCCTCTTCCTCAAGGAGCACATCCCCCGCGGCCTCAGCGCCATCGAGACCATCGCCCGCATCCGCGGCCAGGGCGGCCTGGTGCTGCTGCCCCACGGCTTCGATCCGCTCAAGAAGCTGCGCCTGCGCCCCGATGTACGCAACGAACTGCGCAATCAAATTGACATTATCGAGACCTTCAACGCCCGCGTCAACCGCGACAAGTGGAACCAGGCCGCCGCGCACTACGCCGAGGAAAGCGGCGCCTATCAAAGCTCCGGCTCGGATGCGCACACCCTGCGCGATATCGGTGGCGCCTGGGTCGAGGCGCCCTACATGCGCATTGATACTCCCGCGGATTTATTGAAAGCGCTGGAGGGCGGCGTGCCGGTCGGCAAACGTGTGCACCCCGGCATCTCGTTGCTCTACCGCCTTTTCGATGCCGCCCGCGGCCAGCTACGCCGCTGGGGCCGCCAGCTGCAGCGCGCCTTCAACTAAACAATCATTCTCAGCCCCTTGCCCACAATCCCCAGACGGCTTACACTCGGGGAAAGAACCAGGCAAGGAGTACCCTGCTCGTGAAATTCATTGAGGCCCTTACACTGACCGCTATCCTGCTGGCAACTAGCGCGTGCAGCAGCGGCGGCAGCATCCAGGACGCCTATATGGCCACCGCGCCCGACGGCTTGCGTACCATTACCTATGGCCAGACGGATACCTTTTACGCCATCGTCCTGCTGGCCGAAGCACTCGCCAGCACTGAAGTGACCGCCCGCTGGTTCGCCGTGGAGGTCGGCGGCGTGGAGGGCGAGCGCCAACTGGAAGAAACCACCAGCACCAGCGCCGATGCCGAACTCACCTTCCATCTCAGCAACAATATGCATTGGCCGCTAGGCCTCTATCGAGTAGACATCCTGCTTAACGGCGAACTGGACCGCAGCCTGGAATTCGAGGTGCAGTGAGCGTCCACCCCCTCTCTGGCATCTATGCCGCCGCGCTCACCCCGCTGACCGCCAGCGGCGCGCCCGATTCGGGCGCCCTGCCCCGCTATTTGGATTTCCTGGCCGAGCGCGGCTGCCACGGCGCCCTGCTGCTGGGCACCACCGGCGAAGGCCCCAGTTTTAGCGGCGCCGAGCGCCGTGCAATTTGGTCCGCCGCTGCCGAATGGCGCCAGGCGCGGCCCGGCTTCCGCCTGCTGGCCGGCACCGGCACGCCCTCGCTGACCGAGACGACTGAATTCACCCAAACTGCCTTCGACCTAGGCTACGAAGCCGCCGTGGTCTTGCCGCCGTATTACTTCCGCAATGCCAGCCAGGAGGGCCTCTTCGATTGGTTCGCACAATTGATTGAATCCGCCGTGCCCGATGGCAAATGGCTGCTGGGTTATCACATCCCCCAGGTCAGCGGCGTGGCCCTGCCGCCCAAGTTGCTGGCGCGCCTGGCCGCCGCCTACCCGCAGCGCTTCGGCGGCCTCAAGGACAGCAGCGGCGACCCGGCCCAAGCCGCTGCCTATATCGACGCGCTGCCTGGCTGCGCCGTGTTGGTTGGCAACGACCAGTTGTTAGCTGACGCCATGCAGGGCGGCGCAGCCGGCGCGATTACCGCCGGGGCCACCCTCTGGTCGCCGTTGCTGCGCCGGATTTACGACGGCGCTGCGGCGGCGCAGGACCAGGTCGACCCGCTGCGCAGCGCAATGGACGCGCACCCGCCCGCCCCGGCCTTCCTCAAAGCCATGCTGGGGCATTTCCATGACTTGAAATTAGGCTCCGTGCGCGCCCCGCTGCTGGATTTCGACCCGGAGCACACACAGACCGCCATCCACGCATTGGAAGCTGCCGGCTACCGCTAGATGGCCAGGCACTCCTCTGAAATCGTCATCTGCGGCGCCGGCATCCTGGGCGTCAGCGCGGCTTATTTTCTGGCGGTCGAGCATGGCCTCCGCGACATCACCCTGGTTGACCCGCGCCCCCCGCTAACCCTCACCAGCGATAAATCCACCGAGTGCTACCGCAACTGGTGGCCCGGCCCCGGCGACGCCATGCTGCGCCTGCACAACCGCAGCATCGATTGGTTGGAGGAATTCAGCCGCCGCAGCGGCAACGCCTTCCACCTCAACCGGCGCGGCTATCTGTATGTCAGCACCGCCGCGGACGGCCCCGCCCGCCTAGAGGCCAGCGCCCGCGAAGCCAGCGCCCTGGGGGCCGGTGAGCTGCGCCTGCACCAGAGCTATTCTGGTACCTATGCCGCCGCCCCGCCCGAGGGCTGGGAGCAGCAACCCGAGGGCGCCGACCTGCTGCTCGACCGCGACTTAATCCTCCAGCACTTCCCTTACCTCAGCCCGGATGTGACCGCCGCCCTGCATGTGCGCCGCGCCGGCTGGCTCAGCGCCCAGCAATACGGCGCCTGGCTGCTGGAGCAGGCGCGCGCGGCCGGCGTGCAATTGGTGGAAGGCCGCGTTAGCGCGGTGGACACCGCCGGGGGCGCAGTCGCTTCCGTCACGCTGGACGACGGGTCAACCATCCCCTGCTCAACCTTCATCAACGCCGCCGGGCCTACTCTGGCCGATATCGGCCAGTTGCTCGGCGTAGAGATCCCGGTTTACAACGAACTGCACCTCAAGGCATCCTTCGAGGATACGCAGGGCGTGCTGCCACGCGAAGCGCCGTTGGTGATTTGCGCCGATCCACAAAGATTGGAGTGGAGTAAAGAGGAGAGTGAATTCCTGGCCGAGGACCCCGAGACGGCTCGGCTTTTAGCGCACCTGCCTGCCGGTGCGCACACCCGCCCCGAGGGTGGCACGGCGGCCCAATCGCTGCTAGTGCTTTGGGATGTGCACGACGAAGCAGTCGAGGCGCACTACCCGCTCGAGGAGGACCCACTCTATACCGAGTTGGCCATCCGCGGTTTGGTGCGCATTATTCCGGCTATGCGCAACTACCTGGAGCGGATGCCGCGCCCCTTTGTGGATGGCGGCTACTACACCAAGACCCGCGAAAATCGTCC
>OMJR01000146.1 GCA_900299355.1 Anaerolineaceae bacterium
CTGACCGCGCGTTCGCCTAAGACTTATCTGGGTGAAATGAGCTGTCCTATGCTGGTGATTCAGGGCGCCAACGACCCGCGCGTGGTGGCCGCCGAATCCGCCGACCTGGTGGATGAACTCAAAGAGGATGGCAAGGATATCGACTTGCTGCTCTTCGAAGACGAGGGCCACGACGTGCTCAAATACAAGAACCGGGTAGCCTGCTACAACGCGATTGTCGACTTCTTTGCCGAGAAGCTCAAGGCCTGAGCCTGGCTGCCCGCAACAATGGACGCCGAACGCTATCACGCATCCACCCGCGCACTCACCGAGCGCCTGGCCGCCGACGAACGTGTGCGCGGCCTGGTCGCGGTGGGATCCATGGCAGCCAGCGACCACCAGCCGGATGAATGGTCAGACCATGACTTCCTGATGCTGGTCGCTGACGAGGCCGCCACCTATTTTCGCAGCGCCACTGATTGGCTGCCCGACCACGCCTCAATCCTGCTGCACTTCCCGGAGACTGAACATGGCGTCAAAATCCTCTATCAGGATGGGCACCTGCTGGAATTTGCCGTGTTCACCGCGGCCGATTTCGATTTGGCGCGCATCAACAGCCAGCGGGTGTTGGTTGATAGGGATGGCTTCACCGACCGCGTAGCACGCCTGGTAGCTGACACCCGCGCCTCAGCGGCGGGCGAAACGAAGAGTGATGCCTGGCTGCTGGGCCAATTCCTTACCCATCTGTTGGTCGGATTGGGGCGCCACGCCCGCGGCGAGCACCTCAGCGGCCGACGCCATGTGAAAGAGTTTGGCCTGGCCGATTTGCTGCAATTGCTCAGCCGCCACAAGGCGGCAGAAGCCGAAGGCCATTTGGACAACCTGGATGTCTTCCGGCGCTTCGAGCGCGCCTATCCGCAGCTTGGTATGGAATTGAACCGTGCGTTGGAGCAGCCCACACTGCGCAGCGCACTGGACATGCTCGACTTGCTTGAAGCTGAATTGTCGGGGCTGATGGATGCCACCCACCAGGCGGCGGCTGGCGTACTGCGCGCCAAAATCAACGAACTGCTTAGCTAACCTAAGGTTTTGCGCAGCATTGGCCGGGCCGGTTTCGTGCGCTGCACGACCTCAAAACCGGCGCGCTCGAAGAAATCGGCGGTGCCGGTAAAGAGGTTCGCTTCGGCCTTCTGGCTCTCATTGGCCTCGGCGACATCAACCGGATAGGCTTCCAAGGCTGGCGCGCCCAGTTCGCGGTCGTAGTCCATCGCAGCCGCCAGCAGCGCGCTGGCGACCCCCTGGCGGCGGTGCTCCCTATGAATGAAGAACCACACGATGCTCCACACCGACGTCTCGTCCACCACCTTGAAGAGCGGCGAGCGGTTGACGCGCCCGAAATCCGGGCGCGGCCCCAGCGACAGCCAGCCCACCGGCGCGCCCTCGCGGTAGGCCAGCAAGCCCGGCGCAGGCCCTTCCTCCACAATCTTCTGGATGGCGGCCCTGTTGCCAGCGTTGCCATTAGCGCTGAAGGCCTTGCCACTCAGCCGCCACCACATGCACCAGCAGCCGCTGTAGCCGCCGCTGGGCCCGAAGAGTTTTTCGAAGTCGTCCCAGCGTTCCGGACTAAGGGGCTGAACGTTGTAGTCACCGTACGAACCTTGCATGCTTTGATAATACACCAGGATGATTTCTCCGCTTAGCCCATTGGTCATTCCGAGCGAGGGCGACCTGCGGTCGGAATGACAAGACGGTGGGTCGCTCGCTCGGAATGACAAGAGGGTGGGGTGCTATCCCGGAATCACAAGTTAGAGGCGTACTTCCTGGTAGTGATGGACAACAAAAAAGCGCCCCGGATGGGGCGCCCTTTATCGGTACACAGTTGAAGCTTAGGACAGCGCGAACTTCTCCACCAGCGAACTAAATTGCAGCTCGCGCTCGCCGCTGGGGTCGCTGCCGCCGAAGGTCAGGAAGACTTTGAAGGCGGCGGTGCCGCGCGCGTCGAAGAATTGCACACTCAGCGTATCGTGTCCATCCAGGTGGCTGGGCTTGCGCACCGCAAACACCGAGTGCAGTTGCGTGTGCCGGATATGCATATCCAGCCCATTGCCCTGCACGTTGAAGAAGCCGCCGGCCTTGCTGAAGCCGCCAAAGGCCCCGACGCTCTCGATGGTTACCGAAGCGTTCGAGACAATCACATGCACTTCGCCCATCGCTTCAAAGGAGCCCAGAATTTCCTCCCAGCGCTCAGCGTTCAATTCGGTGGACATGCCTTCCGGCATGGCGCGCACAATGGTGGCTTCGGGCACGTTCAGTTCACGCGCCAAAATCATCGTCATTTGGCGGGGTTTCTTGGCAAAAGCGTCGCGGGCGCGCTCGAAAGCGTCCTGCTCGCTGGCAATCGTATCCAGGCTGGGGGCGGAATGCGTCATCTTGGCTCCTTTAAAGCGAATCTAGGCCTTAGTCTAGAGCAAGCTACCAAGCAAATCTAGCCCTAGCTTTTAAAAGAGGGTGCAAGAGATTGTAAGTTTGTGTTCACTCAAGGTGAAGAATTTAGCGGGTGAGCGCCTTTTGAGCCGCCTGGCGGCCTTGCGGGGTGAGACTAAGCGCGCCGTTGTCGCGTTCAACCCACTCTTGGGCCTCGGCACGGCGCAGCACCCCTTGCGCGAAGGCTGGCTCCCAGCGCAAATGTTCCTGCAGGTGGTCGACGCGGTTCTCCACTGCCGCCTCGGGCGTGCCCTCATGTTGCAGCAAGTGGATAGCCAGCATGGTCTGGGCGAATTCCCAGCGCTGGCGGCCGCGCCGGCGGGCGATAGCCACCACGCCGCGCTCGGGCGCGAACAGGAAGGCCAGCAGGAAGAGCAGGCCAATCACGGTCGCCATCGAACCGGCGATGTTGGCATCGTTGGCGCGCGCCAGCCAGTAGCCGCCCACGGCGCCGCCCGCGCCAATCAGCACGCTCAAGCCGAGCATGCGTTCCAGCCGGTCGGTGAGCAGGTAGGCGGCCGCCGCGGGGGTGACCATCAGGGCCACCACCAGGATTGAACCGACCGCATCAAAGGCGCCCACCGCGGTGATTGACACCAGGGCCATCAGCCCGTAATGAATCAGGGCCGGCGAGAAACCCAGCGCGGCGGCCAAGCCGGCGTCGAAGGTGGCCAGCTTGAGCTCTTTATAGAAGAGGGCGATAAAGGCGATGTTGATGAGCAGGATAATCGCCATCACCACCAGCGAGTGGGGCAGGTCCAGGCCGAGTACGCTGATACGGTCGAAGGGCGCAAAAGCCAGCTCGCCCAGCAACACGGCATCGTTGTCTAAATGCACGCCGCGCGCAAAGCGCGAAATCAGAATCACGGCAATGCTGAACAGCGCGGGGAAGACCAGGCCGATGGCCGCATCCTGCTTGACCAGCTTGGTGCGGTTAAGCAACTCAGTCAGCGAGACGGTCAGCAGGCCGATGGCCGCCGCGCCGAAAATCAGCAGCGGCGAATCGAGCGTGCGCACCACAAAATAGCTGAGCACGATGCCCAGCAGCACGGTGTGGCTGATGGCGTCGCTCATCATCGCCATGCCGCGCAGCACCAGGAACACGCCCGGGAGCGCGCAGGCGGCCGCCACCACCACGGCAATCAATTGAATTTCAATCTGGGCAATACTCATCTCAGTCGGTTTCCTTCTGCAAACGTTCTTCTTCTAATACCCGCGCTGCCGCCAGGCCGCTCTCGGTCAGCGCCCACTGCCCGGCTGCGGCGCGGCGCACCTGGCCGCGCTCCGCCAACCGCTCCAGGACGGCTTCGGCCTGGGGGTTAATCGCCAGCAGGGCCGCCACGGGGTGGGGCGCCAGCGCGTCGCTGTGCTGGCCGGACATGCGGTAGAAATCCAGTAGCACGCTCTCGCCGCGCAAACGGCGGCGGTTGCGGCGCTGGCGCAGCTTGTCCCAGACCAGCCCGCGGTTGGGGGCCAACAGCACCGATATCAGCACGATGGCGCTGATGCAGAGCACAATCACGGGGCCGGTGGAGAGGCCGCTGCCCAGGCTGCTAATCAGCGCGCCGCTGACCCCGGCCAGCGCGCCAAAGAGCGCTGACAGGGCCACCATCACGCCCAGCCGGTTGGTCCATTGGCGCGCGGCGGCCGCGGGGGCCACCACCATCGCGCTCATCAGCACCACACCCACCGCCTGCAGGCCGATGACGACCGCCACCACCAAAAGCGAGGTCAGCATGATGTCCAGCGCGCGCATCGGAAAGCCCAGGCTGCCGCCAAATTCGCGGTCGAAGCTGAGCAACTTGAATTCCTTCCAGAAGATTGCCATCACTAGCAGGGCCAGCCCGCCGAAAATGGCCATGGTGACCACGTCGCGGGTCAGCAGGGTGGCCGCCTGGCCAAACAGGAAGGTGTTGAGGCCGGCCTGGCGCGCATCTGGATTGCGCTGCAGAAAGGTGAGCAACAGCAAGCCCACCCCGAAAAAGACCGAGAGGATAATGCCCAGTACGCTGTCCTCTTTGAGGCGCGTCAGGCGAGTGACCGCTTCCAATAGCAGAATCGCCAGGATGCCGACAAAGGCCGCGCCCAGCATCAGCACAATCGGGGTCTTTAGACCGGTCAGCATGAAGGCCAGCGCCACGCCCGGTAGGGCGGCGTGCGACAGGGCGTCACCCAGCAGGCTCTGGCGGCGCAGCACCGCGAAGGCGCCCAGCGCGCCGCTGACCACGCCCAGCGTGGCGGTGCCCAGCGCGACGGTGCGGATAGTATGGTCAAAGACCAGGCTGCGCAATAAATCCAGCAGGCTCATGCGTCCTCCGCCGCTCCGTTGCTCTTGCTCAGGAAGGCCACACGCCCGCCATAGGCTTCGCGCAGGTTCTCCTCGGTGAAGACCTCGGCCACCGGGCCGCTGGCAATCCGCCGCACGTTGAGCAGCATCACCCAATCGAAATACTCTGGCACGGTTTGCAGGTCGTGATGCACGGCCAGCACGGTTTTGCCCTGGGCGCGCAAGTCTTTCAGCAAGTCCACAATGGCGCGTTCCGTGGTGGCATCCACGCCCTGAAAAGGCTCGTCCATGAAATAGACTTCGGCGTCCTGGGTCAGCGCCCGCGCCAAAAAGGTGCGCTGCTGCTGGCCGCCGGAAAGCTGGCTGATTTGGCGCTCGGCATAATCAAGCATGCCGACCTTATCCAGCGCTTCTTCGGCGGAACGGCGCTCCTTGGCGCTGGGCCGTTTCACCCAGC
>OMJR01000147.1 GCA_900299355.1 Anaerolineaceae bacterium
CAGCGCGGAACGAATATCACTCATGCGACCTCTAGAATAGACTCAACTGTTCGGAATTTGTGTCTTGTACGGGGGTGGAGGGAATTTCGTAGTCTTTCACGCTGTCCGCCTTGGCGATCCAATCCGGCAGCTTCCTGAAATCAGCTTCAACCGTGCTGCGCAGTGAAGGTTGGTGCAGGGCCGCAGCGGGGTGATACATGGGGGTGACCCAGCGGCCGCGCACCTGAACTGCCTGCCCGTGCACCTCGCTGATCTTGGCATGCGGCAGAAAGCGCGCCATGCTGAAGCGCCCGAGGGTCACGATCACTTTGGGGTTGATCGCCTGGATCTGGCGATCCAGATAGGAAGCGCAGGCTTCCAGTTCCTCGAATTGCGGGTCGCGGTTTCCGGGCGGGCGGCATTTTACCACATTGGTGATAAAGACATTTTTGCGGGTTAATCCAATCGAATCGAGCAATTCTTCCAGGAAAGCGCCCGCCGGACCGACGAAGGGGCGGCCTTGTTCGTTCTCATGGAAGCCGGGGCCTTCGCCGATAAACATTAACTCGGCGTCAGCGGGACCCTCGCCGGGGACGCTGTGCTTGCGCGAATGGTACAGGCTGCATTGTTGGCAGCCGGCGGCTTGTTCAGCGATTTCATTTAATGCAGCCAGCGCTTCCACGGTGAGCTCCTCTCGATGATGTCAGGCTTGGGCCAGCAGCACGCGGTCCAGGGCTTCCAGCCGCATGGTCAGTGCGTCCTCCTGGTTGTCGCGGTAGTAGGCTTTGCGCCGACCGACGACTTCGAAGCCGAAGGATTTATAGAGCTGGCGGGCGGCCTTGTTGCCCACGCGCACCTCCAGGGTGGCGTAGCGCATGCCGTCCTTGGCGGCGCGGGTCAGCGCATGGTGCAGCAGGCGGCGGCCGAGCCCTTGCTGGCGGTAGTCGGGCGCGACGGCAATGTTGGCGATATGGGCTTCATCCACCAGCAGCCAGACGACGGCGTAGGCGGCCACAGCGCCGTTGGGCGCTTCCAGCACCCACAGCTCGGAGGCGGGATTGCGCTCCAGTTCGAATTTGTAGCTGTTGAACGACCAGGGGGTGGGGAAAATGGCCAGCTCGAGGGCGTGCACGGCCTCCAGGTCGGCGGATTGCATGGGGCGCAGCGTGAAAGCCTCCCCGCTCATTGGGGAATGTTCTCCGTGCTCTGGGTGTAGACCGGGCCGAGGCCGGCCGGGTCGGCGATGTCGCCGGCTTGCCAGCGCTGCCAGGTCAGCTCGGCCAGCACGGCCGGGCGGCGGTTGCTCCAGGCGGGGGATACCAACTGGGCGTTGGCGTGCTTGCGAGCCAGGATTTTGCGTTCTTCCGCATAAATTTCACCGCAAATGATGGTGGGCTTGTTGATAGCAGCCAACAAATCCTGGGCGGTGCTCAATTGGGCTTCGCCCTGGGCGACCCATTGCCCGTCTTTGGCAGCATACCAGCCAACCGCAATGCGGCCGCGGCCAGCTTGCAGCACGGCGGCCAACGGCTTGTCGGCGGTGGGCTGGGCGGCGGCGACCACGTCCAGGGTCGGCACGGTAATCAGGGCGCGCTGGCCGCCGAGGGTCAGCCCCTTGGCGAGGGCCAGGCCGATGCGCAGCCCGGTGTAGGAACCGGGGCCGATGGTGACGCCCACCGCCTCAATGTCCTTCATCTTAAGTTGGGCGCGCGCCAGACCCTCTTCGATGGCGGGGGCCAATTCCACGGTGTGGAAATTGTCGCTGTTCCAGGCCAGCTCGTAACGCACCTGCTGGCCGTCATACAGTGCGATACCCAGCGCGCGGGTGGAGCTATCAATCGCCAGCAGGGTCATGCGACACCAAACACAGTTTCTTCCAGTTCGTCGACCATGGCTTTGTAGCGTTCGCCTTCGGGAGCCAGTTCAATGCGGCGGCGTTCGTCTTCTACCCAGAAGAGCTTGAGCCACAGGCGCTCGGTGGGCAGGGCGGCTTCAATGTTGTCGGCCCATTCAACCACCATCGGGCCGCGAGCCAGTAACGCGTCCAGGTCCAGCGCATCGGCTTCGGCGACACTCTCCAGGCGGTAGGCGTCCAGGTGGGCCAGTTGCTGGCTGTCGCCGCGCTGGTAGAGGTTGACCAGCACAAAGGTGGGGCTGGTGACCTGCTCGGGCGAGCCCCAGCCGGCAGCGAGGCCCTGCACCAGGGTGGTTTTGCCCGCGCCAAGGTCGCCTTCCAGGCAGACCAGGTCGCCGGGCTGCAGCAAGCCGCCCAGTTGGATGCCCAGGCGGCGGGTTTGCCCGGGGCTGTTGCTGAAAAATTCCGTCGCGCCGGCGCGCAGGATAGGCATGGGTTGATTATACGGTAGGGAAGATAGTGAGGGGAGATTGGGAGACGACTAGCAATTGGTAACTGGTAAGTAGTAATTGAAAATTGAAGATTGAAAAGGTTGAATAGTTTTTCTAAGCGGGTTGCTTACAGCTTATGGCTGATAGCTCATACCTATCAGCTATCCCGTCGCCCGTTCCAGGAAACGCGCTTTATCCACGATCACGCGCTGGTGGGTGCCGGCGCCCAGGTTGGTGTCACCGTGCCAGGCTTCCACGGTGAGGGTGATGCGGCGGCCGTCTACGGAGAGCACCTCGACGCGCGCTTCGACTTCGGCGCCCAGCGGGCAGGCCGCCAGGTGGCTGACCGAGACCTGCACGCCGACGCTGGTATGGCTGTCGGGCAGATGTTTGTCCAGCAGCGTGCGTGCGGTAATTTCCATGAAGGCAATCATGCTGGGCGTGGAGAGCACGCCAACCGTCCCGCTGCCGATGTGGGCGGCGCTGTGTTCTCCTTTGACGGTGAAAGATTGCTGCCGGGCCAGTCCGGCGACGATGGTGTGTTCGAGTTCCATAAATAGATGGTAGCGGATTGGGGCAAAATGGTAAATGGGCAGCAGAAATCAGATTGAAGATTGAAAAGTTGAAGGTTGAATGGGGCTGCTAATCTGTCTCTCGCTGATGGCTGAAAGCTAACGGCTAAAAGCTAACAGCTGCTTTTACGCGGCTGCCCACCAATCGCGGCCCTCGACCAGGCCCAGGTCGTTGACCTGCTGGCGAACCAGGTCGCGTGCGCCGCGTGCGCCGACCGCGGCTAACAGGGCTGGCTGCGGATAGCGCTGCCACCAGTCCATGAAGTCCTCGGCGCTAATGATGGGCTTGCCCTGGCGGGTGCGGCCAATCTTCTTCGGGTCGATATCCACGAAGGCCACCACCGGCACCTGCTCATCCAGCAGACGCTTGCCCAGGCGGCGGCCCATCATGCCCGCGCCCCAGACGATGACGGCGTCGCTCTCGGCCAGCGGTCCGCGGGCCAAGTAGTGGGCTTTGGCGCGCAGGAAATTCTTAACCGAATAGCGGCTGTCGCTGCGCGTCAGGCGGGTGGGATGGTCGCGCCACTCGACCAGTACTTCGGGGATTTTGGCAAAGGTGACCCCGGCGGTGGCCATGCGCAGCCACAGGTCGTAATCCTCCGCCCAGCTATGCTCCTGATAGCCACCCAATTGCTGCACCAGTTCGCGACGGTACATCACACTGGGGTGCGCGAAAGGGCTCTCGACGAATAGCTCGCGTTTGATTTCGGCATCGCTGACCAGCGAATTAAGCCAATCAATGTAGATGCGGAAGCCTTCGCGCAAGGCGGACGCGGGGAAGCCAGCCACCCAACTGGCCACCAGACCGACCGCGGGGTGCGCGTCCAGATAAGCAGCCTGTTTGGTGAGGCGCTCGGGGACGCACAGGTCGTCGGCGTCCATGCGGGCCACATAGGCGCCGCGGCAGACTTCCAGGCCGGCGTTGAGGGCGGGGATGATGCCGGCGTGCTCGCGGGCCAGCACGCGCAGACGCGGCTCGCGTTCGGTCCAGTCGCGCAGGATGCGCAACGTGTCGTCGCGGGAGCCGTCGTCCACGGCCACGATTTCGAAATCGGGGTGCGTTTGCGCGGCCAGGCTGGCGAAGGTTTCTTCCAGCGTTGCGGCGGCGTTGTAGCAGGGCATCAGCACGGATACGGCGGGCATGGTGGCATTCTATCCGGCCGAGCGGTTAAGATAGGGCCATGCAAGACTTCTTTACTGGGATTGAACAATGGTGGGCCAACCTCTCGATTGCCGAGCAGGCGCCCCAGATTTTGATGGCCACCCTGATTGTGGTGCTGGGTCTGGTTGTGGCCCGCTTCCTGAAGGTGACCTGCCCCCCGAAAACTGGTCCAGAAGTAAAGTTAGGATCAGTCCTATGAGGAGGCAGGAACAATGGCAAGAAATCGGTATTCAGCAGAGCAGA
>OMJR01000148.1 GCA_900299355.1 Anaerolineaceae bacterium
TCGTGGGTAGCGGCATCTTCAAGTCCGGCGACCCGGCCAAACGCGCCGCCGCCATCGTCAAGGGCACCACCCATTACCAGGATCCCGAGGTGCTGGCTGAGGTCAGCCGCAACCTGGGCGAACCGATGGTGGGACGCCAGATTTCGGATATCCCCGAAGGCGAACTCATCGCGCAGCGGGGATGGTAATTCGTAAATAGTAAATCGTAATTGCTCCAGTGGATTCGATTTGGCTTGAAAATTACTAATTACCAGTTACTAATTACCTGGTTCGCCTCCATGTGCGACTATCCCTAAAAATATGAAGATTGGCGTATTAGCCCTACAAGGCGCCTTTGCCGAACATATCGCCATGCTGCGCCGCTTGGGCGTGCAGGCGGTGGAGGTGCGCAAGGCAGAGCAGTTGGCCGACCTGGATGGCTTGATTATCCCCGGCGGCGAATCAACCACGATTGGCAAGCTGGCGGTGGACTTCAACCTGATGGAGCCGCTGATTGATTTCGGCGAGACCAGGCCGGTGTGGGGCACCTGCGCCGGGGCCATCTTTCTATCAAATGACGCGCGGCGCGAGCAGCCCTTGCTGGGCCTGATGGATATCACCGTCGAGCGCAACGCCTTCGGCCGCCAGGTGGAGAGCTTCGAGGCCGACCTGGATGTGCCTGCGCTGGAGGGACCGCCTTTCCATGCTGTCTTCATCCGCGCCCCGCTGATTGAGAAAGTCAGCGGTGATGCACAGGTCGTTTCGCAATTGGCAGATGGGCGCATCGTTGCTGCCCAGCAGGGACACCTGCTGGCGACCAGCTTCCACCCCGAGCTGACCAATGACAGCCGCTTCCACGAGTACTTCCTGAAGCTGATTGAGCAGCGTTAAGTTTTCGTAATAGCTCGGTTGCGGATATTACGCTGCCCGACGCCCTACTGTAAAATAGCTGTGTGATACGACCTTTTGTCATCACCGATTTGGGGGCCCTCAATCGCTATCGGCGTCACGCGCTCTTCCTGGATAGCCAACCGACTCTTACCTGGGGCCGTGTGCTGGTCCCGGCTGGCGCGCTGCTCTCGCCCTTCTCCAGCCTGACGGGCGTGTTCACCTTAGTGTACGAGGGGCGCGATGGCCGGCCGTCCTTGATGGGCCAGGTGGTGCACCGCGCGGGCCGCAGCTACGCCCACTTCAGCATGTTGGCGCCGGAGGCCGCGATTGAGTCCCCCGATTTGCCGGCCCTGCTGGAGCACTTGATTAAGCGTGTGGCCGGCCGCGGCGCGCAGAGCCTGGTGGCCGAGGTCGATGAAAGCAGCCGCGCCTTTGAGGCGTTGCGCCGGGCCGGCTTCAGCATTTATGCCCGCCAGACGATTTGGCGTATCACCCAGTCGCCGCGCGGCGTTAACCGTCGTGCTGGTTGGCGCCCAGCCGCCAGCCGCGACAGCTTCGCGGTTAACCTGCTGGCCGGCAGCCTGATACCCAGCCTGGTGCAACAGGTGGAACCGCTGCCCAGCGACCCGCTCAGCGGCTGGCTGCATTACCGTGAAGGCGAATTGCTGGCCTATGTGGATGTCACCCGCGGCCCGCGCGGGGCATGGCTCCAGCCCTATGTGCATTTGGACGCCGCCCCTTTTGGCGAACGCTTGGCGGCCCTGGCGGCCGGGTTGGGCCCCAGCCGCGGCAAACCACTGTACCTGTGCGTGCGTTCCAACCAGGAATGGTTGCACAGCGCGCTGGATGATTTAGGCGCCGAACCCGGCCCGCAGCAGGCCGTGATGGTCAAGCGCACCGCGCGCCGCTTGCCGCTGAAGGCCAGCCAGCCCCTGCGCGCGGCCGAAGGCCGGCGGGCCGAGCCGACCGTGCCGATACAGATACCGACCCCGATACGTATGCGGGAACTGGAACCGAACTATTATGACTAGACGACAAATTACCGACGACCTCGACGCCCTGCTCGACACCCTGCCGGACGATATCCGCGCGGCGGTGCGCGATCGCAATAACAGCGCCGACCTATTGGAAATCATCCTCGACCTGGGCCGCGTGCCCACCGCGCGCCACTCGCAGGAAGAAGTGGTGCTGCTGGAACGCGAAGTGACCCCCGAGGATATCCAGCATGTGGTTGAAGGCCTGGGCGATTTCGACGAGGATAATCGCGCCGGCATCGAGCGCACCCTGCATCGCATCTCTGCCATCCGTAACCGGCGTGGCGATGTGGTCGGCCTGACCCTGCGCGTGGGCCGTGCGGTCTATGGCACGATTGACATCATCCAGGACCTGATTGAAGAGGGCAAATCGCTGCTGCTGCTCGGCCGCCCGGGTGTGGGCAAGACCACCCTGCTGCGCGAAGCGGCGCGCATCCTGGCCGAGAGCAAACGCGTCGTGATCGTGGATACCTCCAACGAAATCGGCGGCGACGGCGATGTGCCCCATCCCGCCGTGGGCCGCGCGCGCCGTATGCAGGTCGCCTCGCCTTCCATGCAGCACGAAGTGATGATTGAAGCGGTCGAGAACCACAATCCCGAGGTGATTGTGATTGACGAAATCGGCCGCGAGCTGGAAGCCCTGGCAGCGCGCACCATCGCCGAGCGCGGTGTGCAGCTGATTGGGACCGCCCACGGCAACGCACTCGAGAACTTATTGATCAACCCGACTCTGTCTGACCTGGTGGGTGGCATTGAATCGGTGACGCTCTCGGACGAAGAAGCCCGCCGCCGTGGCACGCAGAAGACCGTGCTGGAGCGCCGCTCGCCGCCCACTTTTGATGTGCTGATTGAGTTGCAAACCCGCGACCAGTTGGCGGTGCACCGCGACGTGGCTGCTGCGGTGGATTCGCTGCTGCGTGGCTACCCCCAGGAACCGGAATTGCGCAGCCGCGATGCCGACGGCGAAATCCAGATTAAGGAAGCCCCGCCCGCGCGCAAGCCGCGCACCTCTTCGGCGACCAACACCGGCCCGCGCCGCCGCGACCCGGCGGCCGCCAATGGCGAGCAACCGCGCGCACGGCTGACCACCGAGGCATACCGCCCGCCGCGCCAGGGCGCCAAGCTGGAGACCATCCGCATTTTCCCTTATGGTGTGGCCCAAAACCGGCTCTCCAATGCGTCCAAGCGGCTGGGTGTGCCAGTGGTGCCGGTCAAGGATGTAAACGATGCCGATGTACTGGTCACGTTGCGCTCCTATTACCGCAAGCGCCAGCGCGTGATTGTGGATGCCGAACAGCGCGGCATGCCGGTTTATGTGCTGCGCGCCAATACGGTGTCGCAAATGGAACGCTTCCTGAGCGGCCTCTTCGATTTGCCCAGCCAAAGCCCCGACAACGACGTCGAGGAACAGATGTTGAGCACCCAACGCGCGATTGATGCCGTACTGAACGGTGAGCGCTGGGTTGAGCTGCCGCCGGCTTCCTCCTATGTGCGCCGCCTGCAGCACGAACTAGTACAGGACGCCAAGCTGGTCTCGCATTCCTATGGCAAGGAACCCAACCGGCGGGTGCGCATCTTCCGCGAATAATGGCCTACACCGTTCTCAAGATCGCCATCTCGGCCCTCATTATTGTGGCCATTTCCGAAATCAGCCGGCGCTCCAGCCTGCTGGGTGGGTTGCTGGCTTCGCTGCCGCTGACCTCACTGCTGGCCTTTATCTGGTTGTATGTGGACACCCGCGATGTGCAGCAGGTCGCAGCCTTGTCTAACAGCATCTTCTGGCTGGTGCTGCCTTCGCTGACTTTCTTTATCGTCTTTCCCGTGTTGCTCAAACGGATTGACTTTGCCTGGGCCATGCTGGCATCAGTAGGGGTTATGCTGGTCAGCTATTACGCGATGCTGTATGTGCTTGGCCGCCTGGGCATTGAGTTGTAGACAACCCCAGGGCTGAACACAAATGTCATTCTGAGGGAGCGCGTCGGCGGGACCGAGGAATGTTTTAGGTCCATTGCAATAACGCGAGTTTATTGACGTGGTGGAATAGCGTTCTTATTGTGGGGCCGCTGACCCCACACCCCGCTGGGGGAAATGACTTTCCCCCCGACTCCCAGTCAGTTTGGCTCTTTTACGACCGGGCTGCATATATGGCACTAGAAGCGATAAGGATTCGGACTTTACCGACCAATCCATCTGTTGGCCGGACGACTCTGTGGAAAGTTTATTGAGGTTGTAGCTGCGCACCGCAGTGCGCAGCTACGCGAAGTTAAATGTGTGCCGGGAGGATATTATTCCAAGAGGTGTCATTCTGAGGGAGCGCCTTAGCGCGACCGAGGACTCCACCCAATTGTTTGCCTAGCGCTGTGCTCCTTCCCGCACATGGTTTCAGAAAAAGAAAGCAAGTAAACTAGTCCTCAGCGTTCAGTCGCCATCCCTGGAGGTTCCAGCATGAAGGTCCATTTACTCGACGTCACCTACGAATTGTTCCGCAGCTTCTACGGCCCGCCGCCCAAACAGGCGCCGGACGGCCGCGAAGTGGGCGCCACTGTGTACCTGATGAAGAACCTGATGGCCCTGCTGGATGACCCCGAGGTCACCCACCTGGCCTGCGCCTTTGACCATGAAATCACCTCCTTCCGCAACGACCTTTATGATGGCTACAAAACCGGTGAGGGCGTGGACCCGCTGCTGCTGGCCCAGTTTGAGTTGGCCGAAGAGGCCGTAGCCGCGCTGGGCATCGTGGTGTGGCCGATGGTGGATTTCGAGGCCGATGATGCGATTGCCACTGCGGCGCTCAAATTCAAAGACGACAAACGCGTGGAACAAATCGTGGTCTGCTCGCCGGACAAGGATTTGGCCCAGCTGGTGGGCGGCAAGGTGGTCTGCTGGGACCGCCGCCGCGAATTGATTTACGACGAGCCCGCGGTGCTGGAGAAATACGGCGTGCCGCCTGCCTCCATCCCGGATTATTTGGCGCTGGTCGGCGATTCGGCTGACGGCATCCCCGGCATCCCCGGTTGGGGCGCGAAATCGGTGGCCACCATCCTGTCGAATTTCGGCCACATTGAAGATATCAGTGAGGACCTGACGACCTGGGGTATTACCGCCGGGCGGGCCAAGACCCTGCAGGGTAACCTGGCCGAGAATTACGAGGCCGCGCTGCTCTACCGCCAGCTCACTACGCTTCGTTTTGATGTGCCGCTCAAAGAAAGCCTGGACGACCTGGAATGGAAAGGCGCCTGCCCGGAGTTGAAGGCGTTGTGCACCGATCTGGGCGCCAACGACATCCCCGAGAAAATTTCTCGCTGGAGCTAGACATGCTGGCCGCAAAACATATTGGTATCGTGGCGGTGTCCTACGAGGGCGCCGCTCTGTGCTATCGCACGATTTGCAACGAAGGGCGCGATTACCTGGCGCCCTTCCAACACCCCGAAGTGACCATGCACGGCTTCTCGCTCAGCGATTACCACCATCGCTCCAATGCGGATGACTGGGCCGCAGTGGGCGAACTGCTGTTGCAATCCGCCGAACGCCTGGCGGCCGCCGGCGCGGAGCTGCTGGTCTGCCCCGATAACACCGTGCATGTCGCCATCGACGAAGTATTGGAACGCGCCCCGCGACCCTGGCTGCACATCGCCGAAGAGGTTGCCCGCGCCGCCGAAACCGCCGGCTACCGCAAGCTCGGTTTGCTGGGCACCCAACCCTTGATGGAAGGGCCGGTCTACCCCCGCAAGCTGGAGCCGCGCGGCATCCAGTGGCTGACCCCTGAGCCGGATGCCCGCCAGCGGGTGCACCGCTTTATTGTGGACGAGTTGATTTATGGTGTGATTAGCGATGAGGCGCGCAGCTACTTTCAATCGCTGATTGTGGCCTTCGCGGAGCAGGATTGTGACGCCGTCATCCTGGGCTGCACGGAAATCCCGCTGCTGATTCGCCCCGAGGATTCGGTGCTGCCCACCCTCGATTCCACGCGCCTGTTGGCGCGCGCCGCCCTGCGCGAGGCTACCCGCTAGCTGGGGTACACTCTGCCCATGTTCATCACTCTCGAAGGTCCCGAAGGTAGCGGAAAGACCTCAGTAATTCTCAAGCTGGCGGAACGCCTGCGCCAGGAAGGCTTTGAGGTGCTGACGACCCGAGAACCCGGCGGCACGGATATTGGCGACGAAGTGCGCGCCGTGATCATGGATCTCAAGCACAAAGACAGGATGTCCACCCGCAGCGAGATCTTATTATTCCAGGCATCCCGCGCCCAACTGGTGGAGGAAGTGATCCATCCGGCGCTGAATGAAGGCAAAGTGGTCTTGTGCGATCGCTATGCCGATTCCACCCTGGCCTACCAGGGCTACGGGCATGAGATCGACCTCCACGTCCTCCGCCAAATCATCGAATTCGCCACCGGCGGTTTGCAGCCCGACCTGACCCTGTTTCTGGATATCAGCGTTGAGGAGGGTTTGCAGCGGCGCGGCGACGACGGCGGCTGGAATCGCATGGATGATTACGAACAGGCTTTTCACCAGCGTGTGTACAAGGGCTATATGGAATTGATTCGCGAAGAGCCCCAACGCTGGGAAATCGTGCTTGCCACGCAATCGCCAGATCAGGTAGCCGCCCAAGTGGAACACATCGTAGTTAACTTCCTCAAGAAGCATAAACGCAAGATTGCCAAAAGCTAGCTTTACAAAGCTAGCGCCCTGCTTGGTACAATGCGGGCGCTAATCCACTACAGGAAAGACAATGGCTGAAACAACTGTAACCCGCAAAGAAACCCCGCCCGAAGTGCTGGTCAGCACCTCGGTGATCGGCGTGCCGCTGCTGCTGACCGCCGTGCGCTGCATCCTGCAATACATCCTGGTGCCCTTCGTGTTGCCCTTGATTGGGCTGGGCTCCGCCTTCAGCGCCCAGGTGAACCTGGCGGCCGGCGCCTTTGGTATCGGCCTGATCCTGTACAACCTTCGGCGCCTGTGGCCCACCAGCTGGGGCAAACGCTACCTGGTACTGAGCCTGATCATTATTCCGATTATCGCCGTTTCGCTGTACTTTGATTATCAGGCGCTGATCGGCGCCTAAGCGTCTCCATTCGTTTTCGTAAGCGGCGCACACCTGCGCCGCTTTTTCTTTGCCGGGGCCTGCCGTTATAATTGCGGCCACCAAATTCTCGGAGAGTTATTTGAACACAGCCCCCCAATTCGGACCCGTCCACACACCGCTCCTGATCGTGATCTCGGGGCCGTCCGGCGTGGGCAAAGATAGCGTGCTGCGGACTTTGAAGGCCCGCAACCTGCCCCTGCATTTTGTCGTAACAGTCAATACCCGCCCGCCCCGCGCCGACGAAACCAACGGCGTGGATTACATCTTCATCAGCAAGGCCGAGTTTGAGGCTATGCAAAGCGCCGGCGAGTTGCTGGAGCACGCTAAGGTATATAACGACTTCAAGGGTGTGCCGCGGCAGCAGGTGAAGGATGCCATGGCCAGCGGCAAGGATGTGTTGATGCGCCTGGATGTGCAGGGCGCAGCGACGATAAAGCAGCAAGCCCGGGGAGCGCTGTTGATCTTCATCACTGCCGCCAGCGAAGAGGAATTGGTGCAGCGCTTACAGGGCCGCGAAACGGAAAGTGAAGCCGATTTGAAAGTGCGTATTGAAACTGCCCGCGAGGAATTTCGACGGGCCTCTGAATTTGATTACATTGTGGTCAACGCGCATAACCAATTAGAGCAGGCGGTGGATACGATTGTGGCGATCATTCATGCCGAACACCATCGCGTGAACCCGCGCCAGGTAGCCTTGTGAGCAGCAATAGCCCCGACCAATTGCCCCTCGATAGCGCGGCGGAGGAAACACAGGAATCTCCGCCCAGTCTGCCGCGGTCGCGCCAGATCCGGTTGCACCTGCCGGAACGCCCGCCCCTGGTCACCTATCTGTTCCTGGCGCTGACGATCCTGGTCTACCTCACTCAGGTACTCACCGGGGAGGGCTATGTTGACCTGCTGCACCTGACCTGCCCCTATTTTGCAACCCCCGATCTACCCAGCTGTTTCGGCCTGAAGGTGAACGAATTGATCCTGGATGGCCAATACTGGCGTTTGATTACGCCGATCCTGCTCCACGGCTCGCTGCTGCATATTGGATTCAATATGTATGCGCTTTATATCTTGGGGCCGGATCTGGAGCAGCACTATGGCCACTCCGGTTTCCTGGCGCTGTATCTCACCAGCGGCTTCGCCGGGGTTGTGCTCTCATTCCTGTTGACTGAGGCGCCCTCGTTGGGCGCCTCGACGGCGATTTTTGGCCTGCTGGCTGCCCAGGGCGTATTCGTCTACCGCAACCGGCGCATCTTTGGCCGCCGCGCGCAGGTGGTGTTGCGCAGCATAGTGAATATTGCCCTGATCAACTTTCTGATTGGCCTGGCCCCCGAGATTGATAACTGGGGCCACCTGGGCGGCTTCCTGGGCGGCGCACTGTTTGCCTGGGTCGCCGCGCCGGAGTATAAGGTGACGGGCGAAGCGCCGGATATGCATTTGGTGGATAAGAACCTGCCCGGCCGCGCCTGGTATGCGGCCTTGGCTGTGCTGCTGATTTTTGGCGCTGCGGCAGCCGGTTCGATCTTGGGCTTTAGCGGGTAGGGGCTAGTTGAGCCTCTGCCACGCCGTGTTGGCGCTTTTCTCCGTCAGGGGCAGTTAAATACAATTCTTTTGTAGGGGAGGGTCTTAGACCCTCCCCTAAGTGTTCGTTGTGGAAGTACGCGTAATTTGGATAAATGGATAGCTAAGCAGA
>OMJR01000149.1 GCA_900299355.1 Anaerolineaceae bacterium
AGCACGCCGCCCACGAACGCGTGCTTTACGAGCGCTTCAGCGCCCAGAAAGCCGAAATGGGTTCCCAGAAGCTGCTCGAAGCCGAGGTGGTTGAGTTGACGGCCAGCCAGGCGGACTTATTGGAAGACCAGTTGGATATATTGACCAGCCTGGGTTTCGAAGTGGAACCTTTCGGCCCACATACTTTTCAATTGCGTGCGATGCCGGCCCTGCTGATTGGCAGCGACCCGGCCGCCGCCCTGCGCGTGGTAGTCGAATATTTCGAAGAAGATGAAGCCCCGCTCGAAAGCGAACGCGAGGCCAAACTGATTGCGCGGGTCTGTAAGCGCGCCGCGGTCAAGGCCGGCCAGCAGCTCTCGCTCGAAGAACAGCAAGCCCTGCTCAACGACCTGCAAGCCTGCGAGGCACCGCGCACCTGCCCGCACGGGCGCCCAACCATGATTCATTTGTCGATTGATTTGTTGGAACGCCAGTTTGGTCGGCGTGGCGCGCGTTAGCGCTGCGCTCGGCGGCTAGCTATCCTGCACTAATTCCATAATCCGGGGCAGCACCTCGGCCACATCCATGTCCAGCACCACATCCGCCCGGCTGTCGATATAGGTCGGGCTGTGGTTGATCACGATCAGGTGCGCCCCGGCTTCCAGGGCGCGCATCGGCAGCCCGGCCACCGGCATCACTTCCAACGAGGAACCGACCACAATCATCAGGTCGGCCTGGCCGGCGGCGGCGCGGGCAGCCTCCCAGGCCAGGCGCGGTAGCTGCTCCTGGAAGAGGATCGCGTTGGGTTTCAGGATCCCGCCGCACTCGGGGCAGCGTGGAATTTGTTGGTCGGCGACGAAGCGCCGTACAAAATCGGCGGCCGGCTGCTGCTGGAAGCAGTTCACGCAGGTCAACCCTTGCAGTGAGCCATGCACTTCAACCACATCGCTGGAGCCGGCGCGCTGGTGCAGCCCGTCAATGTTTTGGGTGATCACGGTGCGCAGATGGCCGCCCTGTTCCAGGGCGGCAAAGGCGAAGTGAGCTTGGTTGGGTTGGGCGTTCAGAATGGTTTCGGCCAGGGGATGGATCCAGGCAAAGAAGCGTTCGGGGTGGGTGCGGAAAGCGCTTAGCGAGGCCACTTCCATCGGGTCAAAGCGGTTCCACAGACCGTCTTCGTCGGATCGGAAATCGGGAATGCCGGAGGGGGTCGAAAAGCCCGCGCCGGTAAAGGCCACCGCACGGCGCGCCTGGCGCAGTAATTCCGCCGCCCGCCCAATCGACATGCGCTTATTCTTCGGTGATTGGCGAAAGAACGAGTTCGGCCAGTTTGGCGCTTTGCTTGGCGGTGAACGATTCGGGGTCGGTTTCGCCCATGGGTTGCCTGCGCCGCGCGGCCTGGAAGGCCAGTTCGGGCGCCGGTGTATACACCGCATCAATAGGCCGGCCCAGCGCCTTTTCCAAATCGGTACCCGATAAATTTTGGTCGGTGCGCACCTTATTGATCGAAACGACCAGAATCTTGCGCTGGTCGATGCCCGCGGTTTGCAGGTCCTGCAGCAGCGCCACCGTGCGCGGCACGTTGAGCGGGTAGGGTTCCGTGACGACCACCACGCGGCTGCAGTCTCGCACGACTTTTTCCGCCGCGGGCGGGAAGCCGGTGCCGAGGTCGATCACCGCTAGCGGCGCCAAACGCGCCAGGGCCTTGGTGATCGTTTCCATTTGGTCGGCGGCCGCCAGTAGTCCGGCGTCGCTCGGTTTGGCCGAAGCGGGTAGTACCCGGATCCCGGCTTTGTGCTTTTTGAGCGCTTCGTCCACATCCTGCAGGCGAATATTCTCCGGTTTCATGCGCAGCAATTGGCTGAGTTCTTCCCCGCTTTCAAAGCCGAGCAGCAGGCCCATATCTCCGCGCCCGGGTCGCATCTCGGCCACGATTACGTCGCCCTGGCCTTGCTGGCGCAACGCATACCCAAGATTGACCGCCAGCGAGCTGGCCCCCTGGCCGCCCTTGCTGGCCAGGATCGCGATGCTTTGGTGGGGCTGATCTTCTTCCAATACAGGCAGGGCGCCGGTCACCCCGGTGACTGGGCGCTTGAGCATGGCCCGCACCCGCGCCACCAGTTCGGCGGGGTGGGTGGGCTTGGTCATGTAGTCGTCGGCGCCCATTTCCAGGCCTTCGACTTTGTCGCCTACCTGGGCCTTGGCGGTAAACAGGATAATCGGAATGCTGGCGGTGGTCGGATCGCCCTTAAGGCGGCGGGTAACCTCGTAGCCGTCCATTTTGGGCATCATCACATCCAGCAGGATCAGGTTGGGCCGCTCGGCGGCCACCTGCTGCAAGGCTTTCTCCCCGTCGCTGGCGGCTACGATATCGTAGCCTTCCCGCTCAAGGGTCGTCCCCACCAATTTCAGTGAGTCCAGATCGTCATCAACGATCAGGATTTTCTTGGCCATGCTTGCTCCGAATATGGGTTCGAATGGTAGTCTAGCATAAGGGCAGGTCACCAGCAAGGCTAAGCCGATATGCCGTTAGGACTATAATCCGCGCATGCCTATTTTGCCGCCGGTGGAGCGCTTAAAAGAGGAGTTTGGCCTCGCCGAGGGGGCGCGCTTGTTGGTCGGTTTATCGGGCGGCCCGGATAGCCTGGCGGTGACCCACGCTCTGCGGGCCGCCGGCTTCGCGCTGCGCCCGGTCCATTTTGACCACCAACTGCGCCCTGAATCCAGCGAAGAACAGCAGCGGGTAGCGACTTTGGCCGCGGATATGGGCCTGGACCTGGTCACCGGCCGCGGGCCGGTAGCCGCCCACGCCGAAGTCGAGCAACTTTCCATCGAAGAGGCCGCCCGCATCCTGCGCTACCGCTTCCTGTTCACCGAAGCCGCAGGCCGGGGCGCCGATGCGGTGGTGGTGGCCCACAATGCCGACGACCAGGCCGAGACAGTGCTGATGCACCTGCTGCGCGGGGCCGGCCTGGATGGCCTCAGTGGCATGGCGCCCCGCAGCCTGCCCAACCCCTGGAGCGACAGCATCCCGCTGGTGCGCCCGCTGCTCTATACCAGCCGGGATGCGATTGAGGCTTACTGCCAGGCCCACGACCTGCAGCCCATCCAAGACCCGTCCAACGAGGACGTCGGCTTTTTCCGTAACCGCCTGCGCCACGAATTGCTGCCCCTGTTAGCCGATTACAACCCGCAGGCCAAAGCCCACCTGGCGCAATCCGCCCGCATCCTGGCTGCCGACCAGGACTTGCTGGAAGCGCTGACCGATACCGCCTGGTCACAGGTGCTGTTGGCCCGGGATATGAACTACCTGCAATTCGACCGTTTGGCGCTGCGTGACCAGCCGCTGGCTTTGCAGGGCCGCCTGTTGCGCCGCGCGCACGCGGTTTTGCGGCCCGCCAGCCGCGAGGGCAGCGACTTCGCCGCGGTGGAGCGCGCCCTGGATTTGCTGGACCAGGCCTTCAGCGCGCCCCAGGACTGGCTGGACAACTTGTTTATTCTGAGCGAGGGTGCTGCTTTCTGGGTGGCCGATTGGCAGGCCGAGCTGCCGCGCCCCTGGCCGCAAGCGCCCAAGGACGCGCTTGCCTTTGAGGTGCCTGGCGCTCTTGACTTGGGCGGCTGGCAGCTGACCGCCACGGAAGTGCCTGCGGAGGCGGCCGGCCTCGACAATCCCGACGCTTTCCAGGCCTGGCTGGATGCCGACCTGGCGGGCGCGGAGTTGCTTGTGCGCCGCCGCCAGCCGGGCGACCGCTTCCAGCCGCTGGGCCTGGATGGCAGCCAGAAACTGGCCGATGTCTTTATCAATGAGAAGCAGCCCCAGCGCGCACGGGACGCCTGGCCTTTGGTGTGCAAGGGCCAGGACATCCTGTGGGTGCCCGGTTTTCGCTCAGCGCATGCTTACCGCCTGCGACCCGATAGCCGCCAGGCTCTGCACCTGCGCTTGCAGCAGGCCAGCGCGAATCGTGTAGAATAGCGCTCCTCCATTGGAGCTAAGTTATGGGATTGTTTTCACGCAAAAAGAAGCCGGACCGTTTTCTCGAGTTGCTGATTAAGCAGGCCGAATACGCCGTCGAGGGCATGGATGCGCTGCGCAGCTATGTGAATGAGCCCGACCGAGAATTGGCCCGCCAGGTTTCGCACGCCGAGAAAGAAGCCGACGAGGTGCGCCGCATCCTGATTGACGAGCTCAACCGCACCTTCGTGACCCCCTTCGACCGCGAAGACATTTTTGCATTGTCGCTCAATATCGACGACATCCTCGATTACGCCAACACCACTCTGGATGAATTTGAGCTGTTTGAAGTCAAGCCCAACACCTACATCCAGCGGATTGTGTCGCTGTTAGCCGATGCGGCGATGGAGATTTACCGGGCTGTTTCGCGCCTGCAGGACCACCCCAGCGTGGCTAACGACCACGCGGTGCGCGCCAAAGCGCTGGAAAACCGGGTGGAGCATGTCTACCGCGAGGCGCTGGCCGAACTGTTCAAGACCCCCGAGGATATCGTTGGGGTAATGCATATTTTGAAGTTGCGGGAGATCTACCGCCATCTGTCGAACGCGGCCGACCGCGGCGACGAAGCGGCCAACGTGATTGGCGATATTGTGGTCAAGTGGCTGTAAGTTTTCTCACCACAGAGAGCACAAAGAACACAAAAAAAAACTGGCTAAAAGCTTCTAGCTAGTCCGGTAACTCCTGGCCAATCTCTGGTCTTCAATCTTAAATCTGCAATCTAAAATTAGAATTACAGCAACTGCCCCTGCTGCAAGTCCTGTTCGGATTGCAGGCGCTTAAGCTTCATGCCCACTTCGCGCCACTGGATTTCGGAGATGCCTAGCTTCTGGCGGATTTTCTCTTCCTCCATGCCTTCATTCATATCGTTGAGCGCACAGGTCCAGCGGCACATCAGGAAGCTAAGCTGCTTATCCAACCCGGCGGCTTCGCCCAATTCCTGCAGCAGGTACTCCAGCCGCCGCGGCGACCAGGGGAAGAGCCCCTCATCTAAATCGTTTTGCTGGCGGTATTGCTCATAAGCCGGCAGCCAGCTTTCCGGCAGGGCTATCTTGCGTTCCTTGTAACGGTGCTTGGGATTCTTGTAGCGCACAAAGAGCATCGGGCCGCCAGCCGCATCCAGGTCCACATGGCTGGTGGTCAGCGCCAGGCACTCGGCCTTCTTGATGCCGGTGGCCAGCAGTAGGCCGGCTAGGGCTGCGTGGCGGCTGTCGCCGTCCTTGGCGCGGCGCATGCGGTCGGCGGTGCCGAGCACAACATCCATCTCCTGCACAGAAAGCACATCTGGCAGCGGGCTGAGCACGCTCTTCTGCACCACGCGCTCGGCCGGGTCGGCCAGGATGGCGCCCGCGCCCTGCAGCCAGCGGAAGAAGGCCTTGAGCGAGGTGATGCGGCGCGCCAGCGTCTTGGGGCTGCAGGGTACACCGCGTTCCTTTTGCATCCAGTTTAGGAAGTTGTTGAGGTCGTTGGTGGTGATGCTGCCAATCGCCTGGTCGGCGGGCAGGTAATCCTCCAGCAGGCTTAAATCCGAAGTGAAGGCTTTCACCGTGTTTTCGGCGTTGCCCTGGTCATCCAGGTAGAGCGCCCAGGCTTGGATTGCCGGGGGCAAGAGGCTGCGGGCATTGATGGCGGTGTGCGGGGCCGCGTGAGCGGACATAAGGGCTCCTTAGCTATGCGTATAGCCAAACTCCGCCGCATTGTAGCGAACGCACACGCCAACGTCAATTCAGTTGTCTAGAAACTTATTGGGGCTCGTTGAGGGCCTGAGCCATCATCGGCAGGATTTTGTCGAAGTCCGGAATCAGGATGGAGGCGCCAATCGAGTTGCGAGTGAGGGTGACCATATCGGCGCCGACCGCGTAGCGTTCAATGGCGCCGCTGTTGCCAATCGTGCTGGCGAAGGGCAGCAGAGGCAGGATGTCAATGAGGCCCAGGTCGGTTTGCACCGTGTTTTTGTACTGCTCATACAAGTTGGAGGCGTTGGTAATCGCGTCCAGGCTGAGCAAGCGGTAGAAGATAGCCTGGATGACTTCCTGCTGGCGGCGGGTGCGGTCGAAGTCGCTGCTGGTGCCGCGGGCGCGCACATACCAGAGCGCGGGGTCGCCATCCATGTGCACCGTGCCAGCGTGCACGGTGAAGTCGCCGGGGCCGTCGCGCTCATCGGTGATGGTGCGGCCGACCTGCACATCAATGCCGCCCAGCGCGTCCACAAGGGTTTTGAAGCCGTTGAAATGCACCAAAATGTAGTGGTCCGGGCGCACGCCAAAGTTGTATTCAAGGGTGTCGGCAGTGGTTTCCCAGCCGGCGCGCGCCTGGGCGCTATTGATGCGGTCAATCTTGTAGCCGGGTTGGTAGACGTACAAATCGCGCGGGAAGGAGACCAGGCTTACGCTCTTATCTGTGCGGTCCAGCACGACCAGCATCATCACATCGGTGCGGTAGCCGCCGGTGTTGGGGCGCAGGTCGCTGCCCATCACCAGGATGGTGATTTGGTCTTCGGGTTGGTTAATCAGGGGGGCGGGGGGCTGCAGCTCAATATCGGAATCCTGGCTGGGTGCGGCAAAGCGGCCCCATACCGGCCCGCTTACCTCGTCGCCGACAGTCAGCGGGGCTTCCTGGGCGACATCGCTGCCCAGCGAGGCGGTCTTGATGCCGGCATCCTCAATCGAGGTCATCGGTAGAAAGGGCGTCGGCGTCGGATTGCCGGCCACCTGGCCGGCGGTAGGCGTGAAGGAAGCTCGGGCGGCGTCACAGGCGCCCAGCACCAGGGCCAGGATAAGCAGCAGGGGAATCAAAATCTTCTTCATGGTCATCAATTTAGATGCAACTTTCACGCCAAAACTTCATTTTGTGTTCGGCACACAAGCGGGCCTTCACACTATTAAACGACGGTGAGCAGTCGATAGTTCCATAGAATTGGATTAGGAAGTGCTCATCTGGCTGGGCTAAAAAGCCCTCCTGCGGAGGGCTTATTGACTGGGCGCATGGCCGGTTAGCCGGCAATTGGCGCGCGCAGGGGCAGCAGCACGCTGAAGGTGGCGCCCACGCCCGGTTCGGATTCGACCCAGATGCGGCCGCCCAGCGCTTCGGTCAGCGTTTCGGCGATGGTCAGGCCCACGCCGGTGTCGCCCACGCCCTCAATGATGGGGTTCTTGGCGCGGTAGACCCGTGAGAACACGCGCGGCAGTTCATCCTCGGGGATGCCGCCGCCCGAATCGGCCACCTGCACCATCACAAATTCGCCCAGCTCGGCCTGCTCCTGGGTGAAGGCGCGCAATGTGATTTCGCCTTCGGCGGGAGTGGCCGCGTCGGCGTTCTGCAGCAAGTGGAACAGGATTTGCTGGATGGCGTCGCGGTCAGTGTGCAGTTGGGGCAGCACAGCGGGCATATCCACACGCAGGACGATTTCTTTTTCCAGCAGATGGGGGCGGATGAGGCCAATCGCGTCGTCTATCACGGCGCTCATATCCACCGGTTTCGGGTCCAGCGTGTAGCCGGCGCTATCCAGTTCCGCGACCTGGATGAGGTTGTCAATCAGGTTGTTCATGCGGGTGGTCGAGCTGCGCACCCGTTCCAGGAAATTGCGCTGCAAGGCGCCCAGGATGCCGACTGATTCGGATAATAGCAGGTCGGTGTAGCCCAGCACCGAGGAAAGCGGTTGGCGCAACTCCTGGGCAATTGAGGCGATGACTTCGGCCTTGTCGGCCGGTATCTTGTCGCTGCCGTTGGCGGCGGCCTTGGCCTGCGGCGCGGGCTGGGCGCTCATCGCTTCACCCAGCTGCACCTGCAGGGCGGCCACCTGCTGAAGGGCCAGGCGTAATTCTTCTTTGGCTTGCTGGGCTTCCAGCGTGCTGGGCACTGACACCGGACCGGAGCCGCGGTCCCAGGAGTTGGCCGCTGAGCGCAGTTCCTGGTTTTCGCGCTGTAACTCGTCAATCAACTGGTTTTGGCGCTCCAGCGCGGCCGGGTCGGCGGCGGGCGCCTGGTTCTCCAGCTTGTCCACATAGGTCAGCAGGCGCTGAATGTCCTTGCGATATTGTTCCTTGTCGGCTTCGGCGCGCTCCAATTGGGCCAACACGTGGGGGTCGGCGGCTGGCGCTTCGCGTTGCGGCTCCGGCTCGGGCGGGGGCGCCGCTTCAAAGGCTGGCACAGGTTCCGCTTTCGGGACGGGCGGGGGCACTTCCTTGGTGCGCGTTTGCGGATGGGTTAATTCAATCGCTTCGCCGCGTTCAGCGGCATCCAGCGCGCGGCTGAATTCATCCCATTCTTCCTGTTCGTCCTCGCTCAGCGGCGTACCGCGCTCCAGATTTTCCTCATCTTCCAGGTTCCAGGCCTTATCGGCGCGCAGTAATAAGGCGTAGATGTCACTGGTCTCGGGGCCGTCGGGCAGTTTGGCGGCCAGTAGATAATCGCCAAAATTCAAGTCCAGCGCGGTGACCAGTATGGCGATGTCCTCGTGGCGGGCCTTGCCAGCCAGGCGCAGCGGGCGCTGGCGCTGCAGCGCGGAGGCCACCCGCGGCATCTCGGATAAATCCAGGAAGCCGGGCAATATCACCTGGTCGTCGCGCAGGTTGTAGCCACACATCACCTCGCCAATCAGGCTTTCTAAATCGACTTGGATGAGCGCGGTGGCGTCGGCGCCAAACTCCTGACCCAGGCGTTCGGCCTGCGCTTCGCAATCCTGCCACTGGTGCGTTTCGGCGGGCGTGCTCTTGAAGGCCGCTACCGCTTCCCCGGGGCCATCGAAGCTGCGCTCCAGCGCCTGAAACTCATCGTCATCGAAGCCGTCAT
>OMJR01000150.1 GCA_900299355.1 Anaerolineaceae bacterium
AATCCGGCGCAATAGCGGCATAGTATTGAGGACGCATGACACTAACTGCGCAGGACCCCCAGGCCGCCAACGAAACCCACATCCAGGATTTGCTGGCCCAGATGACCCTGGCCGAAAAAATTGGCCAGATGACCCTGGTGGAAAAGAACTCGATTGCCGCCCCGGATATCACCCAGCTCTTTATCGGCGGCTTGCTTAGCGGGGGTGGGGGCTACCCGACGCCCAACACAGCCAAGGCCTGGCGCGACATGGTGCGCGATTATCAGGATCGCGCCCTGGCTACCCGCCTTGGTATTCCGATGATTTATGGTGTGGACGCCGTACACGGCCACAACAACGTTTACGGCCCGACCATCTTTCCCCACAACATCGCGCTGGGCGCGACCCGCAACGCCGACCTGGTGCGCCAAATTGGGCGCGCGACTGCGCTAGAGATGGTGGCGACCGGGGTCTACTGGAATTATGCGCCTGCCCTCTCGATACCCAACGACATCCGTTGGGGCCGCACCTACGAAGGCTACGGCCAGGACCCGGCGCTGGTCACCGAATTGGCCCTGGCTTACTTTGAAGGCTTGCAGGGAGTAGACGGGGATTACGACCTGTCCCGCCCTGATACCGTGCTGGCGACGCCCAAACATTACGTGGGCGATGGCGGCACCAGCTGGGGCACCTCCAGGATGGTGATGCTGGGGCGTGAATACGATATCGACCAGGGCGTCACCGAACTGGATGAAGATGCCCTGCGCGCCACCCACCTGGCGCCCTATCTGCCCCTGCTGCCGGCGGGCGCACTCAGCGTGATGGCCTTTTTCTCCAGCTGGGGCGGCTACAAAATGCACGCCAACCGCTACCTGCTCACCGATGTGCTCAAAGGTGAGTTTGGCTTCCAGGGCTTTGTGGTCTCCGACTGGCAGGCGATATACCAGGTGGCCGAGGACTATTACGACGCGGTGGTGGCTTGCATCAACGCCGGCGTGGATATGAACATGGTGCCCTTTGATTACAAGCAGTTCATCGCCACCCTGACCAAGGCGGTGGAGCAGGGCGACGTAACCGAAGCTCGCATAGACGACGCGGTGGCCCGCATCCTGCGCGCAAAGCTGGCTCTCAACCTCTTTGAGCGCCCATTCCCTGAAGATGACTCGACTGCCAAGGTTGGCGCCGCCGAGCATCGCGCGCTGGCGCGCCAGGCGGTCAGCGAATCGCTGGTGCTGCTCAAGAACGAGGGCGGCCTGCTGCCTTTGGACGCCACCGCCGAGGGCATCCTGGTGGGCGGCGCAGCGGCGGTCAGCGTCGGCCTGCAATCCGGCGGCTGGACGATTGAGTGGCAGGGCAAGGACGGTGACATCACCCCCGGCACGCATTTCCTCGACGCGCTGCAAGCGGCCGTCTCGCCCCAAACCCTGGTGGCCTACAATCGCTTCGGCCGCTTTGATGAACTGGTTGAAGGGCAGAGCGCGGCCGGCCCAGCCGAAATCGGCATCGTCGTTATCGCCGAGCAGCCCTACGCCGAAGGCATGGGCGACCGTGCTGACCTGACGCTGGGGGACGAAGACCGCGAACTCATCGCGCGAGTGGCGGCCCAATCCGAGCGCACCCTGCTGATTCTGTTCTCAGGCCGCCCGCTTATCATCACCGAGGAATTGGAGATGGTCGATGCCTGTGTGGCTGCCTGGCTGCCGGGAACCGAAGGCCAGGGCATCACCGATGTGCTCTTTGGCGACAAGCCCTTCACCGGCAAACTCTCATTCAATTGGCCGCGCAGCATGGCCCAGATTCCGAACGGCCAGGGCGGCGAGCCGCTCTTTGCCATCGGCTTCGGCCTGACTACCAACTGAAATTATCGGTTCTTCACCGGAAGAGGCCTGACCAGCGTACGGGCCTTTTCCCTTTTAAAGGGGCAAGCTGGCGCTCAAACAGAATTCTGATGCACGCCGGCTATAAGCTAGGTACAATTAGCCTTGTTGGTCGTAAGCCAATCCCCTGACACCGCGACTAAACATTAAGGACACATTGTGGAACGTAACGATTTTTACAAGCTGGGCGATAAGTTCGTCACCATCGTCGGCAACGATATTGAAGTGGGCCAGGCAGCTCCCGAAGTAAGCCTGCAGGCTAACGACTGGAGCATGGTCGATATGCTGGGCTCCACGGCGGGCAAGGTACGCATTCTGGCCGCGATTCCCTCCATCTCCACCGGCGTGTGCGATACGGAGACCCGCCGCTTCAACGAGGCTGCGGCTGAGTTGAGCGACGATATTGTGATTATTACCGTCAGCACCGATTTGCCCTTCACCCAGAAGAGCTGGTGCGCTGCCGCCGGGGTGGAGCAAGTGCTGCTGCTTTCCGACCACCAGCAGGCCGAATTTGCGGAGAAGTACGGCACATTGATTAAGGAACGGCGTATCAATCGCCGCGCCGTCTTCGTTGTCGACCGTGAGGGTAAAGTAGTCTATGCCGACTACATGCCCCAACTCGGCGACCAACCAGATTATGACGCGGTGCTCGCCGCCGCTGAAGGAGCGCTATAGCACCCTGTGCTAGCTCATTGTGATTGATTTTGAGGCTCAAACCCTGCGCGCCCGACCCCAGTGGGATGACTCGCGGGCGATTCATTTCAAGGTAACCAGCTTTTCGCGCCAGTGGACCAATCGTCCACATCTCTGGCGTCCGCCCACTGACCTCTTCGAGAACGAAGAGGCCTTTGTGGTGCGGGTTGAAATTGCCGGCATGCAGGACGCGGAACTGAAGATCGCCAGCGAAGGCCAGTTGCTGGCCATCTATGGCACCCGCGCCCACGAAGCCGAACGGGCCGCCTATCATCAGCTGGAAGTTCGATTCGGCGAATTCCTGTCCCTGGTGGAATTGCCCGGCCCCTCGGATGTAGACGCCATCACGGCCCATTACGAAGATGGTTTCCTCTTGGTTACCGTGCCGAAGGCGGGCCGCTGATGCCCCAATCCCGCTGGTTAGCTGACCTGGTCGAGATGTGGGACTGGATGGAAGCCGAGGAAAGCGAAGCGCTGGCCGAGGTCGTCTTCCGCCCCACGGTTACCCGCGTGGTCGACCAGGACGAAGACGCGGCCGACGAGAGCCCCCACGACTTGTTGGACGAAATTCCGAAGGAACTGCCCATCCTGCCTTTGCGGGGAGTGGTGGTCTATCCGCATACCGGCGTACCGCTGACCATTGGCCAGCCGCGTTCGATTAAGCTGGTGGACGACGTGGTCTCCGTCGACCGCCTGGTGGGCCTGGTGGCCTCCAAAGACCCCGACCTTGAGACACCCGGTCCGGACGACCTCTACAAAGTCGGCACGGTGGCCTCGGTGCACCGCCTCTTCCGCGCGCCGGATGGCACCATTCGCCTCTTGGTGCAGGGTCTGGCGCGCATCCGCGTCACCGAATACACCGATACCGAGCCCTACTTGAAGGCCAAGGTTGAGGGCTATCCCGAATTCGAAGAATACGACCTGGAAGTCGAAGCCCTGGCGCGCAGCGTGCAGGGCCAATTCCAGCAGATAGCTGAACTGGTTTCCACCATTCCGGAGGAGTTGGCTAACTCCATCCTGGACTTGGATAGCCCGCTGCAAACCGCCTACCTGGTGGCCAACTTCCAGCGCCTGGAATTGAAAGAAGCGCAGGAATTGCTTGAGCTCGATTCGCTGCGTGAGAAGCTGCAAAAGCTGACCGCCTTCCTGACCCGTGAAATCGAAGTGCTGGAAATTGGGCAGCGCATCCAAAACGAAGCCCGTTCCGAAATCGAAGGCATGCAGCGCGATTACTTCCTGCGCGAGCAGCTCAAAGCCATCCAGCGCGAACTGGGCGAAGAAGACGACCACGCCGCCGAAGTGGAGGAACTGCGCAAGAAGATTGACGAAGCGCAGATGCCCGAGGAAGCCGAGAAGCAGGCCCGCCGCGAATTGGACCGCCTCTCGCGCCTCAACACCGCCTCTGCTGAATACGGCGTTATCCGTACTTATCTTGATTGGCTGGTCGACCTGCCCTGGGCCAAGACCACTGCCGATAACCTGGATATCAAGCATGCCAGCAAGGTGCTCGACCAGGAC
>OMJR01000151.1 GCA_900299355.1 Anaerolineaceae bacterium
AAATCTGAATGCACGCTGTCGCAGCTAGCCGACCACGATTTCCAGATAGAAAGTCCCGAAAACCGTGCCTGCTTCGTTGGCAATCCCCCAATCGCCGCGGTAGGTACCGGCCGTGCCGGGCGCTTCCAGGTTGACCGAAATATCAATCGTGGCGCCGGGCTCGACCGTGATGGTCATTGCCTGGGTGTCGGGGCCGGCCATCTGCTCGCCATCCAGGAAGAGGATGTAATAGGAGACCGTCCAGGTGCAGGTGCCGTTGTTGATAATCCGCCAGGTCTTGGTGAAATCCTCACCCGGGGAGAAGGAGGTGCCATCCGGCACCGTGACATCTTGCACGAAGCCCATCAAGTTGGTGCAGCCCCCGGTGCCGCCGGTCCCACTGGTGCCGCCCGCGGCCGTGGTGGCCGTTGGGGCGCCCACCGCCAGGGTGTTGGTGGCTGCCGGTATGTTGGTGGCCGCCAGGGTGGCCGTCGCGCTGGGGGTTAGCAGAGCTACCTGGGTGAAGTTGGCGCTCATCGTTTGAATCGCCTCGGTGCGCGCCGCGGCAATCGTCGGCGCAACGTCAGCTTCGGAGAGGCCGCAGGCACTTAACAACAGAGAGGCCAGCAGCAAGGCTGCGACCAGGGCATTCTTTTGCTTAGATTGAGGTTGCGTCATGCCGACATTGTAACCACGGCCTATGCCCCTGCGCCAGCGCAGAGGCGCATTAATCATCTGCTTAATCGCTGGCTAGCAGGGCCTGTACGCGGGAGGTCAGTTTATCCAGTTGGAAGGGTTTGCGGATGTATTCGGCCGCGCCGGCGTCCAGCCCGGCCTGGATTTCATCTGGATTGCCTTTGGCCGAGATGATAATTAACGGCGTATCCTTGAAGGCATCCAGCGCCTTGAGTTGGCGGCAGACTTCATAGCCGGTCAGGCGCGGCATGTGCAGGTCCAGGATGATTAAATCGGGCTGGGTATCCTGGGCTTGCTGCAGCGCCTCGGCGCCGTCGGTGGTGGCCACCACCTGGTGGCCGGCCAGCCGCAGCGTAAAGGAAATCATTTCGCGCAAATCATGCTGGTCTTCGGCGACCAGAATGCGCGCCATGTTGAGGGTTGTGGTGTTTGGCATAAGCGTCACGCGTTCCTTGAACGCAGGCGCTGCCATTGTGTGACGGAAATGCCCTTCCTTCAATCCCCCAATGTTCTTAGCGGATATAAGATTTAGCCGAGCTCTTTGAGGATGCTATCCAGCAATTCCAATAGCACGTTTTTAACCGCTTCTTTGTCTACCGCCACGCAGGGCAGCAGCTTGTCCTCGTCGTCCAGGCGCAGGGCAATCCGAATGTCTTCCAGGTCCCAGGCGCCTTCCTTGTCCTGCTTACTGGCAGCCACCACATAGGGGGTGGGCGAGAAGGTACGGAAAGCCTCCAGGATGTTGCGCGCCTCGCGGAAGGTTTCGGGGGCGGTGCTATCCACCATCACAATGAAGCCCAGCATGCCTTCGCTGAGGATTTCCCACATGAAATCGAAGCGCTTTTGGCCGGGCGTGCCGAACAGGTAGAGTACCAATTCCTCGTCGACCGTGATGCGCCCGAAATCCATCGCCACCGTTGTGGTTTCCTTGACACGCTCCGCCTCCGAGCTTATTTTGCGCTCGGTGGACACCACGTCGATTTCACTCACGGTTTGAATGAATTCCGTTTTGCCTGCGTTGAATGGGCCGGTAACGACCATTTTGACGGTAAGCATTGGCGTTCCTTGCTAGATGGAGCGAATGCGCTCTATCAGGCGGTTGACAAGGCCTTTCTGTTCTTCGCGTTCCACGCCGGGGAAGGCGGTCTGCAAGCCTTCCAGCTGGGTCGGCGCGCCGTGCGGGCGCACCAATTTCACCAGGCCGGCCTGCAGCAATCCGTACACGATGCGGCGGATTTCCAGGTCGTTCATCTGGGTGGTTTTGGCGATATCACGGATGCTGTTCTTGGGGTTGATATAGCTGACCACCCGCCATTCTTCCACGTTGAGGTTGACCTTCTTCAGGTTTACCCCGGGGCGGTCGGTAAAGGCCAGCGACATATCCAGGTTGGGTACTTCGTATTGCAGCTGCTCGAATTCGCGCATCTGGCGCGAGCCCTGCATAATCATGTCTTCCAGAGCGATGCGCACCGGAATGCGCCCTTCGGGAATATCCTGATCGTCCTGAAATTTAAAACGGCCCTCCACCCAGGTGAAGAGCTGTTGAATGATGTCGGTGAAGTAACTGCGCAGGCTTTCGAGGATATCTTCCTGGCTGACGTAGCCGGCATTGATAAGCAGCAAGCCCAGTTCCTTGTCGCTCATCCCGGCCGCGCGTTGCTCCAGCGTGCGCAATTGCGCATCGGTAATCTTGTCCGCGAGGTGCAGCACCGCCGGCAGGCTGCCGTTCTCGTTGGCCAGCTGCGCAAAGGCCAGCTTGCCTTCACGGAAGATGGCGCGCGCACCGGCGTTGGGGCCCTGGATTAGCAGGGAACCCGTTTTGTTCGCCAGGTTGATGAGATTGAGTAGTTGCGTGACGGTAAAGTCGCGCAGGTTGCCCTGTAGGGCCATTCGTTGTCCTCGGTTTGAGCGGCGTCAAAGAAAGCAGAGCTTCACCTAATGCCGCCTGCTTTGTCTGCAAGCGTAGAGAATGCGCAGCATTCTCTTAAAGTGCCTGCCCCTTTTTGAGGGCAGGCAGTAATTATATCAGTAGCAAGCCGCGTGCCAGATGCGCCCAAAGTACTGCACTGGCGCATTCTTGACTCACCTCATATCAGCGAATATAATCTGCCCGCCTTCCTCGGTAGCTCAATGGTAGAGCGGTCGGCTGTTAACCGATAGGTTCCTGGTTCGAGCCCAGGCCGAGGAGCTATAGGGCGCTTGTGCCCGCACCACGAAGAACCCGCCAGCGCATCGCAGCGGGTTTCTTTTATTAATCATTCCCATCGCATAGATTAAATGAAAATGAGTATATTGCATTTTTTAGGTGGGTTCACCATAGTGAATTGTCGTGCATGGGGACCCGTACAAGTGAAGAGGAGATCATTATGAGCAGAAGCATGTGGGCAATTCTGATTGCCTTGTCCCTGCTGCTCGCCGCTTGTGGGGGCACACCCACCAGCCAGGCAGCGGACGAAGCGGAGCCGGAACCCGCAGTGGAGGCTAGCGCCACCCCCGAGGAACCGACAGAGGTCCCCACCGAGGAACCCACCGCTACGCCGGATGCGGCCGCCACCCAGGCCGCTGAAGCCACCGCCCAGGCCGACACCGTGCTCGGTGAGATCGAGTCCGTGTTCAGCGAACTGGGCCTCAGCATGGAAGGCGGCCATCTGGCCTGGTTGCAGGAGGAGCCCATTGACGTGGTGCTCGCCAGCCAAAACTATGGCGGTCTTTATGATGATCTGGGCATCGATACGATGTTCGGCAACTTCGTGATGAAAGTGGATGTCACCTGGGAAACCGAAACCGGCCTCGCCGGCTGTGGGGTTATCTTCCGCTCTGAAGCAGACCTGAACCGCGGCTATCAATCCCAGTTCTACACCGGGCGCTTGTCTGGCTCGCCCTTCTGGGGCTTTGAACTCTACCGCTATGGCAGCTGGATCACCACCACGACCAATGGCACCCACGGCGCCATCGATGACGACAACGGTAGCAC
>OMJR01000152.1 GCA_900299355.1 Anaerolineaceae bacterium
AATTACCAATTACAAGTCGTACTTCTTCGCATACGCCAACAAGGCATCCTCAAAAATCTTCATTGGCGGGCGCACCAGGCCGGCGCCCACCTGGCCGACGCCGGCTTCCTTGTGGGCGATGCCGGTGTTGATGCGCGGCAGCAGGCCCAGCTCGACCACCTTGCGGATATCGGTGCCGGTGGGGGTGCCGCGGAATTCCAGGTTGGGGATGGTGAAGTGGCTGTGCTCGGCCACGGTAATCTCGTACATTTCCAGCGTGGCGTTCAGCGCATCCTGCGCGGTGCCGCTGACGAATTGCACGATGGCGGGGGCGGTGGCCATCGCGTAACCCCCGATGCCGGCCGTCTCGGTGATGGTGCTGTCGCCGATATCGCCGCTGGCGTCCTCACTGGTGTAGCCCGGGAAGTAGAGGCCATCGGGTTGCTCCACGGGGGCGGTGAACCAGGCGTCGTCCAGGCCGCTGACGCGGATGCCGAAGTCGGTACCGTTGCGCGCCATGGTGGTTACCACTGTGCTGCCCTCAACGCCGTGGGCGGCATCGGCCATCGCTTTGCAGGCCGCCATCACGGGATTGAGCACGCTGAGCGCGTTATCGCCCAGGAATTTCAACACTTCTGCTTCCTCGGCCTCGTCCTTGGCTACCCTGGCAATCAAGGGGGCCAGCTTGGCGGTGTAGAGGATGGAACCGGCTTTGTTGCGGTTGTGGCCCTCGTCGCCCATGTGCAGCGATTCGGAGAGCAGGGCACGGATGTCAATGCCATCGCTGCCCTCCAGGGCGGCGGCCAGCATTGGCCCCATCACATCGTTCATCCATTTGAGCTTGGTGATGACTTCATCGCTGTAAGCGCCGTAGCGCAGCACCTTGCCGTAACCCTCGTTGAGGTTGGAGTAGGCCTGGTTGCCATGGGTCTCGTTCTCCAGGATGTAGACCATCATGGAGGCGGTGGTGACGCCGGCCATTGGGCCGACGCTCTGGTGATGGTGGCAGGGGGCGAATTCGACCTCGCCGGCCTTGACCATCGCTTCGGCGGATTTCGCGTCCTTGGCCAGGCCTTCACAAATCAGGCCGCCAATTACGGCGCCGCGCATCGGTCCAGACATGCGCTCCCATTCGATAGGCGGTCCGGCGTGCATTATCAGGTTGTCTTTCATGCCGGGAATCACATCTTTGGCGACGGCGACGCCCTTGAGAATGGGGCGGGCCTCCATCATACGTTCCACGGCTTGCTGGTTGGCTTGCTGAATATCAGCCATTTAAGTCCTCATTTTCGCTAGTATGCTGGCTAGTTCCTCGTTGCCGCCGGCGGGCGGACGCCAATCGACCTGCATGGCCGCGGCGCCCTGCGCCTTAAGGCTTTCGTAAAAGCTCTCCACGCCGACATTGATGGCGGCCAGCGGCTCACTGAAAGCGGCCACCGGCTGGCCCGCGGCGGGCAGCCCGGCAGCCAGGCGCGCGGCCACATAGGCTACGGTTTCGGCCACTGAACGCAGCACGACTGCGCCAGCTTTTTCGAATGCGGAGACCTGCTCGTCCAGGTTCTGCGGGTCTTCGTCGGTGCCGACCACCAGCGCGACGAATTCCAAATCCTTGTGGGCCTTTTTGTGCTTGGCGATGGCAGGAGCTAATTCTTTGGCCGGGTCGGCATGCGCGCCTTCGCCCAAGACCACGTCAAGCAGAATTAAGCCAACTTCCTTGTCTTCAGCTTCTTCCTGCATGCGGCGCAGGCGCAGGTCGTTATCCATCATGGGGTGCAAGCGGCCGACGGTGAAAACGTCTTCGCCTAAATCGACGATGGTATGCGCCTGGCTGGTCAGCGGGTCGGCCAGCTCCTGTTCTTTGCGCATAGCCACATTACTAAAAACAGGCGATAGAAAGGCTTGTAGCCCCAATAGAGTCTCGGAGGCTAGGGTGCCGCCGCTGAATAAGCCGCGCAGGTAGCCCTGAATAGGTGCGGCAGCCTTGCTGTCCACTTTCGCGCCGCCCTGGCTGAGTTCGACGGCCAGGCGTGCGGCGTCGTCCATGCCGGCCGCGAAATACAGGTTGCCGATGGCGGGCGCTGGTGGGGCGTAGCCGATAAAGGCCACCACGACCGGCTTGCCGGCATGCCGCGCGGTTTGCAGCAGGCGGGTAGCCACTTCGGCCGCCGGCGGCTTGGAGACCAGCACAATGACCTTGGTGGCCGGGTCGGCCTCTAAATAGGCCAGGCCTTGCAGCATGGTACTCGCGGCCACTTCGCTCTTCAGATCGCGGCCGCCGGTGCCGATAGCCTGCGACACGCCGCCCCCCAGGTTGTGAATGCCGGCGGTGATAGCCTGCAGGCCGGTGCCGCTGGCGCCGACCAGGCCGATGTCGCCACGCCGTACGCGGTTGGCAAAGCCCAGGCCGATGCCGTTAATAATCGCCGTGCCGCAATCCGGTCCCATCACCAGCAGGCCCTTTTCCACACCCTGCTGCTTGAGCTTGATTTCGTCTTCCAGGCTGACGTTATCACTGTACAGGAAGACGTGCTTGCCGCTATCCATCGCTTCCTGGGCCACATCGGCGGCATAGCGGCCGGGCACCGAAATCAGCGTCCATTCGGCCTCCGGCAGGCTTTTGGCCGCGCCGGCCAGGCTGCGGGCGCGGTACTCCTGTCCAATCGAGGAGCGGCGCTGCTTCATCAGCTCGTCGACCTGGGCCAGGGCCGCTTCGGCCGCTTTGGCGTTATCTGCGCGTACGACGATGAGCAAGTCATCTGGGTTGGCGGCCTTCCCCTCGCCAGTGAGCAGGTCGCTATCGGCTAGTAATTCCAGGTTGGCGGGGGTGGCCATAACCACGCCAGCATCCTCCACGCCGTCCAGGGCGACCAGGCTGCGCTGCAATTGCATCAGCACCACCGAGTCGAAGTAGGCGCCGGGCCGGATTTCGCTTTTGGTGACGCTCATGCCGCCTCCGCCAGCGCCTGGGCAATATCTGCGCCCCAGGCAAAGAGGTCCTCGTCGCGGCCCCAATCGGCAATCAGCTGTAATCCCAAGGGCAATTCCTCGTGGTTAAGCGCAAAGGGTAGTCCCAACGCGGGCAGGCCGGCTTGGGTCCAGGGCAAATTCATCACCGGGTCACCAGTGCTATCCAGTCCCTTGGGGGCCGCACCGGGCGCGGAGGGCGCAATCCAAAGGTCAATGCCGTGGATGTCCATCAGGGTACTGATGCGCAGGCTGAAGTCGCGCGCGGCTGACTTGGCGGCCTCCAAATCGCGGTCGCTAATCGTCTGGCCTTGCTGAATTAATTGCGCGGTGCGTTGGTGATAGCGGGGTTTGTATTGTGCGTACCAGGCCTGGTGCACCTGCGCCGCTTCGGCGGCCAGAATCAGGTTGTGCCGCTCAACAATCTCTTCAAAATCTGGCATGGGGTCCATCTCTTTGACCCAGTAGCCGGCTTCGCGCAGGGTCTGCACCGCGGCGCGGAAATGGCGCCGCATCTCGCTATCGGCCTTCGCCAGATAGGCGCCGCCGGGCTCGGCCAGCACCGGACGCTTGGCGCTGTGGCTGGCGTCCCAATCTTCAATCAACACTACGGCGGCCAGGCGCGCGGTTTCCACATCGCAGGCGAAGAGCCCCACGTGGTCCAGCGATGGCGAGAGTGGAATGACGCCCGCTTTGGAGATGCGTCCGTAGCTGGGCTTGAAGCCGACCGTGCCGCAGAACGAGGCCGGGCGGATGACCGAGCCAATCGTCTGCGTGCCCAGCGCCAGCGGCACCAGGTCGGCGCCTACCGCGGCGGCCGAGCCGCTGCTGCTGCCGCCCGGGGTGTGCAGCGGGCTGTGGGGGTTGCGGGTGGGGCCGGGCGCGAAATAGGCGAATTCAGTCGTGACGGTCTTGCCCATTACCAGAGCGCCGGCCTGCTTCAGGCGGCTGACCGCCTCGGCTTCGGGACCGCGCACAGCGCGCGGCGGCAGTTGGCTGCCGGCCTGGGTCGGCATGCCCTGCACGTGAAAGATGTCTTTGACGCCCACCGGGATGCCAAACAAGGGCGGCAAGCTCTCCAGATTGGCGCTGCGGGTCTGCATCAAATAGGCTTGCTGGTTGAGGCGCTGGAAGCGGTCTTCCTCCGGGAGGAAGGCCTGAATGAAAGGTTCCGTTTTCTCAAAATGCTTATGCAGGGCGCGGTAATGGCTGGGCAGGTCTAAGTCGCCGCGGCGCAGCGCAGCATTCACATCACGAGCTTTGCGCGCGGTAATCACCTTCATTTGGCATGCATCTTCTTAGCGCCCAGCAAGGCGGCGTCCACGATGTGCTGGTAGCCGGTGCAGCGGCACAGGTTGCCGGAGATGGCGTGACGGATATCGTCTTCGTTGGCGTCGGGATGTTCTTCCAGATAGGGCTTGAGCGTCATCAGGAAGCCGGGGGTGCAGAAGCCGCATTGCAGGCCGTGCGCCTCCCAGAAGGCTTCCTGTAGCGGGTGCATATTATCCGGGCCTTCGGCCAGGCCTTCCACCGTGGTCAGTTCGTGGCCGTCAGCTTGCACGGCTAGCATGATGCAGGAGCGTACCGGCTTGCCGTCCATGAGAATGGTGCAGGCGCCGCACACACCGTGCTCACAGCCGACGTGCGTACCGGTCAGGTCCATGTGTTGGCGCAAGTAATCGACCAGCAGCAGGCGCGGTTCAACCGCGGCTTCGTGGGGCTGGCCGTTAATCGTGAAGGAGATGGCGTGGGTAGCAGTCATGAAGGCTCTCCTAGTTTGAGGCGCGTTCCAGCGCTTTGGTGAGCGCGCGCTGGGTCAGCACGCTGACCAGGTGGCGCTGGTATTCGGGGGACGCGTGCACGTTCCCGTAGGGGTCAATATCCTCATGGGCCGCGAGTTGGGCCGCCTCGGCGAAGGCGGCGGCATCCGCCGTCGCGCCCTGCAGGCGTTGCTGGGCCTGCATAGCTTCCACTGGCCCGTCGCCCACATTGAGGTAGACCAATTTGGCCGCCTCAATCTTCTCGTCATTTAATGTCAGCAGGGCGGCTACGCCGGCCATGGCGTAATCACCGGAGCGGCGGGCGATTTCCATGAAGGCCCAGCCGGTGTTGGCCGGCATCTCCGGAAAAGCGATTTCAACCAGGATTTCGTCCGGCTCCAGCGCCACGCTAAAGAGGCCGCTGAAGAAATCGCCGACTTCCAGCCAGCGCTCTGCATCCGCATTTTGCGCGCGGAAGCGCGCGCCCAGGGCCAGTGCCACTACCGGTAACTCGGCAGCCGGGTCGGCGTGGGCCAGGCTGCCGCCAATCGTGCCGCGGTTGCGGATTTGGGGGTGGGCGATGTTGGGGATGGTTTCGTGCAGCAACGGCGCGTGCTGGGCGACCAAGTCGCTGTGCTCGGTGCTGGATTGCAGGGTCATGGCCCCGATGTGCAGGGCGCCGTTTTTCTTGCGGATGCCGCGCAACTCCTCCAGCTTGTTCAGGTCAATCAGAATGCTGGGCTGCGCCACGCGAAAATTCATCGCCGGAATCAAACTTTGGCCACCGGCCAGCGGCTTGCCGTCGTCGCCGTGCTCACGCTTGAGGGCCAGAGCTTCTTCCAGCGATAGCGGGGCGTGGTATTCAAATGGGGCAGGCTTCATAGGTCTCGGTTCTTTAAGGTTGGGAGGCTGATTATAACGGAATTCAGCCGCTGGGGCCGGGTGTGCAGCCATTGTATAATTCGGCCCCGCACCTATCAAGGTGTTTGTGCAGACAATGATTGAGTTGGAGTAGATATGCGATCGGTGAGCGTGGTAGGTATCGGCCAAATCCCCGTAAAGAAGCACTATGAGATTGATTTGGTGCAGATGGGTGCGCGCGCCACGCGCCTCGCCATGGACGACGCCGGCGTGGAGCAGGTGGACGCGCTCTACGTGGGCAATATGATGGCCGACGAGTTGCAGAACCAGAAGCATCTCGGCGCCCTGATTGCGGATGCCGCCGGCTTGGTAGGCGTGGAAGCGCTGGAGGCCGGCGCCGCCTCCGCGGCGGGTGCGGCCGCCCTGCGCTTGGGCTATCTGGCAGTGGCCAGCGGCGACCTGGACCTGGTAGCTGTGCTGGGTGTGGAGAAAATGAGTGAGGGGGCCGCAGTTCCGGCGCTCTCCAAGGCGCTGGATGGCAAGCTGGAAGTGCCGATAGGGGCTACCATGATTAGCCGCAATGCTGAATTAATGCAGATGTACATGCAGGCCTACGATGTGCCCGAAGATGCCTTTGTGAATTTTGCGGTGAATGCCCATAACAACGGCCGTCATAATCCCAATGCGCTGTTTCGTAAGCGGGTCTCGGCCCGCAAGGTGCGCAATTCGCGGGTGGTCAGCGGCCCGCTGCGGCTCTACGATGCTTCGCCCCTATGCGATGGGGCCGCGGCCGTCATCCTGGCGCCCACGGAGCAGGCGCGCGCTTTCAGCCAGCATCCGGTCAAAATGCTGTCTTGCACGGTGGCCACCGACCATTTCCGCATTGAGGACCGGCCCAATCCGCTTTGGCTGCAGGCTGCCGAGAATTCGGCCCGCGAAGCCATGCTGCGCGCCAATGTGCATTTGAATGACATTGATATTTTTGAGGTACACGACGCCTTCAGCATCATGGCGACCCTGCAATTGGAAGCGGCTGGTTTCGCCGAGCCCGGCGAGGGGTGGAAGTTGGCCGCGGACAAGGCTATCTACCGGCGCGGTAAGGTACCCATTGCCACCATGGGCGGGCTCAAGGCGCGCGGGCATCCGATTGGCGCTACCGCGCTCTACCAGACCTGTGAAATTGTCTTACAGCTAACTGGCCGGGCAGGCAAGAATCAAGTCAAAAAAGCCGATGTGGCCATAATGCAGAGCGTGGGCGGCGCCGCTGCGACCATGCTGACCCACATTTTTTCCAACTAGTAGGCGCGATAGGCGGCGACCACCTCGGCCATGATGGCCAAGGCGATTTCCTCTGGGCTTTCGGCGCCGATTTCCAGGCCAATCGGACCGTGAATGCGCGCCAGCTGCTGCTCGTTGTAGCCAGCGGCTCGCAGGCGTTCCAGGCGGCGCTGCTGGGTGCGCGCGCTGCCCAGGGCGCCAATGTAAAAGGCGGCGCTGTGTAGGGCGGCCTCAATGGCTGGGTCGTCAATCTTGGGGTCGTGGCTGAGTGAGGCCAGGGCCGAGTTGGCGTCCAATGGGTATTGCTCAAAGGCCGCGCCCGGGTAGGCCTGGATGAGTTCGTCCGCCTCGGGGAAGCGCGCCTGGCTGCCAAAGACCTTGCGCGGGTCAACCACCACTGTGCGATAGCCCAGGGTTTTGGCCATTTTGCCCAGCGCGACGGCGATATGCACGCCGCCGACCATCACCAGGGTGGGTGGGGCTAGCATGGGGTTGTAGTAGATTTCGACATCGCCGTCTGCTTCCAGTGTCGGAGTTCGCAGGTCGCTGAGTTCAGCAATTTGCAATTGTCCGGCCGCTGGGCCGGAGAGGAGTGTCGCCAGAGTAAGCGCCCGACCCTCGGCTAGCAGGGAAAGAATGGCGCGTAGTTGTTGCGCATCGGCAGCCTGGACGAAGATATCAATATCGCCGCCGCAGGCCAGGCCCACATCCCAAGCGGTCTCGTCGGCTACCCCGTAGTGCAGGCGTTGCGGCTTTCCGCTGGCCAGCACATCTTGGGCGGCGGACACCACCGCGCCTTCCACACAGCCGCCGCTCACCGAGCCGATGACGCCGCCCTCGGCGTTGACCGCCATGACGGCCCCAGCCCGCCGCGGGGCAGAACCCCAGGTGGAAAGCACGGTCGCCAGGGCCACAGAATGGCCCTGGTCAAGCCAGTCAATTAACTCTGGCAGCAGGTCACGCATAGTGAGCTATAGGGATCAGGCTTCGATTTGAGCCCGCATACAGTCAAAGAATTCGCCGGTCAGTTTCTTGGTTACGCTGCCCATCATGCGCGCGGCCAGACTGGCAATTGTGCCCATGATGTTTACATCGGCGGTCCAGTGCATCAGGGGGGCGCCATCCGCGGCATCGCTCAGCTGCATTTCGGCGAGCACATCCGCGGCGCTACCGGGGGCGACCCCGTGCGCTTTCATCACGGCTTTGTTGGGTTCGTCCAATTCAACCCATTCCACGTCAGCGTTAAAGCGCGCTTTCAGGTTACCAAGGCCCACCGAGGCCACTGCCTTGAACTTCTTGCCCGCTTCCACGACTTCCATGCTTTCCACGCCGGGGGCACAGGCGGCAACCGCCTCCGGATTGGTGAGGAAGCCCCACACCTTGTCGCGCGACGCTTGAATGGTTACTTCGCCGTCAAACTTCATCGAATGCCTCCAAAACCAGTAAAAGAGAATTAATGCGCATAGCCATTATCGGCAAGGGTAAAGGTTATTTATGCCCCGGAAGCAAGTAACTCGGCAACGCGGGGGTGCTTTTCATATACGCCGCGGTACTTTTCGGGCAGCAACACAGCAATTTGGGCCATGATTTCATCGGTTTGCTGCTGTAGGAATTCGTCGCGATTTTCGCGCGGCAGGGGCGGGACCTGGAAAGGCTCGCCAACCACCACGTGCACCTCAGGGCGTTTGAAGGACTTGAACGCCGCTTTGACTACGCGGTCCTCGGTGCCGTAGACAGCCGCCGGCACCACCGGCGCGCCGCTCTTGGCCGCCAGGTAGGCGACCCCCGGCTTAGCCTCCAGCAGGGCTTCGGTGTCGCTGCGGGTGCCTTCGGGGGCAATCAGCAGTATGCCGCCCGCGGCCAAACGGCGCAGCACCTCTTTGAGGGTGCCCAAGTCGGCCTCATAGCGCTCCAGCCACAGCAAATCGAGCTGCTTGACCAGCCAGCGGAAAATGGGCCATTCCTTGTACTTCTCGGCCACCACCATGATTAAGTCGTCGCGCTTCACCAGCACGAAGGAGAAGGCAGCATCCAGCCGGCCCAGGTGGTTAGCGGCAATAATCGCGTTGCCCTGGATGGCGCGGATGCGCTCCAATCCGTGCACATGGGTGCGCGTGACCAGTTTGAGCAGGTCGACGATGACCCAACGGATGAGGCGCCGCTTCCAGCGTACCAGCATTACTTCTTGTCCTCGTATTGCTTGCGCAGCTGCACCGGCTCAGCCTGGCGCGCCTTGAGACGCAGATTGAGGAACTCTACCAATACCGAGAAGCCCATCGCAAAGTAGATGTAGCCCTTGGGGATGTGCTGGTGAATACCTTCCACCACCAGCGAAAAGCCGATGAGTAGCAGGAAGGCCAGGGCTAGCATCTTGACGGTGGGGTGGCGGTTCACGAAATCGTTGATCGCATCCACGGCGAAGAACATCACCCCGACCGCGATCACGACCGCGGCGATCATGACCTCAATGCGGTCAACCAAGCCGACTGCCGTAATCACCGAATCCAGCGAGAACACAATATCCAACAGGATGATTTGAGTGACCACGCTTTGCATCGTAATCGTTTGCAGTTTGGCTTCCCCGTGACCTTCTTCGCCTTCGAGCTTGTTGTGAATTTCGGTCGTACTCTTGCCGATCAGGAAGAGGCCGCCGACGATCAGGATCAGGTCATGCCCCGAGATGCCCAAACCCAGGACTGTGAACAGTGTTTCTTCCAGCCCAAAGATCCAGGAAATCGAAAACAGCAAGGCAATCCGCATAAACATGGCCAGTCCCAGTCCGATGCGGCTGGCGCGATGCTGTTGTTCCTTGGGTAGCTTGCCGGCCAGGATAGAAATGAAAACCAAGTTATCGATGCCCAGAACGATTTCAAGGGTTGTGAGGGTCAGAAAGGCGATCCAAATCTCCGGATCAGTTAACCATTCCATGATGAGAGCTCCTTAGTGCAGGCGAACATGTGGGGGAATTATAACCGTGGCCGCTTTTAGAACAGGCGGCCCAGCAGGTCAAAAATGCCCAACAGGTAGGCGGCTGAGAAGGCCACGATTCCGATCAAGAGTTGGCGCACCCAGGCGGCCCCTTTTTTCACGGCCAGGCGCGCGGCCCACCCGGCCCCGGCCATATTGCCCAGGCCCAGCAGGATCCCGGCGACCCAGTCCACCTGTCCATTGCGGGCGAAGACCACCAAGGCAGAAATTGTGAAAGCCAACACCACGATGATTTTGACTGCGTTGGCGCGCACCAGGTCATAGCCAACCGAAAGCACCAGCGCCGCCAGGATGAAGATGCCTACGCCGGCCTGGATAAAGCCGCCATAGACGCCAATGCCGAACATGGCCAGGAACTGCTTCCAGTCCGGCCAGCCCTCCAGGCATTGCAGGGTACCCTGCAGCCAGCGTTTGGGCTGCAGGATGATCACAAAGAGCATCAGCACCATCACGGCGCCGATCGCCCGGCGCATCAATTCCTCGTTGAGGTTGACCGCGATCTGCGCGCCAACTACCGAGCCGGCGACCGCGGTGATGCTAAGGATTAGTGCGCCGCGCAGGTCCAGCACGCCGCTGCGCCGGAAGCTTTCAGCGGCGACGATGTTCTGCAGCAGCACACCTACGCGATTGGTGCCGTTGGCGATCGTGGCCGGCAGGCCGATAAAGATCAGGACTGGCAAGGTGACCAGCGAGCCGCTGCCGGCCAGGGTGTTAATCACCCCGGCCAGGAAGCCGGCGCCGATCACTAATGGGTATAGGTACCAGTCCAACTAGCCCTCGAGCAGGCCTTGCACAGCTTGCAAGGAATCGGTCTCGCCCAACACGGTCAGGCGGTCGCCCAGATTGAGCCGCGTGCTGCCATGCGGTACGCGCACCTCGCCATCGCGGTGGATCGTCAGGATCAGTGAGTCACCCGGCAACACCAACTCGCTGATTGGGCGCTTGGCAAAGACCGGGTTGCGCATCACGAACTCGCGGATATCGCGCTCATCCGAAGTGCTGGTGAGCAGTTCGAAGATATCTGGGTTGCGCGCCATGCTGGCCAGCATCATCGGCCGCAACATGGTGGGGGTGGTGGCCCGCACACCCAGGTCGCGGAAATCGCTCAGGCGGGTGGGCTCGTGCACCATCACCAGGATGTTCTCAAGGCCCAGGTCGACGGCCGCCCGCGCCACCGCGTAGTTGCGGTCATCGTCCCCGCTGAGCACCAGCAGCGTGTGGGCGTCCTGTAAGCCGGCCTTTTGCAAATTGTCGGCGTCGCCTTCACTGTGCTGTACTTCGAAGTTCTCCTCGCGCACCAGGTCCACCAGGCGCTTCTCCGGCTCGATATAGACAACCTGCTGGCCGTGCTTGCGCAGTTCCTGGCCGACCTGTAAGCCCAGGTTGGCGGCGCTGTAAATGAGGAAAGGTTGATGTTCCTTTTTCTTCTGCTCCGGTAACAGCGTGTTGGCCAGTAAGGGGCATACGGTAGCCGTTAGAGCGGCCATCAAGATCACCGCCGCGTTGGTGGCCTCGCTGATTGCCCCCATGCGAACACCAATCGCGGCGGCCGCAATCGTGATCGACAGATGGGTGGAGAGGATCAGTCCCGCGCTAATGGTGCTGCGCCAGTCGAAGAGGCGGCGGAAGGTGAGCCCTGCGCCGACTTTGACCACGATCGCCAGCAAAAAGAGCAGAGGCGCAAGCAACAGGGCTTGCGGGTTCTCCAGCAACAGCGGGAAGTTGAATTCCACGCCAACCATCACAAAGAAGATCGGGATGAAGAAGCCGTAGCCGATTGCATCCAGCTTCTCGTGTAGGCCGGCATCGTGGCGGCTGCTGAGCAGTGAAATCACCGCGCCGGCCAGGAAGGCGCCCAGAATCAACTCCACGTCGACCAGCTGCGCCAGGGCCACGAAGGCCAGCATCAGGGCCAGTGAACCGCGCACCTTGATTTGCGAGGTGGCGAACTCCAAGCGCTCAATCAGGCGGCGCACCACCGGGCGGCGGATTTGGGAAATGCCGAGGCGGTAGGTGAACAGGAAGGCGATAAACAGGATGCCAATGAGCAGAATTTCAAGGGTCAGGCCGGTGGAATACAGCGTGGCGTACACCGTAATCATCAGCATGGTCACAAAATCTGCCAGCAAGGCGCCCAACAGCACCGATTGGCCAAAGTTGGTGGTGTTCAGCCCGCTCTGCTTAAGGACCGGGACCACCACGCCCAGCGAGGTGGCCGAGAGGATGAAGGCAATCATCCAGGGGTCCTCGACCAGGCCAAAGTAGGCGAGGGCAAAGCCGATGGGCACCGCAATCAGCAGGGTCGCCACAAAGCTGAGCACTGCCGTCGACAGCAGGGAAGGCTGCTTCTTACCGTCCACAGTGGGCGTTTTACCGCGATTGAGAATGCTGAAGTCAATCTCCAGGCCGGAGAGGAACATCAGAAAGGCAAAGCCGATTTCGGAAAGGATTTCCAGGCTGACGTCGCCGTGCTGCACCAGGTCGAACCCGGAACGGCCGATAGCGATACCGACCAGGATTTCACCTACAACGATGGGCACTGCGGGCAGGCGGGCAAGAATAATGGGGACAAAGAATGCGGCCGTGGCCACAATCAGCAACGAACTAAAACTCAAACCTTCTTCCAAGAAAAGACTCCTATAGGCCCCTCACGGGGGTCTAATTAACTAAAAAAGGCTCGGATGGAGCCAACGCCCATTGTACATGAATCACCGGTCCGTGGTAATCCCTAGACGCGGCCTTTTACGGCTTTCTTATGAAAGCGAAGGCCAGGTATTAGAATGGGGTCATGACGATTGAGGAGATGCTGGCCAGCCAGCCGCAGCCAGTGGCCGCGGTCGCCCGCCGCCTGCGCGCCATAGTGCGCGAGGAGCTGCCCGAAGCCGATGAGAACCTGTACGGCGGCAAGGCCGTGCAGAATGTGCTCTACTCGCTTGGCGGCACGAATAAAGTCGTGTGTGGCTTCCAACCCAGCGAAAAGGGCTACTGCATCGTCTATTTGCACCATATTACGGCTGAGGACAGCCAAGTGCTCAAGCTCGAAGGCAAGGGCGGCGGGCGACCGGCATGTGAAGTTCTCGGAAGTGGACGATGAAGGTCAACAGGAGTTGCGGCGGCTGATTCAGCTGGCCAAGCAGCGAGCAGGTTAGCTAGTCCGGCGCCGTACGTCCCTTACCTCTGCTACCTTACCTCCCTTACCTTGTCATTCCGAGCGAGGGCCGTAGGACCGACGAGGAATTCCTGTGGCGATAGCCTACCAGCAAGCTGGCTGGCGAACCTATGTGTTTAGGATTTCCTCGTCGCGGCTTCGCCGCTCGCTCGGAATGACAAGCGTAGAGTACTTCCCATGTGCTGGGGGAGGGCAGGGGTTTGTGCACTCGAGCCTTTATGTAGTGTCTCCGCCCTGAAAGGCTTCGTTCCTTTCAGATAATCATTGGCAAAGACTCAAGCTATGCCCAGCCTAGTAGGGGAAACAGGACATCAGTATGCTTTCGATAAGTATAATTAACATAATCATTATGTCAGACGGCTAATCCGCCTTGAGTGGGCCTCTGTGCCTACTTCCAGCCCATCTTTTCGTAATAATGCTGGTGATATTCCTCGGCGCGGTAGAAATCGCCAGCCGGCTCAATCGTGGTCACCACCTGGCGCGGATAGCGCCCGCTGGCCACCAGCGCCTGCTTGCTGGCTTCCGCCTGCTGCTTCTGCTCCTCATTATTAAAGAAGACTACCGAGCGATATTGCTCGCCGATATCGGGTCCCTGGCGGTTGAGCTGCGTAGGGTCATGCACGCCCCAGAACACGTCCAGCAGCTGCGCATAGCTGATTTGCTGTGGGTCATAGGTCACTTGCACCACTTCCACGTGGCCAGTCTCGCCGGTGCACACCTGCTGGTAGCTGGGATTATCCACCTCGCCGCCCATAAAGCCCGATACCGCCTCAATCACGCCGTCCTGCTGGTTGAAGGCATGCTCCACGCCCCAAAAACAACCCGCGCCAAAAACTGCTTTCTCTGTCATAGTGCCTCCAAGGCTCAAATTGCGTTCCCATTTTACCGTTCAGATGCTAGAATGCTTGCGATAACTTAGGCCCGCCCCTATACTTTCGAGCATGCAAAGCCACTCCGACATCGATATACAAAGCGCGGTCGCCGCCTACCTGGATAGCGTGCGGCTGGCCCGCTCCCAAAACACCGCTCGTACCTACGGCAACGCGCTCTCTTCATTTATAGAGACGCTGCAGGACGAGGGAATCGCACCCGAGGAGGAGCGCCTCGACGCCCTCAGCGAGGACGCCGTGGCTTGGTTTGCCATCGCCCTCAAGGATTACGCCCCCGCCACCGAGCGCCTCTACCTCACCGCCGTCTCCGGCTTCTACGATTACCTGGCCGCCGAGGGTTTGGCGGACCCCAGCCTGCCGCGTGTGAAGATGCTGATCAAGCAGCGCGCCCGGCGCCCCGGCGTGCGGCTGCCGCAATTCCCGCGTGACGCCATCCAGGATGTGCTGGACTACGCCGATAACCTGGTCCAGTCACCGGTGGAGGAAGCGGACGAGCGCCTGCGCAACCTGCGCGACCGCGCTTTCATGATTACGCTGGCGGATACCGGATTGCGCGTGCACGAAGCCTGCGGGTTGCGCCGCGGCGATATCGACTGGAATGAGGGCAAAGCAGTCATCATCGGCAAGGGCGACAAGCAAGCCGTAGTGCGCTTCAGCAGCCGCTCGCTGCAGGCGCTGAAGGCCTATCTGAACGCGCGCGCCGAGCTGGATGGCGGTTCCGGCCGTGCCCTGCGCGCTTTGCCGGTCTTTGCGCGCCACGACCGCGGCGCCGGCAGCAAGGTCAAGCCGATTACCACCACCACCGGGCGCAATATCATCAGCCAGCGGGTCAAGGAAGGTCTGGGCGAGGAGGCCGTCGGCAGCATCACCCCCCACTCTTTCCGCCATTACTTCGTTACCACTGTATTGCGCGCATCTGGCGGCAACCTGAAGCTGGCCCAGGAGCTTGCCCGCCACAAAAATATCCAGGTCACCCAGCGCTACGCCCACCTATCCGACGACGAATTGGACCGAGGTTATTTTGAGGTGTTTGAAAAATGATTGCTTC
>OMJR01000153.1 GCA_900299355.1 Anaerolineaceae bacterium
ATTGGTGCGGGTCTTTTGGCCGCGCACCGGCAGGCTGCGACGGTGGCGCAAGCCGCGATACGAACCAATCTCCATCAGGCGCTTGATGTTCATCTGCACTTCGCGGCGCAGGTCACCTTCCACCTGGAGGTTCTTCGTGATGTATTCGCGCAAGCGGCTCACTTCGTCGTCGGTCAGATCCTGAATGCGGGTATCCGGATTGATATCCGCATCCACCAGAATCTTCTGCGACGTCTTCAAGCCAATGCCGTAGATGTATGTGAGACCTACTTCCACGCGTTTATCGCGGGGCAGGTCAACGCCTTCAATACGTGCCATAAACCGTCACCTCAGCCTTGTCGCTGCTTGTGCTTGGGGTTGTCACAAATAATGTAAAGCCGGCCCTTGCGCTTAACTACTTTGCAGCGGGCACATCGCTTTTTGATTGAGGCCGAAACCTTCATACTACAAACTCCTTCAACTTTGGTGCTTGCGCAGCCAAAGTTACGATTATATCGTTACTTTTAACATTCGTCCAGACCGCTAGAGCTTGGTCAGGATCAGTGGCTCACCTTCAGTGACAGCCACGCTGTGCTCAAAATGAGCGGTCAGCGAGCCATCCGCAGAGGCCACCGTCCAACGGTCGGGCAGAACTCGGGTGCGGTGGGTCCCCACCAAAACCATCGGCTCCAGGGCGATGGTCACGCCGGGTCGCAGCACCAGGCCGCGGCCGGGCAGGCCATAGTTGAGCACCTGCGGCCCCTCGTGCATTTTGCGCCCCACCCCGTGTCCGGAGTATTCGCGCGGCACGTGGTAGCCGTTGCCTTCCACATGCGCCTGGATCGCAGCTGAGACGTCGCCGACATGGTTGCCGGCCACCATCTTCTCAATGCCGATCTCCAGCGCCTCGCGGGTGACATCCAGCAAATGCTGGGCATCCTCGCTGATCTCACCCACCCCCATGGTGAAGGCCGAATCAGCCACGAAGCCCTCATAGGTGGTGCCGCAGTCAATCGAGATGATGTCGCCATCACGCAGTTCACGCTTGGACGGCAAGCCGTGAACCATTTCCTCGTTGATGCTGGCGTTGATCGTGGCCGGATAGGGATACGGTCCCGGGTAGTTCAAGAAGGACGGGATCCCGCCGTGGTCACGTATCAGCTCTTCGGCGATCTTGTCCAGCGCGGCGGTGGTTACGCCCGGTTGGATGTGCTTGCGCACTGCATCCAGCGCCATGGCGTTAATGCGCCCGCCCTGCTGCATGATCTCGATCTCCGGAGCCGACTTCAGCACGATGTCACGGTCCCAGGTCATGGTCAGTCCCCTTGTTCCGGCATCGCTGCCAGCAGGTCACTGGTGACCGCATCAATCGCCTGGTTGCCGTCGATTTCGACCAGCTTACCTTTGCCGCGGTAGTAGTCGATCAACGGGGCGGTTTGCTCCAGGTAAACACTGATGCGGCGCTCCACCGTTTCGCGCTTGTCATCTTCGCGCTGGTAGAGTTCCGAACCGTCATGGTCGCAAACGCCCTCCACTTGGGGGGGATTGAAAGTCGCGTGGAAGATGTGGCCTTCCGCCCGGCAGGTCCAACGACCGCTGAGGCGACTGATCAATTCGTCGCGCGGCACCTGGATGTAGGGAACCACATCCACCTGCCCGTCGAATTCGGCCAGCATCACCTCCAGCGCATCGGCTTGGGCCGGGTTACGCGGAAAGCCATCCAACACGGCGCCCATTTCGCAATCCGCCCGTTTCAGGCGATCTCGGATCATCGCGATGGTCAGGTCATCCAGCACCAGGTCACCCCGGTCAAGGATGTCCTTCACCTGCGTTCCGAGTTCTGTTTGGTTTTTAATGTTCTCGCGAAAGATGTCACCTGAAGACACGTGGGCAATGCCCCGCGCCTTGGATAATCTTTCAGCCTGGGTGCCTTTGCCGGCCCCAGGTGGTCCTAATAAGACAATATACAGTCGCACACAGCGCCTCTTAGCGCACTAACAGCGATTCTTCGTAACCGTGCAGCTTGAGTTCCGCATCAATGTTGAAGAACGTTTCGCGCACGGTACCCACCACAATCAGCAAGCCCGAGGAGCTAACCAGGAACAGGCTGCTCTGGCCGCCACCGGCTGCGCTGAGGAAGGGGAACGCGATCGTCACCAGGTAGGGCAGGACCGCGATCGTACCGAGGAACAAAGCACCCGGCAGCGTAATGCGCCGAAGCACACGCGTAAGGTAGCGCTGGGTGGGCGCCCCGCGGCTGACGCCGGGGATTTGCGCACCCGCGCGCTTCAAGTTCTCGCCGTAGTTCTGCTGGGCGAACAACACGTCGGTATAGAAGAATGAAAAGGCGACTACCATCAAGAAGTAGAACAGCCAGTACCAACCCGCATTGGGGTCAAACAGGGATTGAGCCCGACTGGCCAGCCTGGCCACCCAGACCGTATCCGAGTTGATAAAGAAACTGGCCATGATGGATGGCAGTTGCAGCAGCGCCTGACCAAAAATCAGCGGGATCATGCCGGCCATATTCACCATCAACGGCAGGGTGCCCTTCACCGGCATGGACATGCGATTACCCACGCGGCGACCGGGATACATAACCGGCACGTTGCGGCGGCCTTGCTGCACATACACAATCACGAAGATTGTGAGGATCATGATTAGCACAATCAAGCTAATGCTCAGCACGGGCGACAAAGCGCCCGTCGCCATCTGGGCCAGGTTAGCCGGAATGCGGGCGATGATGCCGGCGAAGATGATCAGCGAGAGGCCTTGATTGCGGATACCGTACTCGGAGATCAATTCGCCCAGCCAAATCGCGAACATGGTGCCCGCGGTCATGCTGATGATGATCGTGAACGAACCAAGCGCATTGGGCCCGGTGAGGCCAAAGCCCTCAATCACCTGGGCACCCGCCAGGGTCGAGAAGATGTTAATCTGCCCGATGGCCGTTAGCGCCGCCATTGGGATCGAGAGGATATAGGTCCAGCGTTCCATCCACTTGCGGCCCTCGCGCGGGTCTTCTTCCATGCGCGCCTGCAGCGAAGGGATGATTGGCACCAACAACTGCAGGATAATCTGGGCGGTAATGTAGGGATACACACCCATCGCCAACACGGAGAAATTCAACAGCGTGCCGCCCGAGATCAAGTCGATCAGGCCTACCAGGGTGCCGGCGGCTGTGCCGCTGTTGGCCAGGCCGGTAATGACGTCACGATTGACACCCGGGACAGGAACGTGGGCAACAAAGCGGTACAGCACCAAAATCCCGATTGTGATCAGGATTTTTCGGCGCAGGTCCGGGGCGGACCAAAGGTAGCGGACGGCAGAACGTCTCATTCAATAATCTCCACGGAACCGCCGGCGGCCTCGATCTTCTTCTTGGCCGTGGCGGACACACGGTGGGCACGAACCTTCAGCGGTTTGTCAATTTCGCCGCGCCCCAGGATCACCACCAGCTTGGTCCGCTTGCGCAGCATGCGGGCCTCACCCAGCGTCTTGGGGGATACTTCGCTATCGGCTTTGAAATCACCCAGCTCATCCACATTGATCTCGTTATAGATCAACCGGTTCGGGGGGGTAAAACCGCGCTTGAAAGGCAGGCGGCGGAAGAAAGGCAGGTTGCCGCCCTGATGGTAGAGGCCGGGACCACTGCCGGTGCGGGCGCCCTGGCCCTTGGTGCCGCGGCCAGCGGTCTTGCCCCGACCGGCGGCAATGCCCCGCCCCACACGGGTGCGGCGTTTCTTCTTGCCTTCGTTCGGTTTCAAATCATGCAACTTCATCTTACTTAGCCTCTTCCACTTCAACCAGGTGGCTTACGCGATCGAGCATGCCGCGTAGCACCGGGGTGTCGGTGTGGGTCACAGTCTGGCGGATCTTGCGCAAGCCCAGGGCCCGCACGGTACCGCGCTGGCGTTCCGTGGTGCCAATGACGCTGCGCACCAGGGTAACCTTTACTTGCTTGCCGTCTTTCTTAGCTGCCATTCTTCTGTCCTCGTTCCCAGAAGGGCACCAATTCCTTGACTTCCTTGCCGCGCAGCATAGCCTGCTCGTCCACCGATTTCAGCTTGTCGAGCGCATCCATGGTGGCCATCACCACATTGTGGATATTGGCGCTGCCCAGCGATTTGGTCAGGATGTCCTGAATGCCTACCGCCTGCATCACCGCGCGCACACCGCCGCCGGCGATTACGCCGGTACCGGGCGAAGCCGGCTTCAGCAGCACGCGCGAACCACCGACTTGGCCGATGGTCTGGTGCGGGATCGTGCTGCCATATACATTCATACGGCGCAGGCTCTTCTTGGCCCGCCCGGTGGCTTTCTGGATCGCATCCGGCACCGTGTTGGCTTTGCCAACTCCAGCGCCCACGCGCCCGCTGCCATCGCCGACCACCACGGTCACGCGGAAAGCGAAGCGGCGACCACCTTTGACCACTTTGGCCACGCGGCGGATTTCGATCGTCTTTTCTTCTAACTCGCGCTCAAAATCTGAGCCCTGATAATCACTCATAATAGCTCCTGACTAAAACTCCAGGCCTTCTTCACGGGCGCCATCGGCCAGCGCTTTCACGCGCCCCGCAAAGCGGAAGCCGCCGCGGTCAAACACCACGGCTTTTATGCCCTGGTCCTGGGCGCGCTTGGCCAATTCCTCGCCCACTGCGCGAGCCTGTTCGGTTTTGTTCTTGCCCTTCATCGATTTGCGCAACTGGCCGTCGATGCTGGAGGCCGACACCAGGGTGTGGCCGGCTTCATCGTCGATGAGTTGGGCGTAGATGTCCGTCAGGCTGCGGAAGACATTCAGGCGCGGTTTCCCAGCCGTGCCGCTAATCGTGCGGCGCACCCGGAAGTGGCGCTTCTTGCGAGCCTGCGCTCGTGATTTCTTACTCATAAGTCAAATCCTCAAACACTAAGCCGCTTTGCCGGCTTTACCAGCCTTGCGGCGCACATATTCGCCCTGGTAGCGGATGCCTTTGCCCTTATAGGGCTCCGGTGGGCGCACCTTGCGAATGCGCGCCGCGATCTCGCCGACCAGTTCCTTGTCGTGGCTCAACACTTTGATGTCGCCGTTGTCGGCCACTTCAAAGCTGATGCCCTCATCGGGCTCCATCTCCACCGGGTGGGAATAGCCAACGTTCAACACCAGGGTCTTGCCCTTCATTTCAGCGCGGTAGCCCACCCCGTGCACTTCCAGCGTGCGGGTGAACCCCTGGTTCACGCCCTCAACCATATTGTTGAGGATCGCGCGCGCGGTCCCATGCATGGAGCGGGTGAACTTCTCATCCGAAGTGCGCTCAACCATCAGGTTGCCGTCCTCCTGCTTGAAGCTCACCACCGCCGGAAAGCTGCGGGTCAGTTCGCCCTTTGGGCCTTTCACTTTAACTTCGTTGCCGTTGATCGACACCTCCACACCGGAGGGGATTTCAACTGGCATTCGTCCAACTCGAGACACGTCTAAACCTCCAAAAAAGCCGGCCGGGCTTACCAAACCTTGCACAAAATTTCGCCGCCGACGCCCAGCTGGCGCGCCCGCTGGCCACTCATCACGCCTTTGGGGGTGGACACAATCGCCACACCCAGGCCGGAGAGCACCCAGGGGATTTCGCTGCGCTTGGCATAAATACGGCGGCCGGGCTTACTCACCCGTTCCAGACCAGAGATGACCGGCTTTCGATCGCGGCGTTCACCCATGTACTTCAGGGAAATACGCAGCACTTTGAAACCGGTTTCCTCGGCCTCTACCACTTCGTAATCGTCAATGAAGCCTTCTTGCTTCAAAATCTCCGCAATCGACGCCTTCAGCTTGGAGCTGGGCATGGCTACCAACATGTGGCCGGCCATCACGGCGTTGCGAATGCGGGTCAGCATATCGGCGATAGGATCAGAAAAAGACATCAGTATTCCTCCACGCGCCTACCAGGACGCTTTCACCACGCCCGGGATTTTGCCTTCGAGTGCTTTCTCGCGGAAGCAGATGCGGCACAGGCCAAAGCGGCGGATGTAGCCGCGCGGGCGACCGCAGATTTTGCAGCGGTTGCGCAATCGGGTTTGGTACTTACGGCGCGTTTCGCGCGTAACCATTGATTTTTTCGCCATACTAACCTTCTCTCGTGAAGGGCATACCCATTAGTTGCAGAAGGGCTCGTCCCTCATCGTCTGTTCGTGCACTGGTCACAATCGTCACTTCCAAGCCGCGAACCTGGTCAATGCTGTCATACTGGATCTCGGGGAAGACCAGTTGCTCATTGAAGCCCAGCGTGTAGTTGCCGCGGCCGTCAAACGAGTCCGGGGAAATCCCGCGGAAGTCGCGCACACGCGGCAGGGCCAGGCTGACCAAGCGGTCGAAGAAAGACCACATGCGCTCGCCGCGCAGGGTGACCTTGGTGCCAATTGCCTTGCCCTCACGCAGCTTGAAGTTCGCCACGCTCTTGCGAGCCAGGGTAATCACAGGCTGCTGGCCGGCAATGATGGTCAGATCCTCGACGGCCGAATCAAGCGCCTTGGCGTTATCAATCGCTTCGCCCACGCCGATGTTCAGCACAATTTTTTGCATGCGCGGCACTTCCATCACATTGTCCAGACCCAGCATTTTCTGCAGGGCGGGCACAATTTCCTTCTGGTACCGCGTCTTCATATGATGAGCCATTCAATAAACTCCTTGCCCTAATCCATCTCTTTGCCGCATTGTTTGCACATGCGGTGGGCTGCGCCATCCTCGTCACGGTGGATGCCGACGCGCGCGGGCTTGCCGCACTTCGGACACACCAACATCACGTTGGACAGATGAACGGACGCTTCGAACTCAATAATGCCAGGATTCACCGTGCGGCCCTGGGTCTGCATCTGGCGCTGGTGCTTTTTCCGGATGTTGACACCCTGCACCACCACGCGATTAGCCTTCGGCAGGATCTTGATCACCTCGCCGCGCTTGCCTTTATCCACCGCGCGGCCGCTGATCACTTCCACGGTATCGCCTTTACGAATTTTTGTTGCCACTCTCTTTACTCCTCGCCTTACAGCACTTCCGGCGCCAGCGACAGAATGCGGGTGAAACCGCGCTCGCGCAATTCACGCGCCACCGGCCCAAAGATGCGGGTGCCGCGCGGGTTGCTGGTGGCGCCATCCAGGATCACGGCCGCGTTGTCGTCGAAGCGGATGTAGGAACCATCCTCGCGGCGCCATTCCTTGGCGGTGCGGACGATCACGGCGCGTACCACTTCGCTCTTGCTCACCGAACCCTGCGGGGTGGCGGCCTTCACCGTTGCGGTGACGATGTCGCCAATACGGGCATAGCGGCGTTTGGTGCCGCCCTGCACCTGGATCACCAGCAGTTCACGCGCGCCGGTATTATCGGCCACGCGCAGACGCGATTCGGATTGAATCATTCGGTCACCTCAAGGTGCTCTTCCTTTTGCAGGATCTCCTGCACCACCCAGCGCTTGGTCTTGGAGAGCGGGCGGCTTTCCACCAGGCGCACTTCGTCGCCTACCCCGGCACCCAATTCATCATGGGCAACCAGCTTGCGGTTGGCCTGCACCACCTTGCCATACAGCGGGTGGCGGAAGGTGCGCGTGGTTTGCACCACCACGGTCTTCTCCATCTTATTGCTGGTCACGATGCCTTCAACGCGTCGTCGGTTGTTCATGCTTCACCTTCTGTTTGCTGCGCAGCGCGCTTTTCATTCAACACAGTCATCAGGCGAGCGATCCTCTTGCGGGTCTCCCCGGGAAGATTGTGGTTGGTCAGCTCACCCGTGGCGCGCTGGAAACGCATGCGCATCAATTCCTCGCGGGCGTCGTCCAGCTCGTCCTGGATCTTGTCAATACTCAGTTCGCGAATCTCTTCAGCTTTCATGACCTTACTCGCTCAAGAATTCGGTGCGGCCAATCACCTTGGTGCGCACAGACAGTTTGTGGGATGCCAGGCGCAAAGCTTCCATGGCGACTTCTTCGGGCATACCACTCACCTCAAAGAGGACGCGGCCGGGCTTAACTACGGCGGCGTGGTATTCCACGTTGCCTTTACCCTTACCCATGCGGGTCTCAGCGGCACGCTGGGTGATCGGCTTGTCGGGGAAAATGCGAATCCACACCTTACCGCGGCGGCGCGCCTCACGCACAATCGCGCGGCGGGCGGCCTCGATTTGGCGGCCGGAAATCCAGCCCGGCTCCAGGGATTGCAGTCCAAATTCACCAAAGTGCACCGCATTGCCGCGCTGGGCTTTGCCCCGCATGCGGCCACGATGCATCTTCGGATATTTAAATCGTTTCGGCATCATCATAATGACATCATCCTATTCGTTCGCGCCAGCGCTTATTCGCTGACGTAGACCCCTTCGCTGCTTTCCGGTTCCTGCTCGGCTTCCGGCAGGATTTCGCCGCGATAGACCCACACCTTCACGCCAATCACGCTGAATGTGGTAACTGCTTCAGCCACGGCGTAATCGATATCGGCGCGCAGCGTGTGCAGCGGCACCCGACCTTCGCGCATCCATACCCGGCGAGACATATCGGAACCGCCCAGGCGCCCGGCAACTTCGATCTTGATGCCCTCGGCGCCGGCGCGCATGGATTGCTGCAGCGCGCGGTTGATGGCGCGGCGGTAACTGATGCGGCGCACCAATTGATCGGCAATGTTTTCCGCCACCAGCTGCGCGTCCAAATCGGGATCCTTGATCTCTTTGATATCCAGATCAATCTGGATCCCCACCAGGGTTTCCAGGTCCTTGCGCAGCACCTTCACATTTTCGCCCTTGCGGCCGATCAGAATGCCAGGCTTGGCCGTGTGCACCGTAATGTTCACGTTGCCGGCGAAGCGCTCGATCTCAATCCGGGAGATGCCGGCGCGCGGGGCAGACTTGCGGATCATGTCGCGGATCTCGAAATCCTGATGCAGGCGATCCACGTAATCCTTGCCCTCGGCGAACCAGCGGCCTTCCCAGGTCTTATTGACCTTCAGGCGAAAACCGACGGGGTTAACTTTGCGACCCATAAAAACTCCTAACCTACCTGAGCGCCTTCGCGCTCGCGTAAAACAACCGTAATGTGCGAAGAACGCCGCAGCCAGGGCTTGAAGCGGCCGCGGGCGCCAAAGCGGCGCCACTTGCGGGTCGGCGCTTCATCCGCCATGATCTGGTGGACATACAATTCGTTGCGCGGAATGCCCATGTTGTTCTCGGCATTGGCGATGGCCGAATTCAACAGCTTGGCCACCGGCTTCGCCGCCCGGTTGGGGGTGAACTTCAACACGTCAAGCGCGTTCTGCACGTCCTTGCCGCGCACCAAATCGATCACCAGGCGCACTTTCTGCGCCGAGATCGGGATGCGGCGGGCATGGGCTTTGATATCAGTGGCCATGCTTAGTCACCACCACCGACGCGCGTTTTGCGCTCGATCACGTGGCCGCGGAAGGTGCGCGTCGGCGCAAATTCGCCCAGGCGATGGCCAACCATGTTCTCCGTGATGTAGATCGGCACATGGCGGCGACCATCATGCACGGCGATGGTGTGGCCCACCATCTGGGGGAAGATCTGGCTAGCGCGGCTCCAGGTGCGAACGACCTTCTTTTCCTTGCGCTCGTTCATCGCTTCGATCTTCTTCAACAGTTTGGGCTCTACGAAAGGCCCTTTTTTCAGCGAACGTCCCATAATCTATCTACTCCCGTCCTTTAGCGCTTCTTGCGCTTCTTGCGGCGCTGGCGGACGATGTACTTGTCAGTTTGCTTGTTCTTGCGCGTCTTCTTGCCCAGGGTCGGCTTGCCCCAGGGGCTCTTCGGGCTGGCCATACCGATCGGCGAGCGGCCTTCACCGCCGCCGTGCGGGTGGTCCTTGGGCGACATGGCCGAACCACGCACCGTCGGGCGGATGCCGCGGTGGCGCTTGCGGCCGGCCTTGCCCAGGCGCACATTGGCGTGATCGACATTGCCGACCTGGCCAATCGTGGCGTAGCAACCCTGGCGGATGAGGCGCACCTCACCGGAGGGCATACGAATTTGGGCGTAGTCACCTTCCTTCGCATTCAGCTGCGCCGCGGCGCCGGCAGAGCGCACCATCTGGCCGCCCTTGCCTTCCTTCATCTCAATGTTGTGGATCATCGTGCCGGTGGGGATATTGGCAATCGGCAAGCTGTTGCCGGGCGCAATGTCCGCATCTTCACCAGCGATGACCGTATCGCCCACCTGCAGGCCCACCGGGGCCAGGATGTAGCGCTTCTCGCCATCGGCATAGTGCAGCAGGGCCAGGTTGGCCGAGCGGCCCGGATCGTAATCAATCGAAGCGACCTTGGCCGGGATATCGCGCTTATCGCGCTTGAAATCCACAATGCGATGGCGCTGCTTGTGCCCGCCGCCGCGATGGCGAACGGTCACCTTGCCCTGGCCGTTGCGGCCGCCGCGCGATTTATTCTTCTTGGCGATCAGCGTCTTTTCCGGCTTCTTGGAGGTAATCTCCTGGAAGCTGTTGCTGGTCATATCCCGGCGGCCGGGGCTAGTCGGTTTGTATTTCTTGACTGCCATTACTTCACACCTTCGAAGATGTCAATCGTGTTAAATGCCGCTAGGGTCACAATCGCCTTTTTATAGGCGCTGCGGCGCACCTTGACCCGCCGGCTTTGCCAGCGGCGGGTGCGCTTAGCGGGAGCAACGCTCACATTGACACGCTCAACAGTTACATCAAACAAAAATTCAACCGCGTCCTTAATCATCGGCTTGGTGGCATCCATATCCACTTCAAAAGCCACCTGGTTCAGCTTCGCGTTCTGGAAGCTGGACTTTTCGGTGATGATCGGTCGCTTCAATACGTCGTATACAGTCATAATTGCTTCCTATCCGTGCCTAGCCCAGGTACGCCTTGATTGTTTCCAGCGCATCCAGCGGCAGGATCAGCTTGTCGTAGCTCAGCAGATCGCGCACGTTCAGGTAGTTGGCCAGCAGGGTCTTGGCGCCATCCAGGTTGCGGGCCGCCTTGTAGACGCCGGCATAGGCCTCGTCCTTTTGGCCCAGCACCAGCAGCGCGCTGCCTTCACCGGCCAGCTTGCCCAGCGATTCCTGCAACAGGCGGGTTTTCACCTCGTCCATAGCCAAGCTATCCACCACCACGATTTCCTGCTCGGCCGCCTTGGCGGAGAGCGCGGAACGCAGCGCAGCGCGGCGCATCTTCTTGTTCATCTTCTGGCTGTAATCGCGCGGCAGCGGCGTATGCACGCGGCCACCACCCACCCACTGCGCCGCCCGGGTGGAACCCTGGCGAGCGCGGCCGGTGCCTTTTTGGCGCCAGGGCTTGCGCCCGCCGCCGCTGACCTCGCTGCGATACTTGGTCTTGTGCGTGCCGGCGCGGGCATTGGCCATCTGGCGGGTGTAGGCCTGGTGCATCAGGTCCACGTTAATCGGCGCCTCGAAAATCTTGGCCGGTAAATCGGCCTGTTTATCGAGCTTCTTGCCTTTGATGTCGTAAACGTCTAATTTCATCGTATCTTCCACGCTCGGGCTTAAGCCTTGCGGGCCTCCCGAATGGTAACAATTGAGCCTTTGCCGCCCGGCACCGAGCCGCGCACGCCAATCAGATTGCGCTCCACATCCACCAGCGCGATCTTGATGTTCTGCGAGGTCTTGCGGGCATTGCCCATGCGGCCCGGCATACGCTTGCCTTTGAAGACACGACCGGGCGTGGTGGTGGCGCCAATCGAGCCAACCGAGCGCTGGCGGTCAGACTGGCCGTGCGTAATCGGGCCACCGCCGAAACCGTGGCGCTTCATCGCACCGGCAAAACCCTTGCCTTTGCTGACGCCACCGATATCCACGCGGTCACCCACTTCGAAACCTTCCACGGTGACCTGGTCGCCTTCTTTCAATTCGTGCGATTTGGAGCGGAACTCCCGCAGGTAGCGCAGGTTCGGGGCGCTGGTGCGGTTCAGGTGGCCCAGTTGGCCACCGGTGAGCAGCTTGGGGCGCACATCGCCAAAGCCGAGCTGTACCGCGCTATAGCCGTCGGTATCGGGGGTGCGCACCTGGGTAACAACACACGGCCCAGCTTCGATGAGTGTGACCGGAACGGCCGCACCGCTTTCATCGAAAATCTGGGTCATGCCGATTTTCTTGCCAATAAGCCCTTTAAACATCGTTTGTTTTCTCCTATTTCCTGGGACTGTCGATCGGGCAAGACCGCATCATCCCGCAGCGGAGCAGTCAATCGGCCTGGGGAAACTCCTCGTTCCCGCCAGAGCGACTCTTACGCCGCCTGATCGAAGCGCATTGTCGATTTTACGCTTCGAAGTCCAAGCAAAATTCGCTAGATCTTAATTTCGATATCCACACCGGCCGGCAGATTCAAGCGCATCAGCATATCGATGGTCTTTGAATCCGGGTCCAGCACATCGATCAAGCGGTTGTGCGTGCGAATTTCAAAGTGCTCCTGCGAGTCCTTATCAATAAAGGGCGAGCGGCGCACGGTGAACAGTTCGCGTTTCGTCGGCAGCGGCACCGGGCCAACCACGCGAGCGCCAGTGCGCTCGGCGGTTTCCACAATGCGTTTGGCCGATTGGTCGATCACACGGTGATCGTAGGCCTTGAGGCGGATGCGAATTTTTTGCTTGGAAGCCATATCCTTATTCCAAAATCTCGGTGATTACGCCCGCGCCGACGGTCAGGCCGCCTTC
>OMJR01000154.1 GCA_900299355.1 Anaerolineaceae bacterium
AACTGGTAACTGAGGATAATTGACTTATCACCAATCAGTTTCCGACTTGATCACTGTTCCCTTTTCACCAATCACTCTTTCTCCAACCAGATCGTGACCGGACCATCATTGCTGATATCCACCCGCATGTGGGCGCCGAATTCACCGGTCTGGGTGGGCACGCCTTGCTGACGCAGCAACTCAGCAAAGCGCTCGACCAGGGGAGCAGCCTGTTCGGGCGGCGCGGCGCCCACAAAGGAGGGCCGGCGGCCCTTGGCAGTGTCCGCGTACAAGGTGAACTGCGAAACCACAATCGCGCTGCCGCCGGCATCCAGCAACGAGTGGTTCATCTTGCCCTCCTGATCTTCAAAAATGCGCAAATTGGCGATCTTCTCAGTCAGGTAGGCCGCTTGCGCTTCACCATCCTGGGGCCCCACCCCCAGCAGGATCACCAGCCCAAGCTCGATTTCGGCTTTGCTAGCGCCATCGATCGTCACCGCCCCGTGGCGTACGCGCTGGATTAAGGCTCGCATCGCGGCAGTATATCACGCGGCTTTTTTTGGCTTTTTCGCCGGGGACCATACCGTATAATCCGCCTGTGTCCGCGCCCTTTTTATCCCTGATTGTCCCGGCCTATAACGAAGCCAGCCGCCTGCCCAATACCTTGGAGCAGCTCAGCGGCTTTCTCAAGGGCCAGAGCTACACCTGGGAAGTCTTAATCGTTGAGAACGGCAGCACGGATAACACTCACGCGCTGGCCAGCGCCTTCGCCAAGGCACACGCGGGGTTCCAGGTGCTGCAGTCCGCCAAGGGCAAGGGTGCCGCGGTGCGCGCGGGGATGCTGGCCGCCCAGGGCGAGTGGCGCATGATGCTGGACGCCGATTTATCCATGCCGGTCAGCGAGATAAACCGCTTCTTTCCACCCAAGCTGGACCAAGCCGATATCGCCATCGCTTCGCGTGAGGCCCCCGGCGCCAAGCGCCACAACGAGCCGGAGTACCGCCATGTGGGCGGACGCCTGATGAATTGGCTGATCCGCGTGTTGGCGCTGCCGGACCTGCAGGACACCCAGTGCGGCTTCAAATCCTTTAGCGCCCAAGCCGCGGAGGACGTGTTCAGCCGCCAGCAATTGGACGGCTGGAGCTTTGACGTTGAAGTGCTCTACATCGCCCAACAGCGCGGCTACCGCATCGCTGAACTGCCGATTGACTGGTATTACCACGAATTCAGCCATGTGCAGCCGCTGCAGGACAGCTGGAACATGTTTTGGGACCTGATCAAGATCCGGCGCAAGGCCGCCCGGGGGGATTATGCCGCCGCGCATTGATCCCAGCCTGATCCCCGCAGCGCCCACCCTGGATTTCGAAGCCGCCCTGTGGGCCGCGGGCGTGGAGGCGGTGGCCGGGATCGATGAAGCCGGGCGCGGCGCGCTGGCCGGCCCGGTGTATGCCGGGGCCGTGATCCTGCCCTGTACAAGCGCAGTGCAGCAGGACCTGGCTGGCGTACGCGATTCAAAGGAAATGCTGCCCAGCGAGCGCGAGCATTGGGCTGTGCGCATCAAAAGCCATGCACGGGCCTGGACGGTGGGTTTTGCCAGCGCCGCTGAAATTGATGAGTTGGGCATCGTGCCCGCCACGCGGCTGGCGGCCGGCCGCGCGCTGGAGCGCTTGCTGCCGGCGCCGGGACATTTGCTGATCGATTATTTGACGCTTCCCGAAGTAGCCACTCCCCAGACCTGGCTCTACAAAGGCGACGCGCGCAGCCTGAGCATCGCCGCGGCCTCGGTACTGGCCAAGACCGCCCGCGACGCCCAGTTAGTGGCCCTGAACGACGATTTTCCCGATTATGGCTTTGCCGCGCACAAGGGCTACGGCACCGCCAGGCACCGAGCGGCCATCGCCCAGCTCGGCCCCTGCGCCCAACATCGGCGCTCCTTTGCGCTGACCGCCGCCACATGAAGACCTTTGGCTGGTGCCTGGCCGCGCTCCAAGTCTTAAGCGCGTGCAGCCCCACGGCCAGCAGCGCCGCCCCCACCGCTACGCACATCGAAGTTATTGAACTGGCTGCCGCCACCGAGGACGCCGGCAGCGCGCCGGCTTTCGCCAGCGGCGATTTGGATAAGGACCTGGCGCGCAGCCAGTACAGCCTGGATGTCAGGCTACATTACGGCGAACACCGCATCCAGGTGCAGCAGCAGATTCTGTATCTCAACCAAAGCGCGGAGATCTTGGATGAGGTCGTGCTGGCCGTCGAGGGCCACCGAGTTGGCGGTCTATTTGAGCTTCAATCGCTGCATCTCAATGGAACATTAATCGCCCAGCAACAGCCTGGCGCCGATCAATTCAGTGTTCAATTGCCGGAACCTCTGAACGCGGGCGATGTGCTTGCTATCGAATTGAATTGGAGCTTGGTACTTTCCGCCGTGAGGGCGCCGCTGGGCTACAGCGCACGCCAGGCGCACTTTGTGGACTGGTATCCCTTCGTGCCGCCACGCCGGGATGGGGGCTGGCTGCTGCCCGCCGCGGGAGCCGCGGGCGAGCACCTGGCCTACGAAAGCGCCGATTTCATGGTCAGCATCACGGTGGAGGATGGGGATGAGATGGTGGTGGCCGCACCGGGCGAAATAGCGCCGGGACACTATATGTTGCAGAACGCGCGGCGCTTTGTCTGGTCGGTCAGCCCGGATTATGTGCTTACCGAGGGTGAGCAAGATGGCATCCCGATCCGGATCTACAGCGATGCGCAGTACCGCGAGGCAGCCGCCGTCGCGCTGGAGGCCGCCCAGCAGGCCCTCGCCATTTACCCGCCCCTCTACGGGCCCTATCCCCACTCTGGTTTGAGTTTTGTGGCCGCCGAATTTCCCGACGGGATGGAAGCGGACGAACTATTCTTCCTGGATACGGCCTATTTCGCGGGCTACGCGGGCGATCCGATCAGTTTTCTGCCCATGCTGACTGCCCACGAGGTGGCGCATAATTGGTGGTACGGCCTGGTGGGCAACGACCCCGCCAATGAACCCTGGCTGGATGAAGCCCTGGCGATCTATAGCGAAGTGCTGTATTACGAGTCGCTCAACGCCGCACTGGTGGAAAGTTGGTGGGCTTTTCGGGTGGAGCAGTGGGATCCCCGGGGCGCGGTCAATAGCAGCATTTATGCGCACAACGGCTTCCGCCCCTATGTGAATGCGATCTACCTGCGCGGGGCCCAGTTTATTCAGGGGCTGCGCGACCTGATCGGCGACGACGCCTTCTTTACCTTCTTACGCGATTACGGCCAGACCTACGCCGGGCAGCTGGTGAGCGCCGATGATTTCTTTGATCTACTGGCTGAACACAGTGATGCCGATCTCCAGCCTCTGCTGAACGATTACTTCCAGGAGCCCTAGATGAAATCCAAACGCAGCTTTCATATCCTGACCTGGCGGAGCTTCAGCTTGCGGGCACGCTACCACGCGATCTGGAGCAGCGTTCTGCTGTGGGTGCTGCTGCTGGCGATGGGTCGGGCGCTGGGCCTGGACTGGTCGGCGGCCCTTGGATTTAGCCTGGCGGCCACGGCGATCCACTGGTTCTCAGAATTCTGGCACCACTTTGGGCACTGGGTCGCGGGCAAGGCCGCCGGCTATCCGATGAATGGCTTGCTGCTGGTCTATGTGCTGGCGGTGGGCCGCTACCCGCAGGATGAGCCGCCGCTGCCCGCGCGGACCCACATCCAACGCGCATTGGGCGGGCCGCTGGCCAGCCTGCTGCTAACCCTGGCAGCCGGCGCGCTGGCAGGCCGCCTCTGGCCGGGCGGCGGGGCTGGCGCCTATGTGGCGGCTTTTGCCTTTTTGGACAACTTGCTGGTCTTTACGCTGGGGGCGCTGCTGCCGCTGGGCTTCACCGATGGCAGCACGTTGCTGTACTGGTGGCCGCGGCGGCGTGGCTAAGCGCGGTAGAGGCCGCGGGCTTCGATTAACTTAAACACGGCGGGGGGTAGATAATAACGATAGTGGCCGCCTTCGGCAACGCGCTCGCGGATCTCGCGCGAGGCAATCTCCAACAAGGGCGCATCAATAAACTCAAGCTTTTCACGCAGGATCGGCAATTCGTCCAGTAAATCCGCCAGGTCAATCTCGTCGCCGGGCCGGCGCATGACGCCCAAAGCGTCTATCGCGGCCAGGAAATCGGGCGGGCGATGCCAGGTCGGCAGGCTATGCAAGGAGTCGCCGCCAATCAGATAAACCAACTCATCGCCGGGATAGGCCTGGCGCAGCAACTCGATTGAATCGAGCACAAAGTGGGGTCCCGGGCGGTCAATTTCCACGCGTGAAATGCCAAAGCCCGGCTGGCCTTCAATCGCCGCGGCGACCATCTCCAGGCGGATTTCCGCATCCAGGATCTTCCGGTGCTGCTTGTGGGGCGGATCGGCCGTCAGCACGAAAAGCACTTCATCCAAACCCAGTTGCCAGCGCGCTTCGGCAGCCAGAATCAAGTGGCCCAGGTGCGGCGGATCAAAGGTGCCGCCGAAGATGCCGCGGCGGCTCAATCCTGCCATTCTAATTCGTACTCGCCGATATAGATCGTATCGCCGTGCTCCACGCCCTCTTCGCGCAGGGCTTCGCCTACGCCCAGGCGCTGCAGGATGCGCTGGAAGCGGCGCACCGATTGGGCGTGCTCCCAGTAAGTCATGGCGGCGGCGCGCTCCAGGGAGACCCCGCTGACGCGCCAGCCCTCGCCCTCACGGCGCACCGCAAATTCGCGCGGGTCGGCCTCTGGGCGATAAACCGGGATCTGTTCGATAACCTCCTCTTCGGGCATCTCGGCCAGGGCGCGGGCAGCGTTGCCCAGCAGTTGGCGGGTATTCTCGCCGCTGACCGCTGAGACCGCCAAGGGCTGATAGCCACGCTCGATCAGGGCCGCCTTGAGTTGCGGCCAGCGCGCCTGCACATCGGGCAAATCCATCTTGTTAAGCGCTACCACCTGGGGCTTCTCCGCCAGATCGGGATCAAACAGGGCTAGCTCGGTGTTAATTTGGGCGAAGTCGGCCAGCGGGTCCTCGGCCATGCCATCCAAAAGATGGATCAGCACGCGCGTACGCTGGATATGGCGCAGAAAATCGTGGCCCAGGCCGACGCCTTCGTGGGCACCCTCAATCAGGCCGGGGATATCGGCCAGCACCAGGCTGGTTTCCTCATCCAGCGCGGCCACCCCCAGATTGGGCTGCAACGTAGTGAAGGGATAGGCGGCAATCTTGGGTTTGGCGTTGGTCAGGGCCGCCAGCAGGGTCGACTTGCCGGCATTGGGTACCCCGACCACGCCGATGTCGGCGATCAATTTGAGTCCCAGGCGCAGGGTGAGTTCCTGGCCGGGTTCGCCTTTTTCGGCCATACGGGGTGTCTGGTTGCGGGCGGTTGCAAAATGAATATTGCCGCGGCCGCCGCGCCCACCCTGGGCGACCACCAGCCGTTGCCCCTCATCCACCAGGTCGCCGAGCAAATCGCCGGTGGCATCGTTATAGATCAAGGTGCCGGCCGGCACCTGCGCCACCAGCGGATCGGCTGATTTTCCAGTGCGCTTGGATACGCCGCCGGGCGCGCCATCGGGGGCGTGATAACGTTTGAGGCGGCGAAAATTGTAGAGGGTGCGCATGCTGCCATCCACTTCCAGGATTACGTCGCCGCCGCGGCCGCCATCGCCGCCATCGGGGCCGCCGCGCGGCTCGAACTTCTCGCGGCGAAAATGCACCATGCCGTCGCCGCCCTTGCCAGAGCGCACCTCTATTATGGCTTCATCAATGAAATTGGTATCCATGGGGACCTGTTTTTACAGCGGGCGGATTATATCATCGGCCCTTTGTACCCCACTTGTGAAGCTATTGTGTTTGATTGCACAAATCTGGACCTCATGGTAAATTATGGTGGGTTCCATATGATGAATACAACGCACAAAATCATCCCAGACATCGTGATCGGCCGATTGCCGGTCTACCTGCGCGCCCTGCAGCACATGCTGCAGGAAGGCCGCCAGGTCACCTCCTCCCAAGAATTGGGCGAGCGCCTGGGTATCTCGGCTGCCCAAATCCGCAAAGACCTCTCGCAGTTTGGCGAGTTCGGCAAGCAAGGCACCGGCTACAACATTGAATACCTGGCCAACCAGGTGCGCGAGATCCTGAAAGTGGACCGCGTGTGGGACGTGGCGATCGTGGGCGCCGGCGACATCGGTAGCGCCCTGGCTGGCTACAGCGGCTTCAGCCAGCGCGGCTTCCGCATCGCGATGATGTTCGACAACAACCCGGCCGTGATCGGTCAGGCGCAGGGCGACTTTGTCGTGCGCGACATGGCTACGCTGAAGGATGCAATCCAGGCCGCCGGCATCAAGGTGGCGATGATCGCCGTGCCAGCCGGCTTCGCCCAGGAAGTGGCTGATAAACTGGTAGAGGCTGGCATCCAGGCGATCCTGAACTACGCGCCAGTGAACTTGAACGTACCCCCCGAGGTGCGCGTACAGCATATCGATCCCAGCATCCATCTTCAGCGGATGACCTACTACTTAGACTAAACAAAAAAGCCCCGC
>OMJR01000155.1 GCA_900299355.1 Anaerolineaceae bacterium
CGTCGAGCAGGAACACGTTGGGCTCGCGCACGATGGCGCGGCCGAGGGCCACACGCTGGCGCTGACCGCCGGAAAGCTGACGCGGGCGGCGCTCGAGCAGGGATTCGATGCCCAGGATGCCGGCGGCGTATTCCACCCGCTTCTTGATTTCATCCTTGGGCATTTTGCGGAGGCGCAGACCAAAGGCCATATTGTCGAACACCGTCATGTGCGGATAGAGCGCATAGCTCTGGAACACCATGGCGATATCGCGGTCTTTGGGCGGGGTATCGTTCACCACCCGGTCTCCGATTTTGATTTGGCCGGAGGTGATGTCCTCCAGGCCGGCCAGTAGGCGCAAAGCAGTAGATTTACCACAGCCCGAGGGGCCCACCAGCACAAGGAATTCCTTGTCCTCGATGTGAATGTTGAGGTCGTTCACTGCCGTGACGTCCCCAAACTGTTTGACTACGTGTTCATAGGTGACACTAGCCATTGGTCTGTACCTCGCTTTCTCACGAATATAGTGCGTTCATTATAAATGGACTCTTGTCGTGGTTCAAACAGGCGAACCAAACAGCTTTGTCCTGGCTGATAAAATGCCGCTACTTCTTGCAGACAAAGGACATGCATTCATGGGGCCAGAACGCCAGGTGCTCAGATATTCCCTCTTTACACGCGCAACTCTAATTGTTGGGGTTCTGCTATTCGCGGTGTTCTCGGGGCATGTGTTGAACGAACTGCGTTCGCCAATTGTGTATCTAATTCTCGCCTCTACTAGCATGTTGTGTCTGCACCTTTTTGTCCTAAGCCTGTATTCAATTACGATCACAGAAACGGGCCTGGAGGTATGGAGATTCTTCCAGCGAGAAAAGTTGGCATGGCATGAGATAGATCACGCTCGGCCCGGTAACTGGGATAGTTTCCAGCTACTAAACGAACGGGAGGACAAGAAACTGCATATCAATTCCCAAGTAATCGGCTATTTTGATCTTGTCGCGCTGATCGTTAGCAAAAGGCCGAATGTATGGCCCAGTCATGAACAACGCACTTTCTATAACAGCCCATGGGGCGCCTTATTCTTTCTGTTGGCAACAGCTATGTGGAGTTACTTAATGCTGCTTGCTGTATTGGGCCAGGCTAGCCCGGATTGGCTAAGCGCCTCTGCTTTCCTCTTAGCTGACTTGATGACCTTATTGGTTTTGCTTAGGTTGCCTCGTCTGGTTCGCTTCGATGGAGATAAGCTGATTATTCAGCGCTGGCTTGGTCAGGAACAGATCCCTGTGGAAACTATCCAAAAAGTGATTATCCCGAGGAAATCAGCTTTTGGCACCACAATCCACGCGGTAACACTGCTTACAATGGAAGGCAAGAAATACCAGATAGATAGCTTACGGGATGGCCTTCCGTCGTTTGTAATTGCCTTGGATACTTGGATTGACCGATACCATCCCCTGGCCGAAGCCGACAAATAGCTGCACCACAACTGTTAGAATTCGCCCATGGCGGCCAAAGACACCATTAGCCCCGTGCGGCAGCAATACCTGGATATCAAGCGCCAGTATCCCGAGGCGATCCTCTTCTTCCGGCTAGGTGACTTTTATGAGACCTTCGATGAGGATGCCGAGTTGGTGGCGCGCGAATTGGATATCGTGCTCACCTCGCGTAACGTCTCCAAGGGCAACCGTGTGCCGATGGCGGGCGTGCCCCACCACGCCGCCGAAAATTACCTGGCCAAACTAATCGAGCGCGGCCACCATGTGGCCATCTGCGAACAGGTCGGCGACGAGCCGGTCAAGGGCCTGATGCCGCGCGAGGTGGTGCGCATCGTCACCCCCGGCACGGTGGTGGAGCCCGGCCTGTTGCCCGGCGACGCCAACAACTATCTGGCCGCGGTGGTGATTGAGGAAGACATGGCCGGCGTGGCCTACGCCGATGTCACTACCGGCGAATTCGCCGTTACCGAGCTGGATTTGGGCCGCGCGCTGCGCGCAGAGCTGATGCGCCTGGCCCCGGCCGAATTGCTGCACCCTGAGCAAGCCGAACTGAATGGCTACAACGGCCACCGCAGCCCCTGGCCGGATTACCGCTTCGAAAGCGCCCGCAGCGAAGAAGCCTTGCTGGCCCATTTCGGGGCGTCCACGTTGGATGGCTTTGGGCTGGGCGATATGCCGCTGGCCGCCCGCGCCGCAGGGGCGCTGCTGCAATACTTGCAGGCCACCCAGCCGGACAGCCTGGGCCTGCTCACTGGGCTGCACTCCTACAGCCTGGACGAATTCATGACCCTGGACGGCGAGACGCGCCGCAACCTGGAGCTGACCGAGACCATCCGCGGCGGGCGGGTGCAAGGCTCGCTGCTGGGCGCACTGGACCGCACGGTGACGCCGATGGGCAAGCGTCTGCTGCGCCAGTGGGTCGGCAAGCCGCTGCTGGATATTAGTGAAATCGGCCAGCGCCAGGATGGGGTGGGGCACTTCCACGCCCAGGGCCTGGAGCGCGCCGAATTGCGGGCGGCGCTCAAGCCGCTCTCCGATTTGGAGCGGCTGGTCAACCGCGTACTGGGCGGCAGCGCCCAACCGCGCGACCTGGTCGCCATCCGCGACACGCTGGCGGCGTTGCCGGGCATCCTGGCTTTGCTGCCCGCGGGCCAGTCGCCAATCTCCAGCCTCCAAAAACAGCTCGACCCCTGCGAAAAACCTTTGGCCTATCTTCAATCTGCAATCCAAGTAGAGCCGCCGGCCGTGCTGGGCAAGATGGGCATCATTGAGCCGGGCTTCTCCCAGGAATTGGATGTCGTGATGGATTCATCTGCCAAGGCCCGTGATTGGATTGCCAACCTGGAGGCCGCCGAGCGCCAGCGCACCGGCATCAAGACTCTCAAGGTCGGCTACAACAAGGTGCACGGCTACTACATTGAGGTCACCAAGGCGCAGTCGGGTGGTGTGCCTGAGGAGTACATCCGCAAGCAGACCCTGGTGAACGCGGAGCGCTACATCACCCCCGAAATGAAGGACGTGGAGAACGAGGTGCTCAACGCCGAGGAGCGCATCATCGCGCTGGAGACGCGCCTCTTCAAGCAAGTTTGTGCCGAACTGGCCAAGTCGGCGGAGACGCTGCTGGCTAGCGCGCGCGCCTTGGCGGCCTTGGACGTGCTGGCCGCGCTGGCCGAGGTGGCCGCCACCCAGGGCTACGTGCGCCCCGAAGTGCTGGAAGCCGACGTGCTGAATATCCGCGAGGGCCGCCACCCCGTGGTCGAGCGCCTGCTGCCGGGCACGGCGCGTTTCGTGGCCAACGACGCCGCCTTCGAGGACGGCGAGCGGGTACGCATCATCACCGGTCCTAATATGAGCGGTAAATCGACCTACCTGCGCCAGGTAGCCCTGATTGTGCTGATGGCCCAGATGGGCAGCTTTGTGCCCGCCGATAGCGCCCGCATCGGCCTGGTGGACCGCATCTTCACCCGCATCGGCGCCCAGGATGAAATTCACGCCGGCCAGTCGACCTTTATGGTCGAGATGGTTGAGACCGCCAACATCCTGCACCACGCCACCCCACGCAGCTTGCTCATTCTGGATGAAATCGGCCGCGGCACCAGCACCTATGACGGTCTCTCCATCGCCTGGGCGGTGGTGGAATACATCCACAACGCCCCCGAATTGCGCGCCAAGACGCTCTTCGCCACCCATTACCATGAGCTGACCCAGTTGGCCGAGCTACTGCCCGGGGTGCGCAACTACAACGTGGCGGTCAGCGAAGCCGACGGCGAGGTAGTCTTCCTGCACAAGATCGTGGCCGGCGGCGCCGACCGTTCCTACGGCATCCACGTCGGCCAGTTGGCCGGGCTGCCGCGCCCGGTGGTGCAGCGCGCCCAGGAGATTCTGGCGCAACTGGAAGCCAGCTCTGGCACCGCAGTCAACATCGACCCGCAGGCCGCCAAGCAAGCCGCGCTCTTCCCCGAAAGCAGCCCGCTGCTGGACGAGCTCGCTAAATTGGATGTAGAGGGCCTGTCGCCGATTGAGGCGATTAATAAGTTATGGGAATGGAAGAAGAAATATGGGAAGGATGAAGGATGAGGTTGGAGGGATGCAGGCGCTCGCCACTTGTCATTCCGAGTGAGGCTGGCATGGCCAGCCGACGAGGAATTCCTCAGTTGTAAAAAGCTTAAAAGCGACTTTCGGTTCTATGCCAGACTCCAGTAAATTCCGGCACCCGGCTCCAGCCTTCTTGCTCAATCGCTGCCACAATCCAGTCGCCAAAGAAAGCCCCGCATACCTCGGCGGCTTCCTGCACGCTGGCAAACTGGTAGTCGGTGCTGATTTCCTGACGCTGAAATCCCCGGGATTCTAGATAGGCATAATAAGTTGCCAAGCCCTCGCTGGGCGGAGCTGGCTCCTGGACGCTGGTGCCCAGGGTCTCCATAATTATCAGTGTTCCGCCGGGCTTGGCGGCGCGTTGCATGGCGCCCAGGGCACGGTCCACCTCGGCGCGCCAGCTATCCCCGAACCAACTCACGAAGTGGCCGATGGCCCAGCCGGCGGTGACCACGTCCGCCCAGCCAGCCTGGATTGGCACATGGCGCAAGTCGGCCTGCACTAATCTCCGGCCTCCAGTCTCCGCATCCCTCTGTTTCCGTTGCTCAGCCAGCATCGCGTGATGCAAGTCCATCGCCACCACGTCGCAATCCAGGCCGCGCAACAGCAGCGGGATGCGCCCGGTGCCGCTGCCCAGGTCTAATACGCGTTTACCGGCCAGCGGGGTGATGGCCTGCAGGGCGGGCAGCAGGTGTCCATCAGCGTCCTCCGCGGCAATCAGGCGGTGGTAGGCGGCCGCTCGATTGCGGTAGACCTGGACGAAATGGTTATCAGGGTCGAGCATCAGGCGCTCACCGTTTGCAGCGCGGCGATGTGGTCCGGGGTGGTGTTGCAGCAGCCGCCAATCAGCTGGGCGCCCATCTCCAGCCATTTTGCGCCGCAGGCGGCGTATTCGGCGGGGCTGGCATCCTGCGTGTGCTGCCAGGCGGCCAGCGTATCGGTGTGGCCGATGTTGGCGTAGGCGCCCAGCGGCAAAGCGCTGGCGGCGCGCAAGGCCTCCAGCGCGCGGCCCAATACCGGCGCGGGGGTGCAATTGATGGCCAGGAAAGCCGGCCCGTGCGGCGCCACGGCGTCCACCGCCTCGGCCAGGTTTTCCCCGCTGAGCAGGCGACCATCGTCGCCGCACACCCAGCTGACTCCGAAGGGCAGCCCGCATGCGGCGGCGGCTTCGGCGGCCGCGGCGGACTCGGCCACCGTATTAATCGTCTCGGCCAGCAGCAGGTCCACGCCCGCGGCGGCCAGGTTGGCGGCCAGCTCGCCATGCTCGGTTAGATAGGTTGCGTGGGAATGGGTCAGGTGGGGGGAATAGCTGTCTTCCAGCGGCGAGATGGAGCCCGCCACGTAGGCCACCCGCCTGGTGTTGCGCACCGCCTGCTGGGCGATGGCGACGGCCAGGGCGGTCAGGCGCGCGGCTTCTGCGCCCAGGCCAACGGTTTCTAAGTTGCGGCGGTGCGTGCGGAAGGTGTTGGTGATAATGACTTCGGCGCCGGCCGCCAGGTAATCGGCGTGCACCTGCTCCACGATGTGGGGCGCTTCCATCAGCGCCAGGGCGCTCCAAATCGGGGTGCCGGTATCCAGGCCGCGGCGGGCCAGCTCGGTGCCGGTGCCGCCGTCCAGAATAATGGGCTCGGGGCGCTTCAAGCGCTCCACAAAGGGCTGCATGCGATTATTATACAAAGCCCCGAATTGAAAGGAATTGCCATGGCAATCGAGGAACACGGCACCCGCCATATCGAAGTCAGCGCCGAAGCCAGCACCATCGAAGGCTGGAAGAAGCTGGCCCGCGCCGGGCAAAAGGACACCGACCAGTTCACCATCGTCGCCGATGAAGGGCCCTACATGCCGGGCGGGGAAGGCACGGCGCCCACGCCGCTGACCTACTTCGTGGCCGGCATGGCGCTGTGCGTGCTGTCGCAGGTGTCCAACATCGCCATGCGCAAGAAGTTGAATATCCGCAATGAACGCGTGCGCGTCACGGCCAAATATATCGAGTCGGGCTCAATTCTCAAAGGCGACAAGCAGGGTGAGGCGACCGGTTATGAGGTTGAGATGTTGATTGATTCGGACGAACCGCGCGAAGTGATGGTGGATTTGATGCGCATGGCCCACCGCATGTGTTTCGCCGAGGACAGCATTGGCCGCGCGATTCAGTTGGAGTACAAGCACCAGTTGAATGGGGAGGAGATTGAGATTTAAGCACGGGCGAGGCATGCCTCGCCCCTACTTCGTCACTGCGAGGAGGACTGCGCGGAGCGCAGAACGACGCGGCAATCTCCTGGCCCGGTGAGGCATGATGTTGGGCTGTGGAAATATGTTTTTCTGAAGAATGCCGACGGGTTCCAGGGTATTGGTTTCGGCATGCGCCCTTGACGGCGGCGGCCCCGATTACCCTTCGCTGAGCGCACCTGTGGTGTGCCGCTCAGGGTGACACATAAGAACAAATTTCAGGGAATGTGCCGTTGCCCAGCGCGGAGTCGAGGCTTCAGCCGATGCTACCCAACCCGGCTAAAGCCTCGACTCCGTCATTTTTAGGAAACCCGCCGAATTGAAGCCTAGCGAAAAAAGGCTTTGTGCTCTTTGTGTCCTTTGTGGTGAAAGGTTAGGCCTCCGCCAGCGACTTGAGCCGCCCCATGCGTTCGGCATCCTCGGCGACCCAATCGATTTCCTTTAGCTTTTCATAGGCGCGCGCGAAATAGGGCTGGGCTTCCGCCGCCTGGCCCAGCGCCAGCAGGCACTCGCCAATCTCTTCCAGGGTGAAGCCGCCGGGGCCTTTTTCTTCGGCCTCCAGCGAGCGCTGAATCGCCAAGGCTTCATCCACGCGGCCCATCA
>OMJR01000156.1 GCA_900299355.1 Anaerolineaceae bacterium
GTTAGGAGAAAGTCGATAACAAGTTGATGAACAAAGCATAACAAGTTGATGAACAAAGCTATGAAACACGCGCACAAAGCATGGGACAAAGGGCCTTCACGGACTGGCTCCTGCAAGCACCGATGACCAAAAGCAACCAATACTGGCTTCTGCTGGGGCCTTTGATGGCCATCCTCGTGGTGGTCTACCAGTTCTTTGCGCCTAACACCGGCGTCACGCCGGTGCGGGCGGCGACCATCGTTGTGGATGGCGACCTTTCCGATTGGGCCGGGCTGACCACCTTCAATGACTCCAGCTCAGACGCTGGCGGCGGCTCGGGCGATTTGGTCGCCTTGTGGATTAGCTTTGACGGCAGCAATTTGTATGTGCGTTGGGACCTCTACCTAGCCAGCAATCTCGACCAGGTAAAGAGCGATGCCTTTGCCGTGCTGTTATCCAATGATGGCTCTGGCACAATGAACGCCAAAGTCTGGGTGATGTTTGACTCCTCGGGGGTGCCGACCACCCAAATCGAATATCCGCTGGGCACCTTCACCACCATTGGCTCGGCTGCCCAAAGCTGTTCCTTCTCGCCCTGTGCCAACGGCGCCTTCGTGGGTGTGGAAGCTTCGGTGCCCTACAGCAGCTTCAACGCTGGCGACATCATCGGCCTGAGCGGCATTACCCTGGCCTCGCCCTCCACCAGTTCCAACATTAAGGACTGCATTCCCGGCGGCAGCTCCTGCACCGGCTTTATCAGCGTAAACCGCAACACGGGCGACATTGTGGAGGTGACGCCGACCCCGACCCCGACCGCCACCGCCACCGCGACCAATACGGCGACTGCTACCAATACGGCCACGGCGACCAATACCGCGACCAACACGGCCACCGCCACCAACACAGCCACCGCCACCGATACACCGACGAATACGCCGACCCATACCGTCACGGCCACCAACACTGCCACGGCGACTAATACGGCCACCGCCACCAATACAGCGACAGCCACCAACACAGCAACCGCGACGGCCACACCCAGCAACACGCCGACCAAAACCAGCACAAGCTCCGGAACGGGCGGCAATTCGGTGGCGACCGCTACTACTACGGCCAGTCTGACGAATACCCCGACCGCCACCGCTACCTCTACCGCGACGTCTGCCGCCGCGGCGGCATCCAACGTGGCCGCCGCGACCAACACGGCGACCAATTCGCCGACGCCCACGCTGACCTCTTCGCCCACTAGCTCCTCATCGCCGACGCCGAGCGCCACGGCCACCTTGGTTGTGCCGCCCAGCGAACCGCGTATGCCTACCTGGCTTGAGCGGGTTCGCCGCTACGCGGAGGATGTACGCAACAATTTCAATAGCAGTGGTCCGGGCTCAGTCCTCAAGCGCCTGACCCACCTGACCCAGGGCGTCAGCCTGGAACTGATGCCCGATGAAGGCAAGCTGAATATAAACGACAGCGATGGACTCACCATCCTGGAAATCAGCCAGTGCGCCATGTGGAGTTTTGCCGGCGCCTTTGCGCTGATGAGTCTGGGTCTGCTGGTGGGTGTGCTCTGGTTCCTGCTGGCCAATTCGCATATCGAACTGGAGATTGCAACCCACACCCCGCGTATCCCCGTTTACCGCCTGAAGCGTGGACGCGGCGTCTGGCGGGGCAGCCGGATTGCTTCGGACCTCGGTTGGCTGTCTGGGTCGGCCGCGCCGGGCAAAGGCGGCAACTGTGTAGTGGTGGGCCGCCACACGCTTTCCAACGGCAGCCCGGGCCACTTCGCCAAACTGGAAGTGCTGCGCCAGGATGATGAAATCATCATCTACTATCGCGGCAAGCGCCTGCTCTACCGCGTGGCGGCTATCCAGGCCGGCCAGGGGACACCGAACTTTGCAATGGAAACGGAGGCGCGCTCTCAGCTGACCATGGTTACCAACCTGCCCGACCAGGCGGCTGGCGCCCGCCGCCACCTGCTGGTCAAGGCTGTCCTGGTGGAATAAGCTGCCTTTTCTCCCCTATACTTAATCAATAAGACCTGGCAGATGCCAGGTCTTATTCGTCGTAGAGCACTGTTGCCTCGGCGTAATATCTGACGCCTTTGCGGGCGGTGCGCTCTTTGAGCCAATCTTCTAGCGCCTTGTTCTTGGCTTCCAGGGATTTATTGGCCGACAAGGCATCCAGCGGATAGCTGACCCGCAAGGCGCGCGGCGAAATCGTGAAGCGGGTGATGCCCGGCGGCAGCAGCACGCCCTGGCCACACAGCTCCAATACCTCCCGCACAGTAAAAGGCGGATAGACCACAATCGCGGTCAGGTCTTCGTACTTGCCGTCCAGTTCGCTGACCTGTTGGGCGGTGGTGCGGTCGATTTGGGCTTTGTCGGCGTACAGTCGGGGGATGGCGACCAACTCCTGCGCGCGGCTGGCCAGGTCGCCGGGGATGCTGCGCGCAATCCAGGCTTCGCCCGAAGGCCGTTGCAGCCACACCAGGGTTTTCACTGGCCAGGCGCTTTGCGGGCGTTTGACGGTGGAGTCAATCTCACGCAGGCTAACCCCTTCCAATTTGCCGATAGCCTCGAGGAACTCGTCTGTATCCCAGCCCCACAGCACGTGATTCCAGGTTTTTAGCTCCAGGCCGGGGTCGTCGGGTTCCACCACCTGCACGATGGCGTGCGGCAGCCCCAACAGTTCCAGCGCGGTGGTGCGGTTGGCGCCATCCAGCACCATGTAGCGCCCGCTGCCATCCCCAAGCGGGGCCACGATGGGCGGATTGCGCAGCACGCCGCTGGCGCGCAGGCGCTCCATCAGGGGTTTGCTGCGCTGCTCATCGTGGAATTCGTGGCGCAGCAGCTTATCGACCGGCAGGATGCGCAGGGTTGGGTATTTCAGCGCCATAGCTTTTCTTTGTGGACTTCGTGTTCTCTGTGGCGAAGGTCAACGATGGATGAAATCGAGCACGTCAATCTTGGTCAGGATGCCCACAATCTGGCCGCCATCGCTGACCATGACCACGTTGTGTTTGACGATGTCGGCCATTACATTGCTCAGGTGCTCGGAGGCGGCCACGGTCGGCGGGGCGGGTTTGAGCATCGCTTCAATGGTCTCGTCGGCGGGATGCTCGTGTTCGCTTTCCAGCAGGTGGCTCAGCAACTCGCTTTCGCGCACCAGGCCAATCACTTCCTGGCCGCCGTTCATTACCGGCAATTGCGAGATGCCGTTGTCCTTCATCTTGCCAACCACATGCATGATACGGTCCTGCGGGCTGGCGCTAATCAACTCCCCGTGGCCCTTGGCCTGCAGCACTTCGCGGATGGTAGCCTCGCTCCATTCGGTGTCCAGGAAGCCATTCTCGCGCATCCACTTATCGTCGAAGAGCTTGGAAAGGTAGCGCGACCCCGAGTCGGGCAGCAGCACCACCACGATGCGGCCTTCGGGCAGGTCGCGGGCATAGCGCACCGCGCCGGCAATTGCCGAGCCGGCCGAGCCGCCGGAGAAGATGCCTTCCTGGGCCACTAGGCGGCGGGCCGTCATAAAGGATTCTTTATCGTTGACGCGCACGATGTGGTCAATCACGCTCAGGTCGTAGGCAGTGGGCAGGAAGTCCTCACCGATGCCTTCGACCTTGTAGGTAATGGCTTCAGCGCCGTCAGGAATATTGCCGTCGTTCTCCCAAATCTCTTTCAGGATCGAGCCTTCCACGTCAATGCCCACAATCTGCACATCCGGGTTTTGCTCTTTGAGGTATTTGCCCACGCCGCTAATCGTGCCGCCGGTACCCATACCGATCACCACATCGGTCACCTGGCCGTCGGTCTGTTCCCAGATCTCGGGGCCAGTGCTCAGGTAGTGGCTGCGTGGGTTTTCGGGATTGTGATATTGGTTGGCCAGGATCGAGTTGGGTGTTTCTTCCACGATGCGATCGGCGACCTTGTAATAGGAACGCGGATCCTCGGGTGCCACCGCGGTGGGTGTAATCACCACCCGCGCGCCGTAGGCCCGCAGCAACTGGATTTTCTCCTGGCTCATCTTGTCGGGCATCACGAAGACGGCTTTGTAGCCGCGCAGCGCGCACACGATCGCCAAGCCGACGCCGGTGTTGCCGGAGGTGGCTTCCACCACGGTGCCGCCCGGCTTTAGCCGCCCACTGCGTTCGGCTTCGTCAATGATGTTGATGCCGATGCGGTCTTTCACCGAACCGCCCGGATTGAAGAATTCCACCTTGGCGTAGATCGGTACTTTGAGATCCTTGTCAAAGGTGCTCAGGCGCACCAGTGGCGTGCGGCCGACAGTGCCGAGAATGTTGTCGTACACGCCTTTTGCGGCCGACTCAGGCAGTCCTTTTGCGCTCATAGACTCGCTTCCATAATGTGGGTTTCCCTAAGTTTACCGTAGGAGTGACCCTGCCAAAGATTAGGGACAGTTGTTGCCCAGGTGTTCTTCGTAGGTGTAGGCAAAAACGTGCGCGCCGCTGCCGTCACAGACCGCCTGGAAGAAGAGGTAGTCACTTTGCGCCGGGTTGGCGACCGCTCGCAGGGCGCTAAGCCCCGGGTTGGCGATTGGTCCCGGCGGCAGCCCGCCGTACAGGTA
>OMJR01000157.1 GCA_900299355.1 Anaerolineaceae bacterium
ACCCTACCCCCCAGGGGGGGGTATCAGGAGTGACTTATGAATCATAGCGATCACAGTGATGTGACTAAGCGCCTCAAGAATGTGGAAGGCCACATTCGTGGCATCGCCCGCATGGTGGAGGAGGATGCCTACTGCATCGACGTTATCCGCCAGGTGCAGGCGGCCCAGGCGGCGCTGAACAAGGTCAGCAAGATCGTGCTGGAAGAGCATATGCACTCCTGTGTAATTACGGCGATTCAGGGGGAAGATGCCAGCGAACGCGAACGCGTGCTGCAGGAAATCGCCGAAGTGTACGATGAAGCCACCAAGGTTTAAAAATCCTAATCCACCCAAGGAGCAAAGCATGAAAACAGTAACCTACGTTGTCCCCAAGATTCACTGCGACCACTGCCTGCACACCGTCGAAATGGAAGTCGGCGAGTTGGAGGGCGTATCCTCGGTGAAAGCTCGCCTGGCCGAGACCGATGTGACGGTTGAGTTTGACGATCCGGCCAGCGAAGACAAGATCAAGGCTGTGCTGACCGAGATCAATTACCCGCCGCAGGAACTGACCCAGATTCAATAGGGAAAGGACTTGCGGGCAATGTCATCAAAAGCAGACCGTCGCCAGGCCCGGCGCGCCAAAGCCGCAGAGCGGCAAAAGCGGCGCGCCAGCCTGGGATGGGTGTTGGCCATAAGCGTCTTTCTGGCCAGCGCATACTTTGTTTGGACGGAATCCAGGCCAGCTGAACCATTGGCGGAGGCTGAAACGATCGCTTTAGGCCAACAGGTCTATGCTCAAAACTGCTTATCCTGCCATGGTTTCGAGGGCGAAGGCCATGCCGATTTGATCCAGGCGCCCGCACTGGACGAAACCGAGCATGCCTGGCACCATCCCGATGGCCAGCTGCAGGAACTGCTCACCAATGGAGGCACCTTGATGCCCGCCTTTGGCGATGAGTTGACTGACGAAGAGATTGTGGCTGTTATCCGCTATATCCAGACTTGGTGGACCGCCGATCAAATCGCCAGCCAGCAGCAGGCCAGCCAATCCTATCCGTTTCGCCAACCAACAGAGGATTAGCGCCTCGGAGGTTGCAAATGTATCACCATATTGGACAAGCTATGGGCTGGGGGATGTTGCCCATGATGTTTGGATGGACCTTGTTGATTGTCGGCCTTAGCTGGCTGGGCGTGAGCGTGATTAGTCGCCAGCGTCTGGAAAATCGGCCAAAGGGCGAAGAGATCCTCGAAGAACGCTACGCTCGTGGGGAAATCTCCCGTGAAGACTTTTTATCCATGAAAGCCGATCTGGGCCACTAATCGGAGCACGGGCTTGCCCTCGGTGGGCAAGCCCGTTTTACTAAAAGGCACTAAGATGCAGGACCACACCGATCACCATCATCAACATCAACATGGCCAGCATGCACACGAACACGCCGATCAAGGGGAGGCACACCATTCAAACCACGGCGGGCATGCCGACCACAGCGGCCATGAGGATATCTTCCGCCAGCGCTTTTGGATCTCGCTGCTGCTATCACTGCCCGTACTGATCTACAGCCCCATGCTGCAGGAATGGCTGGGCTTCACTGCGCCCGGTTTTACGGGCAGCCAGTGGGTCGGGACCCTGTTTGCTGTGATTGTCTTCGTGTATGGCGGCTGGCCATTCCTGGATATGGCGCGGCCCGAAATCCGCCGCCGCCAACCCGGCATGATGACCCTGATCAGCCTGGCGATTCTGGTTTCATTTGTTTACAGCCTGGCGGCGGTTGTGCTTAACCTGGGCGACGGCTTCTTTTGGGAGTTGGTCACCCTGATCGATATCATGCTGCTGGGGCATTGGATTGAGATGCGCAGCGTACGACAGGCCTCGGGGGCGCTCAATGAATTAGCCAAGCTGATGCCGGACGAGGCTGAGCTGCTTGATGCGAATGGCGCTACTCGCAGCGTACCCGTGTCGGAGTTGCGTAACGGCGATCGCGTGCTGGTGCGACCTGGAGGCAGCGTGCCCGCCGATGGCGAAGTGGTGGAAGGCGCCTCGGATGTGAATGAGGCGATGATCACGGGCGAGTCGAAGCCGGTGCGCAAATCACAGGGCGACCAGGTGATTGGTGGCTCGATCAATGGCGAAGGCAGCCTGCGCGTGCGCGTCACGGCCACTGGTGATGAGACGGCCCTGGCTGGAATTATGCGTCTGGTCGAGCAAGCCCAGCAATCCAAATCAAATACGCAAATTCTGGCTGACCGCGCGGCCGGCTGGTTGTTTTATATCGCGTTAGCATCCGCCCTGGTCACAGCCCTGGCCTGGACCATCGCTGATGGCTTCAATCTCTTTGCGCTGCAGCGGGTCGTCACCGTGCTGGTGATCGCCTGTCCGCACGCCCTGGGCCTGGCGGTGCCGCTGGTGGTGGCGATTACGACCTCCTCAGCCGCCCGCAATGGGCTGCTCATTCGGGATCGCCTGGCGCTGGAGGAAGCCCGGGAGATAAACATGGTCGTGTTTGATAAAACCGGCACATTGACCCGAGGCGAGTTGGGCGTGGTCGCGATCGCAACCATTGAGGGCTGGCAAGAGGACCAGGCACTAGCCCTGGCCGCCGCCATCGAAGCTGATTCCGAACACAGCCTGGCTCGCGGCATCCGCCAAGCGGCCGCGGAAAAAGAGCTGCAACTTCCCCCAGTCCAGGATTTTGAAGCGATTAAGGGGCACGGGGTGCAGGCTAACAGTGAAGGCCGCAGCGTGGTTCTGGGCGGTCCGCGTATGCTGGAGAAGCTGGGCCTGCAGCCTGGCGAGCAATTGGCCGCGTTTTCCCAATCCCATGGTGCACAAGGGCAGACGGTTGTTTACCTGGTTGTGGACGAAATGATTGTGGCAGCCCTGGCTTTGGCGGATGTGATTCGCCCGGAAAGCGCAGCTGTGGTGAGGCACTTACACGAACTGGGCATCCAGGTGGCCATGCTTACCGGTGACAGCCAAGACGTGGCGCGCGCTGTGGCTGATGATCTGGAGATTGATCAGTATTTTGCGCAAGTGTTGCCCGACCAAAAGGACGGCAAGATTGTTGAACTGCAGCAACAGGGGTTGAAAGTGGCCATGGTTGGTGATGGGATCAACGATGCTCCGGCGCTGGCCCGCGCGGATGTGGGCATTGCGATCGGCAGCGGTACGGATGTCGCTGTCGAATCGGCGGGCATCATTCTGGTGAATAGCGATCCGCGTGACGTGCTCAAAATCTTCACATTGAGCCGAGCCAGTTATGCCAAGATGATCCAGAATTTGGTTTGGGCGACTGGATACAATGTAATCGCCATCCCACTGGCGGCCGGTCTGCTGGCTGCCTGGGGCATCCTGCTCTCGCCGGCGCTGGGCGCTTTGCTCATGTCGGTGTCTACTGTGGTCGTGGCGATTAATGCGCAACTATTGCGCAATCTGAATCTGGAGACCGTTACCTGATGGCATCGCCACAATCATTGTTTGACCGCGTAGACCGAGCGCTGACCGGATGGATGGCTGCGCATGGGATCAGCGTAATGCGCATCAGCCTGGGCCTGATCTTTCTCTGGTTTGGCGCGCTGAAGTTCTTTCCCGGCCTCAGCGCGGCGGAAAGCCTGGCCACGCGCACCATCGGTGTGCTCAGTTTTGGCGTGATTTCAGCCGACGCGGCGCGCCTGATCCTGGCGGCCTGGGAATCGCTGATCGGGATCGGTTTGCTCAGCGGTCGCTACCTGCGGGTCGTGCTGCTGTTGTTGTGGGTGCAGATGCTGGGCACAGTTACCCCGATCCTGATTTTCCCGCGCGAGGTCTTCGCGGTCTTTCCCTATGCGCCCACACTGGAAGGCCAGTACATTTTTAAGAACTTGGTGCTGATTAGCGCCGGGATCGTGATTGGCGGCACCGTGCGCGGCGGCGGGATGGTGTCTGACCCGAAGGAATTGAGCCAGTGAGATGAGTGTTGCCCCCGACAAGATTCGAACGTCGGCCAGGCTGATTTGCCCAATGTGCGGCCAGACGACTGAGGCGAGCATGCCACTTGATGCATGCCAGTATTTTTTTGAATGCCCGCAATGCCGCCAGATGCTCATGCCCAAACAGGGCGACTGCTGCGTGTTTTGCTCCTACGCGGATGTCCAATGCCCTAGTAAGCAAATGGAAGAAAGATAAGTGATGACGAATACAACGAAACAATACAACCTGCCCATTACCGGGATGACCTGCGCCAATTGCGTGTACGCGGTGGAGCGCAATATCGGCAAAGTTGAAGGTGTGCAGAAAGTGCATGTCAACCTTTCCAGTGAGCGCGCCGCCGTGGATTTTGATCCGGCATCCGCCAACCTGGCGGCCATGCTGGATCGCATCCGCCGCGCCGGCTACGATGTGGCCAGCGGCGAGGCTGATTTGGCGATCAAAGGCCTGAGTGATAGCAATGACGCCGCCCGCCTGGAGAACGCCCTGGCGGGCCTCGACGGCGTGCTTGAAGCCAGCGTGAACATCGCCAACGAGCGCGCCAGGGTGCGCTACATCCCGACGCTGGTCAGCCAGCGCGAACTGCGCCAGGCCGTGGCGGATAGCGGCTTTGAGGCTGTGGATACCGGTGGGGAGGTGGAAGACGCCGAACGTGCGGCCCGCGAGGCGGTACTGGCCAGGCAACGGCGCCTGATGTGGACCGGGGTGCTGTTTACCCTGCCGCTCTTCCTGCTCTCCATGGCGCGTGATTTTGGCTTGGTGGGCATGTGGTCTCACGCCCCCTGGGTTAATTGGCTGTTCTTTGCGCTGGCTACGCCGGTGCAGTTCTACGTCGGGCGCAGCTATTACGTTAGCGGTTGGAAGTCACTGCGCAACGGCAGCGGCAACATGGATGTGCTGGTGGCGATGGGCTCGTCCGCGGCCTACTTCTACTCGGTAGCGGTGTTGCTGGGTTTCGCACCCGGCCATGTTTACTTCGAGACCTCTGCCGCGATCATTACCCTGATCCGGGTTGGTAAATACTTGGAAGCGCGCGCCAAGGGCCAGACCGGCGCCGCCATTCGCAAGTTGATGAGCCTCAAGCCGAAGCAAGCGCGCGTGATTCGCGATGGCCAGGAAATCGAAATCGCCAGTGAAGAGTTGGTGGTTGGCGATCGCGTGGTGGTGCGCCCCGGCGAGAAATTCCCCGTGGATGGTGTCGTGCTGGAAGGGCGCAGCAGCGCCGACGAATCTATGATCACGGGGGAATCGATGCCGGTGGAAAAAGGCCCCGGCGATGATGTGATTGGCGCCACGCTGAATAAGCTGGGCCGGATTGTGTTTGAGGCCACCAAGGTCGGCAAGGGCACCGCGCTGGCCCAGATTATTCGCCTGGTGGAGCAGGCCCAGGGCAGCAAGGCGCCGATCCAGGCGCTGGGCGACAAGGTGTCAGCCATCTTTGTCCCCGCTGTGATTGTGATCGCCGCGTTGACCTTTGGCGCCTGGTTCTTCCTCGCGAATTCACCGGCAGTCGGCGATGTGACGCCCTTTACCCGCGCGATGATTAATGCCGTGGCGGTGCTCTTGATCGCCTGCCCGTGCGCC
>OMJR01000158.1 GCA_900299355.1 Anaerolineaceae bacterium
AGCAGGCGCAGGCTGAGCAGCGCGAAGGGCGGGATGAAGACCAGCACGGCCTTGCTGACTACGTACATGCCGCCCCAAATGGCGGCGGCCAGCATGCCGAAGACAATCGCGCGGCGTTGAGTTTGGTCCATGGGGTCCCAGTATATATAAGAAAAGAGGCTGCGCGGGCAGCCTCTTTTGGATCAAGGGGAGTGCTGCCTAGAACAGCATTGCGTTGACTTCGGCGATGCGATCGGCGCCGGGGCGCAGTTCAGCCTGGGTCATGCGGTTCAGCGGCCGGTTGGCTGGAAGCTGGTAAATCTCGGGCAGCGATTGGCGGCTCTGGTCCAGGTAAATCAGACCGGTGAGCAGGTGCTCCTCGCTATAGGCTTCATCAATGATGCGCAGGGCATCCTTGCGATTGGTCGGATCGTAATCCTGTTCCAGCTTGCGCAACACGATCTTGGCGCCGTCGTGCATGGTGACGGTCTTGGTGCTGCCCTCGGGGAACTCATCCAACTGAATTTCCTGCTCGCGGGGCACAAAGGTGAAGTCGTGCAGCGGTTCCTGGTGCTCGCGGCCCCATCCATAGCTGTGGCGGGCATCATCGTTGTTGTTGAAAGTCACACAGGGGCTGATGATATCCAGCACCGCGGTGCCGTTGTGGCTGAGGGCGGCCTTGATCAGTTCCTTGACCTGGCCGGCATCGCCCGCGAAGGAGCGCGCCACAAAGGTGGCATCGGAAGCCATGGCCTCCTGCACGATATCAATCGGCATGTAAGGGTTGGTGCCCTGATACTTCAGGCGCAAACCTTGCTCGGCGGTAGCCGAGAACTGGCCCTTGGTCAGGCCATAGACGCCGTTGTTCTCGATGATATAGACCATTGGCACGTTGCGGCGCATGATGTGCTTGAATTGGCCCATACCGATATTGGTGGTGTCACCATCGCCGCTGACCGCCACGGCCTTCAGCAGGTGGTCGCCAAAAGTGGCGCCAGTGGCCACCGAGGGCATACGACCATGCAGCGAGTTGAAACCAAAGCTGCGCTCCAGGAAGTAAGCCGGGCTTTTGCTGGAACAACCGATACCGCTCAACTTGATCACATTCTCGGGAACGATGTTCAACTCGTAGGCAGAGGCAATGATCTGGTTAGAGATCGAGTTGTGGCCGCAGCCGGCGCACAGCGTGGTGGGCTTGCCGCGGTAATCGTTCTTGGTGAGGCCGACCAGGTTGCCGCCCTTCACCATGGTCGCGCCGTTGGTCTTTCCGTTGGTCGCCATCTTAGTTCTGCTCCCCGGCCAGCACCGATTCCTTCACCCAGCGGGCGTTCATCGGCAGGCCGTCGTGTTTGGTCAGTGAGTGCATTTTGGCATACAGATCCGGATATTCCAGTTGCAATAGCTTGTGCATCTGGCCGTCGCGGTTCATCTCGACCACGTAGGTCATGTCATTCTTCTCGATGAACGAGCGGACATCCTTGGTAAAGGGAATGGCGCGCAAACGCAAGTAGTTGGTCTTCACGCCTTCAGCAGCCAGGTAATCGCGGGCTTCGTTGATCGCCGGGTCGGTGGAGCCATAGGCGATAATGCCTACCTTGGCGCCCTTGACGCTATCCGTTTCCGGCGCGGGCACAAAGTCAGCCGCGGTCACATACTTGAGCTTGAGGCGCTCCATGTTCTTTTCCCAGGTTTCACTGTCTTCAGAGTACACCGCGTATTCGTTGTGGCCGGTGCCGCGCGCGAACCAGGCGCTGCGCGGATCCTTGTTGCCGGGGACGGTGCGATAGGTAATGCCATCGCCGTCGATGTCCTTATAGCGGCCCCAGCGCTCGGTCAATTTCTCCAGGTCCTCTTCCCACAGGATTTTGCCGCGGTCGAAGTCCTGGTCGGGGTATTGGAAGGGTTTGGTCATCCAGGTGTTCATGCCCAGATCCAAGTCGCTCATCACGAAGACCGGTGTCTGCAGGCGGTCAGCCACATCGAAGGCGCGCCAGCCGAATTCGAAGCACTCAGTCACCGAGCCGGGGATCAGCATCACGTTTTGCGTATCGCCGTGGCCCAGGAAGTGGGTCGAGAGGATGTCGCCCTGCGAGGTGCGGGTCGGCAGGCCGGTGCTGGGGCCGACGCGCTGCACATCCCAAATCACCACCGGGATTTCAGCGTAGTAGGCCATGCCCACAAACTCGGTCATCAGGCTGATGCCCGGGCCGGAGGTGGAGGTCATGGCGCGCAGGCCGCTCCAACCAGCGCCGATCGCCATACCGATCGCCGAAAGCTCGTCTTCCGCCTGCACGATCGCGTAGGTTTTGCCATCGCTATCTGGCAGATCGCGGAATTTGGCGATGTTGTTGGTCAGTTCTTCAGCCAGGCTGGATGCGGGCGTAATCGGATACCAAGAGGTAAATTGCACCCCGCCGAAGATCGCGCCTAGCGCACCGGCCAGGTTGCCATCTGCCATCACGTAATCCTTGGTGGCGTTCATACGTTCCACCTGATAGGGATCCGTTTTCTCCAGGTTTTCCTCGGCCCAGGCTTGGGCAGCCAGGATCACGTCCATGTTCAGCTTGATCGGCTTTTCCTTGCCGCTGAAATGGAATTCAAGCGCACCTCTGATTTCATCAATATCGATGCCGAGCATATGCACCAGCACACCCACATAGGCCATATTGGCCACATAGTCACGCAGGTTGGCGGGCGCCTCGCTATCCTTGGCCAGTTGCTTGGCCGGGAAGGTATAGATCGAGATGTCGTCGCGGTCGATATCGAATTTCAGGTGGTCGCCGTAAAACAGCGCCCCGCCCGGCACCACCTTATGCACATCTTCAGCAAAGGTGTCGGCATTCATGGCCACCACGATCTCGTGGGTTTCGCGGCGGGCCAGGTAACCGTCCTTGCTCACGCGGATCGTGTACCAGGTGGGCAGACCCTGGATGTTGGACGGGAAGAGGTTCTTGCCTGATACCGGGATACCCATTTTGAATAGTGCCCGCAGCAATGTCAGGTTGGAAGTCTGACTGCCGGAACCGTTCATGGTGGCGACCGTCATCGAAAAGTCGTTGATCACCGAGTCTCCGGTTTTTGCCTGGGCGGCGGATTTGGTTTTTGTACTCATGATGGCTCCTGTGCTGCCCTACTCGTTGGCAGGGCGTTGGTCAATGAGATCAAAGTGTTCGGAGAGCGCCCGGTAGCCGGCGTCAAAATCGCCCTGCTCCAGCGCTTCCACAATCTGGCGATGAAAATCCCACACTTTTTCGAGGTAGCTTAACCGTTCATAACGACTGAGACCCACCTCATCGTACGCTTCCCAATAGGCTTCCAACAGCCCGGTCACAAAGGGGTTTTCCAGGCGGCTGAAAATGGTCAGGTGCAAGTCGCGGTGTTCGGCATGCGGCAAGCGGATCGGGTCGCCATGCAATTTCTGATCGGCGCGATCCAGCAGAGTGCGCAGGCGTTTCAGGTCCTGGTCGGTCAGCTGGCCCACTGCTTCCGCCCAATAGATCTTTTCGATATGGCGGCGCAGGTCGGAGAACTGGTCAAAACGCGAACGGTCGCGGGTGATGGCATAGAGCAGGCTCTCCTGCACCGCGGGGGCGAAGGAGTACGGCAGCCGGCGAATGCCGGTGCGCGGTTTGACCTCCACCAGTCCCAGGGCGCGGGCGACGCGTAATTGTTCGCGCAGCACCGAAATGGAGACGCCGTGCTGCTCGCTCAGCTCCTGGAGGGAGGGCAAGCGATCCGGGGCATGCCCGTTGCCATTGTGACCGTTTTCCTCGTTTAAATGGCCATCGGTGGCCAAGAACTCTAAGAAGTCGAAACTGGGCTGTCGTCTACGCATAATCCTCACAATAATGAGATTGTAGTTATTAATATGATCAATAGCAGCTAAGTAATTATAACGAGGCCCTGAAGTCTGGTCAAGCAACACAGAGGATGTATACCAATACTAAGCTGGCGTTTATCCTGGCTCTTTATACTGAACACAACTAAGGAGGCAGATCCATGACCCGATTTTCCCTACCCACCCTTACCCGCATTTTGGCTGTGTGCGCGCTCGGCCTTTTGCTGGCCGCTTGCGGCAACGCCGCAACCGAAGAACCCACGCCGGCCATCGCGACCGACACGGAGGAGCCAGCAGCTGCCCCAACCGATACCCAGGCGGCTGCCACCGCGACTGAAGCCGAAGAAGATTCGGGCGGCAGTGACGAGGATGAGGACAGCGGGGCTACGCTGTTGATTGAAATTTCCGGCCACGCGTTTACGCCCGGCACGGCAACTGTAAAAGTCGGCACGACGATTAACTGGCTTCACCGGGACGGTGATTTCAACCACACGGTGACCGCCGAGGATGGCAGTTTCGCCAGCGGCCTAATGGGCGAAAATGATCGCTTTAGCTTTACCTTCGATACCCCTGGTACCTATGCTTACTATTGCGAATTCCATGGCGGCGCAGGTGGCGCGGGCATGTCCGCCGTAATTACTGTCGAAGAATAAATCTATCCGAAGATCACACAACAAAAGCCCCGCATCTGCGGGGCTTTTTGTTAACCGCTGAGGTCGGCCAGCTTGCGCGGAAGCACCAGGACTGGCACTTCACTGTTGGCTACGATTTCGCCGGCCAAATCCTCAAGCAGGAATCGTTCCCAGCCTTCGCCTCGGTGGGCGCCCAACACCAATAGATCGTATGCGCCCTCGCTCATTTCCTCGATGATTTCATCCACCACCAGCCCGTGGCGCACCTTGGCAATGGGCTTCAGCTTGCCGCTTTTCTCGGCGCGCTCCAGGTCCTCAGTAATCAGTTCCCCCTCAATGGTCTTGCGTTGGATTAGTTCATCGGCGTTGGCGCGCAATTCCCAGCCTTCCACGCTAGGCCCCGCGCCCATTTGGGACATGACATGCAGGATGGTCACATCGCGCTTTTCGGAAAGGAGTCCCAGAAAGCCTTCCAGGAAGCCGCGCACCAGGCCGCCCTCGCTGGCCAGGCTGTCGCAAACCAGCACACGCCCGAAGGATTCGCGCACGGCATTGGCCATCAGCACGGAACAGGGCATGCGTGCCAGCACTTTTTGGGCCGTGTGGCCGAAGACGCGTTCGATTAAATTGGGATGGCGGCCTTCGCCAATCACCAGCAAATCGAATTCGCCTTCCTTTACTTCGGCGACGATTTCATCCGCCGGGCGGCCCCGCCGCAGCTTGGGTTGCGCCTCCACACCGAATTCGGCCAGGCGCGCTAGCGCTGCCTCCAGCGCCGCAGCGGCATCGGTCTGGCCGCGCTCCTCCACCAGCAGCAAGGTGGGTTTAACCTTCAGCTTTTTGGCGACATAAGCCCCCTGCTCTAAGGCTGGTTCGGCGCTCTCACGTCCACTGGTAGCAATCAGAATACGCATAAGTACCTCTCAATTAGAGGATCAAATCAATAGCAAGACGATCGGTAGCAAAACGATGACAATCGAAGCAATCAGCAAACTGCGGTCGCTTTTCAGCAGCCAAGCCACCAGGTTAAGGCAGGCGTGCGAAAAGGCAGAATAGCCGACCACCAAGATCAACAAGCTGATCAAAATGGCGCTGATCATGCAGGCCAGTACCACGATCATGGACACCGGGTTTTGCAGGAGCGCGGCCGCCAGCAAGGTATCAATGAAGGTGGTGACGTTGGCGCCCATGATATAGGGGATCACATTTTCGCGGCGCACAAAGCCGCGCGCACTGAGCGGAACCAGCAGGGCCAGCGAGACACTGACCGACATGGAGATCACGGTGATGCCCGCGCCAAAGAGAAACATCACCAGCGGGCGGTACACCAGGCGGGATACCCGGCCAATCTGGCTTTGCTTGATGCTCATGGTGGGCAGGCTGCGGTCAAAGAGCGCAAAGCTGCCGATGATGATCAACAAGCCGGCCACAAACAAGGCCCATTCGGGCAGCAGCTCCACGCTCCAGGTCAACAGGGGACCAAAGAGGCCATCGAGCAATGAAGTGACCGCCCCGCCATCCCCAAGCTCCACGTTGGCCAGCAAATTGGAACGCAGCAAGGGCAGGCCAATCACGATCGCCGACAGGTTAATCGCCGCAGTGACGGTCAACGACAGGAAGCCCATGCCCAGGCTGGTTTCGCGATCACGGCCGCGCAACACGTACAGAAAACCCAGCAACAACACGATAAAGCTAGAGCCAAGGCGGCTGCCGATAATCATTAGGAAACCATTGGCGGCATCAATGATGCCGGCATCCAGGAAGGTCAGCGTGGCCGCCGCCACCGGGGATCCGCTAAGCACCAGGTAGGCGAAGAGCCAACCGAAGCCCAGCGCGTTGGCCGGATTGCCAACCAACAGCTGTTCGCGCACCCAGGGGCCGAGCGCACGGGCGCCCTCTTTCATTAGGAGAATGGCGAAGACAAACAAGAACAGGGAGACAAGGAACAAAGCCACCTTGCCCCAGCGGATGCGCTGCAGCAAGCGGATCACGCGGCCACCGCCCAGACTTCGGCGTGCAAATCCAGCAGAGCGGGCAAGGCACGCCCTATGCGGGTGCCGGGCCAGGTGAGCAGGCTGCCATCGACCGACAAGATGCGCCCATTATCAGCCGCTGGAGCACCGGCCAAGGCGGCCGCGATGCGCTCTACATCCGCATGGCTATACGCATATGGCTCGCTGGGCAGCAGGATCAGGTCCGGCGCGGCGGCCAGGATCTCATCTCGCGTTACGCGTGGATAGCGCGTGTCGCCCCCAGCAGCGTCGTGGGCTTTGGCGGCACCCAAATCAGACGCCAGGGGATAGCGCCGTTCGCGCTGGGCAAACACGTTGGCGAAGCCGGCTTGGCCCAAGAGGTCATGCGTAAAGGTGCCCCGGTTGAAGGTCATCCACCAGGGCGTGCCGCCGCTGCGGTCTTCCCAAATTGGCACGAATACGGTAAGCGGTTGTGCCGGCAGCCGCTGCTGGCCTTGTTCGATTTCAGCCGTCAACTGGGCCACCCGCTGGCTAGCCAACCGACTCTCGTAAACCTCAACGATCTCGTTCAGCATGCTCAGGGCATCGGCCACCGTTTTGGGAAAGCTGAGGTGCACCGCGATCCCGGCTGCTTCGAGCGCCCGAACCACGGCCGGGGTATTTTCCTCTTGGTTTGCAAACACCAGGTCGGGAGCTAAATTAACAATGGCTTCAATATCGGGATTTTTGGTGCCGCCAATCCGCGGCAGGTGGGCTAACTGGGCTTCGGGATGGATGCAGTAATCGGTAACGGCGATCAGGCTGTTGCCGAGGCCCAAATCGAAGAGGCTCCCGGTGGTGGAGGGCACAAGGGAGACAACTCGGCGAGGCGGGCCTTGGGTCCGCTGCATGGCTCAGTCGTCGGTCTTTTTATATTTGGTCGAATAGTTGGCTTTGCCGCAATCGCATCCGCCGCCTTCGTGACGGTCGCAGGGGGCTTCGGATTTGCGGCGCAGGGCTTCCAGCTCGTCCCAGGGTTCAATCTCATGCTTCAGGAATTCGGCGCGGTTGCCCTCGTTGAGGCGCACGATCACAGCCTGCTTGAGCGGCAGCACATCAATCACTTTGCCCTCACCCAGGGGCGTGACCACCTTCTTGTTGCGCTTGGGCAGCACCTTGCGGGCTTCCACATACTGCTCATATTCATAAATCAGGCAGCAGCGCAGCCGCCCACACATACCGGTAATCTCGGAGGGGTCGAGCGAAATGCCCTGGGCCTTAGCCATCTTGATTGAGATCGGACTGAATTCAGTCAGGAAGGTGGAGCAGCAACGGCTTTCAAGGCCGCAGGCGCCCATGCCGCCCAGGATCTTGGCCACATCGCGTGGGCCGATGCGGCGCATCTCGACATCCTGTTCCTTGTATTCGCGCCCCATGGCTTTGCGCAGGTTCTCCAGGTCAATATCCTCATCCGCTTCCGTGTTGTATAGGAAGGTGAGGTTCTTGCCATCGAAGCTGAATTCAGCCTTGACGATTTTGACGCCTTCGATGCCCAAAGCGGCAGCCCGGGCACGGCAATCAATCATCGCTTGAATTTCTTTCTTTTGCCAGTCCTTATAAATGAGCAGGTCGGCCGGGGTGGCCTTGCGTTCGATCATCTTCCAGCTACCCTGGGTGGGCTTGGGCGGATCAGCCAGCATCTGCATCACCTGGCCAATCTGGATGCCGCGGCTGGTTTCCACAATCGCGTAGTCGCCGGCTTGCAAATCCGGCGAGGTCGCCGCATCAAAATGATACAGCTTGCCGATCTTTTGGAAGCGGATCGCGGCAATCGTGGCCTTTTGGCTATCGCTTACGGGTACGTCGCTCATTCCTCTACCATTCTAATCGGAACCGCCTGGCTTTGGCTAGCCAGGGCCGCGGTCGACGCCTTGAGGGCCACATCGCTGGCAATCGCGCGCAGGGCCTTGGCCGCATCCGAATCGGGAATGCGCACCACAATGGGCTGGCCGCTGTCGCCGCCCACGCGCACCTCGGGATCCATGGGAATGGCGCCGATGAAGCTGACTTCAAATTCCTTGGCCAGCGCCTGGCCGCCGCCTTCACCAAAAATATCCATCTTCTGGCCGTCGGGGGTCAGCAAATAACTCATGTTCTCGACCACGCCCATCACCGGCACGCGCAGCTGGCGGAACATTTCAATGCCGCGGCGGGCGTCATCCACCGACACGCGCTGGGGCAAGGTAACGATCACGCCCCCGCTCAGTGGTGTGGTCTGCGCCAGGCTGAGCTGCACATCGCCGGTGCCGGGCGGCATATCGACGATCAAATAATCCAACTCGCCCCACTCCACATCCTGGATGAATTGGCGGATGGCATTGTGCAGCATCGGCCCGCGCCAAACCATGGCCTGCTCCGGCTTGACCAGGAAGCCAATCGACATCAATTTGACGCCGTGCGCTTCGGCCGGCACCAGGCGGCCAGTCTCGTCGGGCGGTTCGGGAAGGTGGTCGACGCCCATCATGGTGGGCACGTTGGGGCCGTACACATCTGAATCGAGCAAGCCGACTTTTGCGCCGGCCTGGGCCAGGGCCGCAGCAATATTGACTGCCACAGTGCTCTTGCCCACCCCACCCTTGCCTGAGGCCACAGCGATCACGTTGCGGATGCCGACCGCTCGGCCTTGGCGGACACGGCCGTCGGCGGGCACCTCAGCGTCCAGGCTGATCTCTACCTGGGAGACGCCGTCCAGCGCCTCAAGCGCTTCACGCACTTTGGCTTCAATCTGGTCCGCAAAGGGATGGGCCGGCGCAATCAGCACCAGGCGCAGGCTGATCTTATCGCCCTTAACTTGAATGTCTTGTACGGCGCCCAGCGATACCAGGTCGCGTTTGAGCACCGGTTCATGAATATGGCTTAAAGCCGCCAGGATCTGTTCTTCAGTTGTCTTTGTATCACTCATGCAGGGGATTCTACCCGTTCAACAATTCGTCAGTATCTTTGCGCGCCTTATCAAACATAGCCACCAGTTCCTTGTCGTCGCCGCGGTGGCGGCGCACCGAGTCCTGGGCGCAGGCGGTGCAGCCCTTCATCGCGCGAAAGGAATCGGCGTTGCAGGATAGGCAGCCATTAATGCGCGCCATCATCATCACGAAGGCAATCGTATCGGGATCGTCGCCTTCTTTATCCCGCACGCGTTCCACCAGTTTATCCCAGGAGGAACCTCGCTGGCCGTGGAGGTCAGCAATCACGCGGTGGGGGAAGAGAATTTCGGTATCTTCGTGATACATGGACTTAGATAAAAGCGACGGGCGTAATTACGCCCGTCGCTCTGGGTTCCATTTCGTTTAGCGGTTGGCCTTCTTGGCTTCCTTCTCGGCTTTGATAGCTTCTTCGCGGGCATAATTCGTGGGGCGAATGCCGGCGTAGTAGCTGGCTGGTTTGGAGAGCTTGTCCTTGTTGTAGATGTGCTCTGCATGCCGGTCAAAGCTGGACAATTCGAAATCGTGATCCATCTTGATCGCATCGAAGGGGCAGTATTCGGCGCAGTAGCCGCAGTTCATACAGATATCGATATCAATGAAGAACTCGGCCGGTTCCGGCACCGGGCGGCCCGTTTCGGGGTCATCGGTGCGCACGATCCAGATGCACTGGGGCGGGCAAACCTTGGCACAAATACCGCAGGAGGTGCAGCGATCCTGGTGGCTGCCATCCTCTTCCACATCGTAGATCAGGAAGGGGATGAAGCGGAATTCCTCCGGGATCGGCAGCGATTCTTCCGGGTACTGCACGGTGAACACGCCACGCGCATCCTTGCTGGTACGGTGGGCGATGCCTTCGGGGGTGTAGTAGCGACGGCCAAGCCAGCGGATATCGTCCACGAAGCTGCCGACAAAGTGGGTGAGGGTCACCCACATGCCTTTGAGTATGCCTAGACCAAACATAGTTGCAGCCTCCGGACTAACGATCCACTTCGCCGAGCACGATGTCGATCGAACCGAGGTTGACCACTACGTCGGCCACTTTCTGGCCCACGCACATCTTCTCGAGAATGGTGAGATTGATAAAGGATGGGGCGCGCACGTGATAGCGCCAGGGGTTGGGCTTGCCGTTGGATACGACGTAGAAACCAAGCTCGCCCTTGGGACCTTCGACGCGGCCATAGGCTTCACCGGCCGGCACGCGCACCTGGTAGGGGTTCTTGCCGTTGAGGATCTCGCCCTTGGGCAACTTCTTCAACGCCTGCTGCAGGATGCGCAAGCTTTGGCGCATTTCGTCCACACGGATCAGGTAACGATCGTAAACGTCGCCGTGGTAACGGGCGGCCACATCGAACTTGAATTCGTCGTAAATGCTGTAGGGATCCGCTTTGCGGATGTCGTAGGGCACACCCGAGGCGCGCAGCACGGGGCCGGCGGCCGAGTAGGCAATCGCATCTTCGGGGGTGATGACACCTACCCCTTCGCAGCGGCTGCGGATCAATTCGTTTTCGGTCAGGTAGAGATCCAACTCGTCGATCTTGCGCGGCAGGCGCTCCAGCACCAGATCCTTGATCTTTTGCTCAGTGCCTTCGGGCAGGTCGCGCGCGACGCCGCCGAAGCGGAAGTAGTTGCACATCATGCGCGAACCGGTTACTGCCTCAAAGATATCGAGGATCAGTTCACGTTCCTCGATTGCGTAGAGCGCGGGGGTGAAGAAGGCGCCCAAGTCGTTGAGCAGGAAGCCGATCGCCCACAGGTGATTGCTGATCCGGGTCAGCTCGGCCATGATTACGCGCAGGTATTCGGCGCGCTCGGGTGGCGTAGCTTTGTCGCCCATCAGCTTTTCGACCGCCAAGGCATAGCCGAAGTTGTTGCTCATCGAGGAGAGGTAGTCGAGGCGATCGGTGAAGGGCATGTTCATGATGAAGGTGTTGCGTTCACCAATCTGCTCGTGGTTGCGGTGCAGGTAGCCCATCACCGGCTTGAGCGCCACGATGGTCTCACCATCCAGGCGCACCGCCATGCGGAACACGCCGTGGGTGGAGGGATGCTGCGGGCCGAGGTTCACCACCACCTGTTCGGTATCAATGTCTTCGCTGTACTCCATGGCGGCTTTTTCCAGCACCTCATAGAGTTTGGGATCCTCGGATTCTTTCCAGGTAGACGGGTCAAATCCGTCCGGGTATTGGTTGTTCTTGCCGTAAGGATTTTTGTCCTCAATGCGATAGACCTGACCACCCGGCCAGCGGTTGCCAAAGGGCTTGGCATCCTCTTCGTAATAGGGTTCTTTCCAGTCCTTGCGCAGCGGGAAGCCTTCGAAGCCGTCCCACATCAGGATGCGGCGCAGGTCCGGATGGCCCTCAAATTTGATGCCCATCAGGTCCCAGGCTTCGCGCTCCTGGAAGTCGGCGCCGGGGTAAAGCTCCACCAGCGAGTCGACCACCGGATTATCCCGGGGGATCTGGATCTTGAAAACCAGGGCCGCACCGCCGGTGGATTTGTACATGTGGTAGACCAATTCGAAGAAGCTTTCGGCCTCTTCGTCATCGGTCAGATAATCCACCGCAGTGATGGAGGACAGGTAGTCGTAGCCCATCTCATCACGCAATGCGGTGGCGAATTCAATTAGTTTATCGGCCTGGACAATGTGGCCTTCGTAGCCCTTGCGCTCATCCAGCGTGACAACGCCGGGGAAGCGCTGTTCCAATGCGGTCAGTTCGCGTTCGGGGGCGGCAGCTTGCTCGGTCATTTAGGCAGCCTCCGCGCTTTCGGCGGCCGTTTCAGCCTTGGCCGGCGCCGCTTTAACGGATTTGAACTTGGGGAAATCGCGCGGGTCAATGATATCGGGACCCAGGATCGGCACCGGAATGGGCTCCTCACCGCCGGGTTGGTACCAGCGCACGGTGCGGATCGACTCGGAGTCGATTTTCTCTTGGAGTTTCATCAAGCCATGCAACAGCGCCTGGGGGGTCGGCGGGCAACCGGGCACATAGACGTCGACCGGTACGTACTTATCCACACCCGAGACCACGTTGTAGCCCTCCTTAAAGGGGCCACCGCCGGAGGCGCAGGCGCCCATGGCCAGCACGTATTTTGGCTCGGGCATCTGGTTGTACAAGCGCACAATCTGGGGGATCATCTTCTTGGTCACCGTGCCGGAGACAATCATCAGGTCGGCCTGGCGCGGGCTTGGACGCATGACTTCCATCCCGAATCGCGCCAGGTCATAGCGACTGGCGGCGGTACAGATCATTTCGATCGCGCAGCAGGCCAAACCGAACATCATCGGCCACACCGAATAGCGGCGGCCCATGTTCCAGATCTTGTCCAGCGTGGTAATGGCGATGTTGTTCCGCATCTCGGGCGGCACTTCATAGCCGTTGGAATTCATATTTTCGGGAGGATTCATCTCACTCATATCGGGTTGTTCTCCTCGAACCACTCCTGGTAAATGGCGGCCAGGATGTCGTCGTTCGCCAAAGCAGGGTCATCGGCGAAGTTCGGTAAGGCGGTCACTCGCTCTAACAAATGCTGCAGGGACAACCCTTCCAAATCTTCGTCGGGGTAGCTGGCTTGAAGCGCAAGCACAATCTCGTAGATTGCATCCCAGTACAGCGGCTTGTCCGTGTTTGCCTGTGACATTTGTTCTTCCCGTCACATTATAACGGAAGCCTACTCTCTGTCAACACGGCTAAAAAAGAAAATATTTATTTGCATATTTATTTTCAACGTGGTAGAAGTTAAGGATAACGAGACCGGGAGATAGTAAATTTACTCAACCTTGGTTGTTGCTACCCACTACCAGCTACCGACTACTTACTACCTTCTGATATGCAAAAGACCCGCGAACGCATTCTGGATACCCTGGAGCAGCAACACAGCGCCAGCGCGCACGAGCTGGCCAGCGCCTTCGGCATGACCGCCGCCAATCTGCGCCACCACCTGGCGGTGCTGGAGGCTGAGGGGCAAGTGGTCGTGATTACCGAACGCCCCACCGGTGGGCGCGGGCGCCCGGAACAAGTCTTTGCCCTCAGCCAACACGCGCAGGGCGATAATTTGGCCGGGCTAGCGGGCAGCCTGCTGGCCGTGCTCGGCGAGACGGAGGTCGCCAAGCGCCCAGAGACACGGCTGCGGCATGCGGCCCAGCGGCTGGCCGGCGAGCAATCGGAGCGACGCGGTCCGGCCAGCGCCCGGCTAGTGAGCGCCACTCGACGGCTCAATGAATTGGGTTATCGCGCGGGCTGGGAAGCGCGGCCGGGCGGCCCGCAGATTGTGCTGGGCCACTGCCCCTACGCGGCGATTATTGGCGAACACCCCGAACTGTGCCATATGGACGCTGAATTGCTGGCCGAACTGCTGGGCCAACCGGTGGAGCAAATTGCCAAGCTGGAAGCCAGTCCCGAAGGCCCGCCACGGTGCATTTTCCAATTCAGAACTTAATCAGTGAATGGTACTATTTGCCGACCCGCCATGCGACGCTTTTTCCTTCTTTACAGTTTAATGCTTCTATCTATAGGGGCGCCTTCCATACCGGCCTTCGCCAAGGGTGCCGAGGCGCTGGCCCCGCCGCGCACCCCGGGCGAAATCATCGCGCTGATTAACAACTACCGCGCTGAAAACGGCCTGCCCGCCTATGCGCAAAACGCCATCCTGATGCAGACCGCCCAGGGCCAGGCCGATTACCAGGCCAGCATCCAAAACGTTACCCATGAAGGGCCGGGCGGCACGCGTCCGATAGACCGCGCCTACGCTGCTGGCTATGGCGCCGGTAACAAAGTCTTCGTATCGGAGATTATTTACGGCAATACCAGCGGTGGCCCCGACTCAGCGGTGAATTGGTGGAAGACTTCCCAGATTCACAACAACACCATGCTAGCCTCCACCTACGTGGAGATTGGCGCCGGGATGGCCAACGACAGCAACGGGCGCACCTATTACACCGCGGTTACTGGTTGGGTAACGGGCGTTGGCTATACCCCGCCAACCAGTTCGGGCAGCTCCAGCAGCGGGGCGACGGCCGCGCCGCAAGCGGTGATGATTCCGGTGGTGCCGGCTGAGCCGCAGGCAGATGGCTCGGTAGTGCATATCATCCGCACCGGGCAAACCCTGTGGACCGTGGCGGCGGTTTACAACGTGCCGCTGGAGCAAATCCTGGAATTGAATGGCCTGCCCGAATGGGCGGTGGTGCATCCCGGCGACGAGATTATCGTGATGCCGCCCGGTTCGGCGGTGACCGCCACCCCCACCGCAAACGAGAACCAGCCGACAGCTACCGCCACCAGCAGCCCCACGGTGGACAGCGCCCCGCGGCCGACGCGCACGAGCGCGGTCGCCAACCTGCCCACCAGTCCAGCCAACGGCAATTTTGGCGCGGACGCCCAGGCTGAGCAAGCCAACAGCACGGTGCGCATGGTGGTCGTGATTGCCCTTTTCAGTATTGTGCTAATTATCGCAGCCAGCTTCTTTATCCGCCCCAGCCAGGCGCCGGAACCCGAAGACGAGTTCGACCCCTTTGCGCCCATCGAGTAAGCCCTTGGTGATTTGGGTGAAGAGCGCAGCCCCATGAGTTCCCAAAGCGTTTCGTGGAAAGAATTCGCCCGTCAGGCGCCCGAGTTGGCCGCCTTCGGCGCTGCGCGCCTGAATTGACGCGTAGCCTACCTGGCAACGCTGCGCCTGGATGGCGGGCCGCGGGTGCATCCGGTGACGCCCATCCTGGGCGAGGAACTCTACCTGTTCATGGAACCGACTTCGCCCAAGGGCGCCGACCTGCAGCGCGATGGTCGCTTTAGCCTGCACTGCGGTGTGGAAGACGACAGCGGCGGGCAAGGTGAGTTCTATGTGCGCGGTACCGCCCAACTCAGCAAAGACCCGGCGGAACGTAATCGGGCTAGCGCCGCCAGCAGCTACCAGCCCGCGGAGCGCTATGTGCTCTTTGTGCTGCGCATCGATTTCGCCTTCATGAAACGCTATGAAAGCGCGGGCGAACCCAGTCAACGCTGGCGGGCCACCGGCTAAGCGTTCGATGGTAAGCTTGCGCCGGTTCTAAGCCATGCAAGCATCCTCGATCCCACCCTCAGAAACCAAGAGCCGCCGGGCCGAATTTTGGGCCGGCGTGCGCGCCACGATTCCCCTGCTAGTCGGCGCGGCCCCCTTTGGCTTGATTTACGGCGCCCTGGCGGTGGCCTCCAGGCTATCGCCGCTGGCCGCTGCGGCCATGTCGGCTTTCGTGTTTGCCGGCTCGGCGCAATTTATTGCGGTGGGCCTGGTGGGCGCGGGCGCCGCGGTGCCGATAATCATCCTGACCACCTTCGTAGTCAACCTGCGCCACATGCTCTATTCGGCCACCCTGGCGCCGCATATGGGCCAGCTGCCACGCAAGGTGCTGCTGCCGCTGGGCTTTTGGTTGACCGACGAATCCTTCGCGGTGGCCGCCAAGCGCTACAACCAACCTGGCGGCGAGGAACGCCACTGGTTCCTGCTGGGTTCAGAATTGGCCATGTACCTGAACTGGCAGCTGGTGACCTGGATTGGCATCCTGGCTGGCCGCGCGATTTCCGACCCGGCCGCTTGGGGCCTTGATTTCGCGATGGTAGTAACCTTTATTGGCATTATGGTGCCGGAAGTCAAGACGCGCCCGAGCCTGTTGGCGGTGCTGGTAGCGGGCGGCACGGCGCTGCTGGCCCAGGACCTGCCCCACCAGGCGGGCTTGCTGCTGGCGGCCCTGCTGGGCATCCTGGCCGGGGTGCTGGCCGAACGGAGCCTGGGCGATGAATGAGTTCCTGCTGATTGCCGGCATGGCTGCCGCCACCATGGCGACCCGGATCCCGGTACTGATGCTGCTCAGCCGCCGCCAACTGCCCGAGGGCGTCTTCCGCGCACTGCGCTATGTGCCCCCGGCGGTGCTGTCGGCGATTATCTTCCCAATGGTACTTCGGCCCGGCGGCGAGTGGCACTTCGGATTGGACAATGCGGCGCTGATTGGCAGCCTGGTAGCGGCTGTGGTGGCCTGGCGCAGCCGCAATTTGCTGCTTACTATCGTGGTCGGCATGGCGACTTTGTGGATTTGGCGGCTTCTGTTTGGAGTATAAATCTATGGCTATGCGCAACCTCGTTGGTGCCCTCCTAGTTCTGATGCTAGCAGCCTGCAGCCCCAAGGCCGCGGGCGAGCCTTCCCAGGATTTGACTGTATTCGCAGCCTCTTCATTAACTGACGCCTACCAAGAATTGGCGGCTGCCTTTGAAGCCCAGAATCCCAGCGTGGATGTACTGCTCAACTTTGGCGGCTCGTCCACCCTGTCGACCCAAATTCTGGAAGGCGCCCCGGCGGATGTATTCGCCTCGGCCAACCAGGCCCAGATGCAACTGATTGCGGAAGCCGGCCTGCTGGCCGCTCCAGCCCCGGATTTCGCCAGCAACCGCTTGACCATCATCGTGCCCGCCGATAACCCGGCCGGCCTGCAGTCGGCGACCGATTTGGCCCAGCCCGGTATGGCGCTGGTGCTGGCCGCCCCCGGCGTGCCGGTACGCGAGTACAGCGACCAAGCCATCGCCCAGCTTGGGGATGCCGAATTCCAGGCGGCGGTCTACGCCAACCTGGTCTCCGAGGAAGAGAACGTGCGCATCGTGGTCACCAAGGTAGCGCTGGGTGAAGCCGACGCCGGCATTGTCTACACCTCGGATGTCACCCCGGCAGTGGCCGGCGACCTGCAGCAGATTGCCATTCCCGACGAAGCCAACGTGATTGCCGCATACCCTATCGCTGTTCTAGCAGAGACCGGCAACCCTGACTTAGCCCACACTTTCCTGGACTTTGTACTCTCCGCTGCGGGTCAAGTCATCCTGCAATCCTGGGGCCTTGGAGCGGTCAGTCGGTAGACAACAGTTGGTAGTTGGTAGCATTAACTACTGGCAATCTCTATCGACGAGTCACCCCTAATCACTGTTCCTTGTCACTAATCACCAATCACTAACAACCATTAAGCCCAAACATGGCCCACCCCATTGAAAAATCTTCCATTTCTGCTAATATGTAACCAATCAGTTACATTTATGGAGGTCCCATGTTAGCAGCCCATCAAGCAGAACAACTCAAGATTCAGTTCGAGATTGAGATTGACGCCCTGCCGGCCAAGGTCTGGGAGAAGATGTCCAGCCAGGATGCGATGAACGCCTGGCTGGCCCGAAACCTGGTCTTCGAGCACGAAGTCGGCGGCCGCTTCCAGATGGAAGGCGAGATGCCCGGCGAAGGCCCTTACAAGTTCATCGGTGAAGTGGTGAAGATTGTGGCCGAGAAAGAACTGGCCTTCACCTGGAAGTCCGAGCTGGGCGAAGACGGCGAGTGGACCGAGCACACCCTGGTGCGCTTTGAGTTGGAGCCAACAGAGAGCGGCACGCGCGTCACCCTGACCCACAACGGCTTCGAGGTGCTGGGCGCCGCGCTGGGCAAATCGGCCTACGAAGGCCACATCCAGGGCTGGAGCGCGGCTCAAACGCTGGACGGCTTGAAGGCGGCCGTCGAAGGCAGTTAGATGCCTGATAGTCCCTACCAGGCCATCGCCGACCCCACCCGGCGGGCGATACTGGACGTGTTGAAGGCGGATGGTCCGCTGAAGGCCGGCGACCTGGCCGAGCGCTTCCCGCGCATCAGCCGCCCGGCGGTCAGCAAGCACCTGCGCGTGTTGCGCGCTGCGCGCTTGGTGGCGCCCCGCAAGGAAGGCCGCGAGGTGTGGTACCGCCTGCAGCCCGACCCACTCAGCCAGGTGCAGCAGTGGCTGGACCAATACGAAGATTTCTGGCGTGAGCGCCTCACCCGCCTCAAGGAGGCTGTGGAAAACGAGGTCTAACGTTTTCGATATTGCCCCTTGACAGATATGCTATACTTGCTAAAATAGGATTTAGGTTCGCCTAAATCCTATTTTGCTTATGGAGTATATATGTTTCAAAACCGAAAAGTCTTACTGATATGTCTGTTGATTTTCGCTCACGCCCTGGCCGGATGCGCCAGCGCAGATAGCGCGGAGGACAGCGGCCGCATTCAAATTGTGACCACCATCGGCCAAATCGCCGACGCCGCGGAAAACATTGGCGGTGAATTCGTGGAAGTGAACGCCCTGATGGGCGCCGGGGTTGACCCCCACCTCTACGTCGCCACCGAGGGCGATGTGACCCTGCTGCAGGAAGCCGACATCATTTTGTACAACGGCCTCTTCCTGGAAGCCAACATGAACGACATCCTAGAGCAATTGGCCGAGCGCAAGACCGCCGTGGCCGTCTCCGAGACGATTGACCCGGCGCGCCTGCTGGCCTCGCCGATTTATGAGGACGAGCACGACCCGCATGTGTGGTTCGACCTGGAGCTGTGGTCTATCTCAGTGGAGGCGGTGCGCGATACGCTGATGACATACGACCCCGAGAACGCCGCGACCTATGAAGCCAACGCCGCCGCCTATTTAGCGGATATCGCCGAATTGGACGCCTACGTGCGGGAGCAGGCTGAGCGTCTCAATCCCAAACAGCGCATCCTGATTACCGCCCACGACGCCTTCAATTACTTTGGCCGCGCCTACGGTTTCGATGTGCTCGGCTTGCAAGGCATCAGCACTCAATCCGAGGCTGGCACCGGCGACGTGCAGGAACTGGCGGTCGTCATCCTTGAGCGCCAGGTACCAGCCATCTTCGTGGAAAGCTCGGTGCCGGTGCGCAACGTGGAAGCGCTGCAGGAAGCCGTGCGCGCGCAGGGCTACGACGTCAGCATTGGCGGTTCACTGTTCTCGGACGCGATGGGCACCCCCGGCACGCCTGAGGGCACCTATCTGGGCATGGTGCGCTATAACATTGACACCATCGTGAAAGCCCTGCTGGGCAACAATTAGGCCAGGTGCATATGAACGAAAGCGATAATCAACGGGCGGTAGAGGTTACCGACCTCACCGTCGCCTACCAAGAAAAACCGGTGCTGTGGGACGTGGACCTGGAGGTCCCCTCAGGCACCCTGATGGCGATTGTCGGCCCCAACGGCGCTGGCAAAACCACCATGCTCAAAGCCATCCTGGGCTTGCTGACCCCCGCCGCCGGCCAGGTCTCCATCTTTGGCAAACCCTACGACGAGCAGCGCCGGCTCGTGGGCTATGTACCCCAACGCGGCAGCGTGGATTGGGATTTCCCCACCAACGTGCTGGATGTGGTGATGATGGGCAATTACGGCA
>OMJR01000159.1 GCA_900299355.1 Anaerolineaceae bacterium
CAGGTCAGGTAAACCGAGTCAGTCAAAAAAACCACCTTGGTACATTGCATGTCCAGGAGATTGCTTTCCTTCACTCCGTTCAGGACAGGCTCTCGTGGCGGGCCACTCCCTCGCAATGACAGCTCAAGCTGATGGCTGACAGCTAAAAGCTAATAGCTAATAGCTCCCGCCGCTCATTTTCCCCTCATCCGCATTGATAGTTTCTGATAGTCCCGCCCACTTAACCTTAGGCTGGACAAGGAGTTTACTCATGGATATCCCGCGACATTGGCGCCTAAAAAAACAACGCTACGCCCTCACCGGCGAGGTGTGCGACCACTGTGATGCCAAGCTTTTCCCGCCCCGCGACATTTGCCCGGAGTGCGGTGAAGAAGCCAAAACGCTCTTCCAATTCAGCGGCAAGGGTGAGGTCTATTCCTTCACCACCGTTTACGACGCACTGCAGGGCTACGCCGAGCAGGCGCCCTACACGCTGGCGATGGTCAAGCTGGAGGAAGGGCCGCTGGTGACCGCCCAGCTCACCGATTTGGGCGCCAGCAAGCCCAGTATCGGCATGCCGGTGGAGATGGTCACTCGCCTGCTGCGCTCCGCCACCGACGAGCGCGGCATGCTGGTCTACGGCTACAAGTTCCGTCCGGCCGTCGCCGCATGATTTAGCTAGTGGTAACTAAAAATAGCCCTCCTTTTTGGAGGGTTATTTTTTATACTCAGAATCACATTGAGAAAAATAATTTTCTGATATGGTGAATATTATGGACCGCGAAATTTGGCAGCAATTACTTTCGCTGGAAAGCAGGGATATCACTGAGCAGTGGTTTCAAAAGCTGCACGGCAGGAAACTGTCTGCCCGTAGAGCGAATGAAATAAATGCCGCCAGTCGCCAAGCGCGCGAGTACTATAAAAACGCTCAAAATGCCGACAATGCCGTCCGCCCGTTGTTAACGTATTATGGCGTTTAAAGCCTATCTCGGTCTCTAGCTCTGCTGCTTAGTCGCAACGGCGGTGAGGAAACGTTAGCTACTGGTCATGGCATTACGACGGCAAATTGGGGTGAGCAGTTCAATGGGGACTTGCCATCAGCACTCAAGAGGTTGTCAGATTTAAAAATCAGAACAGGTTCTGGGCTCTTTAGTGATTTTGCTCGGGCCACGAACAATAGGATTTGTTTGCACGTTAACTCGGCAGGTGTAGACTGGGCATTCAATTACCCTGTGCCAGAGCAAGGAATAGAAATTAGCCTGGGCGACCTTTTTTCTCGAATTCCAGATTTGTCGAAGGACTTCGTTAGGATTTCAGCGAATCCCAAATATGCAGGAGTTACCCAAATTACTTTCGACTACCAAAATGGCTTTAAAGCAAAAGTAAACAGAGCTTCTTTTGCTAACTTTGAAAAAGCGTATCGTAAGCTAGGTTATGAGATTAAATCAGAAAACGAATCGTCAATATTTACGTGCGATGCAAAAACGTTTGAAGAAAATTCACCAACACTCATCAACTCTTACATTGAAAAACTATTTAATGCGATACCCAGGCTGTTTATCGTCGAACCCTTTAATGGTGGTTTCTTCTACTCCCAGCTGTGCATGACCTATATGGTGTCCTATTTTCTTGTAATGTTGGCTAGGTATTACCCAACCCATTGGCTGAGCTTGATACGAGGCGACAAGGGGGATGCAATGTGGCCTACTTTAAACAGAGCTCAACAATTGGTGGAACAATCTTATCCGGAGTTAGTGGTTGAAATGGTCCTTCACCTTCTTGCGCAAAGTGAAGTAGAGATGTCAGAAGGAGGGGCATAATGGTTTTGCTTTGCTTGAAACATACATGAAGCCTAGTATACACGTCGGCTCGATCGTCCTACGTGTCGCCGATTTGGCGCGCATGGAGGCCTTCTGGACGGCGGCGCTGGATTATGTGCCCCGCGAAGGTTCGCGCAACCACGACTTCATCGTGCTGCAGCCGCGGGCCGGCGGCGGCCCCAACCTCTCGCTGGACCAGCACCATTCCCAGAACAACATCCCACCGCGCATTCATTTGGACCTCTACACTGGGGACCAGACCGCCGAAGTGGCCCGCCTGCTGGCGCTGGGCGCGAAAGAAGTCCACTGGGACAAACGCCCACCGGATGCGGATTACATTATCCTGGAAGACCCCGAAGGCAACCGCTTTTGCGTGGTAGATGTCAGCCATTAGCTGGCCAATTTTCCTTATCTAATTCCCATCCTGTACCGCTTGCGGCTCGAAAATCGCTGTGCTAGTATCAAGGCCACTTGTATCGAATGGATGTTCTGACCATGCGCAAATCAATTGCCTTTTCCCTGTTAATCCTGGCCGCGCTGGCGCTGGCCGCCTGCACGCGCTCCGTTTCGACCTCTCCGGTGGCCGAGGAGACTGAAGACCCGATTGAATCCATCTTCAGCACCGTGGCGACCCAAACTGCGCTGGCGGCCCAGGACGGCATCGGCGGCGGCGAAGGCGAGGACGGCAGCGATGCCGACGCCATTCCGGCCACCTCCACCGCAGCGCCTACCAGCGACGCCAGCCCCACACCCTCCCCAACGGCCACCCGCACCCCGGCGCCCACGCCCGAATTGAGCGTGCCGGCCAGCTACACCCTGCACGAGGGTGAGCATCCCTACTGCCTGGCGCGCCGCTTCAATATTGACCCGGCGGCCTTGCTGTCGGCCAACGGGCTCACCGAAGCCAACGCCACCTCGCTGAGTGTGGGCACCACCCTGACTATCCCGAGCGGCGCCGGCACCTTTGGTGACGCCCGCGCGCTGCGCTCGCATCCGGCGACCTATACCGCTTCCAGCACGGACAGCTGGTACAGCATCGCCTGCGCCTTTGGCGATGTGTGGCCCGAATCGATTGCGGCTGCCAACGGCTACACGCTGGACGATGAATTGACCTCCGGTCAGCAGCTGCACATTCCGTAAACAACATGGAATTCAAGACTGAAAAAAGCGCGGTCGTGTTTAACGGCCGCGTTTTTTATGTGGTCCAAGAGCAGGTGCGCTATCCCGACGGCCGCCTGGCTGAAGTGGACGTGGTGCGCCATGCCGGCGCGGTGGCCGTGCTGCCGGTGGATGCCGATGGCCAGCTGGTGCTGATTCGCCAGTACCGCCATCCGGTGGGCGAAATGCTGCTCGAAATCCCGGCCGGCCGCCTGGAGGCGGGCGAAGAGCCCGAAGCCTGCGCCCAGCGCGAGTTGCAGGAGGAAATCGGCATGCGCGCCGGCTGGCTGCGCCGCCTGGGCGGCTTCTATCCCGCGGTGGGCTACACCGATGAATACCTGCATGTCTTCCTGGCCGGCGATTTGAAGGCCAGTGAATTGCCCGGGGATGAGGATGAACTCATCGAGCTGGAACGCCTATCGCCCAGCACGGCGCTATCCATGGCCGCCCGGGGCGAGATAGCCGACGCCAAAACGATGATTGCCCTGTTTTGGGCGCGGGACGAGCTGGCCCGGTTGTGAGGGCGAATCGCCTTGCCGCGAATCGGCCTTTCCGCTATAATGAATACGTATTCCCCATCGTTTCCATAACTAGCAAACGCCACACCACCTTGCCGCTCCGGGCCTGTCTGTCGTATGGGGACGCATAAGACCGGCTGGTGCACACCCCAATCTAAATCGCAATTATTCACCCCGAGAAGAAGGATATGGACATTCTAGAGCTTGAAAAAACGTCTTTGGCCGACCTGCGCCAGCAGGCCAAGCAACTTGGCGTGCAGCGGGCCAACCGGCTGAAGAGAGAAGATTTGGTCATCGGCATACGCCAGGCCGAGGCCGAAAAGGAAGGCCGCGAAGTGCGCGGCGGCATCCTGGAAATTATGAACGAGGGCGTGGGCTTCCTGCGCTCTGACCGCTACCAGGGCGGCCCGGGGGATGTGTATGTCTCCCAAACGCAAATTCGCCGCTACGGCCTGCGCAACGGCGACCTGGTGATTGGCGAGGCGCGCCCACCGCGCGAATCCGAAAAGCATTACGGCCTGGTCAAAGTTGAGACTGTGAATGGCCTGCCCGGCGAAGAATCCAAACGCCGCCCCCGTTTTGAAAACCTGACCCCGATTTTCCCCGAGGAACGCTTCAATTTAGAAACCGACCGCCATGGCCTGGCGATGCGCATGATTAACCTGGTGGCTCCGGTGGGCCGCGGGCAGCGTGGTTTGATTGTTTCCCCGCCCAAATCGGGCAAGACCACTATCCTAAAATCCATGGCCAATTCGATTTCAACCAATTACAAGGATGTGCACCTGATGGTGGCCCTGATTGGTGAGCGCCCGGAAGAGGTTACCGATATGGACCGCTCGGTGGATGCCGAAGTGATTTCCTCCACCTTTGATGAGCCGGTCACCTCGCATGTGCGCGTGGCCGAAATGGTGCTGGAACGCGCCAAGCGCCTGGTCGAAATCGGCCGCGATGTGGTCATCCTGATGGATTCGATTACCCGCCTGGCGCGCGCTTACAACCTGGTGGTCAACCCCTCCGGGCGCACGCTCTCTGGCGGTATCGACCCCTCGGCGCTCTATCCGCCCAAGCGTTTCTTCGGCGCGGCGCGCAATATTGAAGAGGGCGGCTCGCTGACCATTATCGCTACCTGTCTGGTGGACACCGGTTCGCGCATGGACGACGTGGTCTATGAGGAATTCAAAGGCACCGG
>OMJR01000160.1 GCA_900299355.1 Anaerolineaceae bacterium
AGGATCTACTTGAACCTGGATGGCCAATGAACTCAGGCCAACTGAAAGGCGCTTGACCTATTTCTACAGAAAAGGTGTGGCACAATCCGGGTGCTCCGCCATCGCAATTGAATTAGAAGCAATTCGTCGAGATTTGTCTGAATTCAATCGGTATTATGATAGGTTTGTCGAGTCGCGCGACGAGGATGATTTAGTTCTAGCAGGGCAATTGATTCAGGATGTAGCCGGGGGATGTAAAAAGGCACTTGACGAGGTTCAAAAATCTGTAAAGAAAATTTCAAATAGGCAGAAAATGCTAAGGGATGGGCCCAGCCTGAACCTGGATCTGAACGGCGCGGGCAACATCACCGCGCTGGACCTCAGCGTGGGCGATTTGCGGGTGGATATCAATGGTGCTGGCACCCTGCATGTGGGCGGCACAGCCAGTGATGTGCGCGTGGATATCAACGGCGCCGGCGACTTCGATGGCGAAGAGCTGGCGACGGAAAGTGCCAACATCGAAATCAATGGCCTGGGGGATGCCAGCATCCAGGTATCCGAGAGGCTGAATGCCGAGATCAATGGCGCAGGCTCCATCAGCTACAACGGCGACCCGGATGTGCGCAGCGACGTGAACGGGCTGGGCAGTGTGCGGAGAGCGGGCGACTGAGCCTTCCCACTGATCATGAAAAAGCGGCCAGGTGACTGGCCGCTTTTTCTTTTCTCTGATGATTGACAGAATTCTTGACTTGGATTATATTGTGAATAATTGCACACATAACTATGCGCATTATCAACTGTTTTAATCACTAGCCATTCGTCTCACCAAAGGAGCTAACTATGGCAAAAGGTTTAGAAAAAAGTGTAATCACCTGCGATATGGAAGGCCGCATCGAAACCTTCGGTGACGGTTCTGAGCGCATGTTTGGTTACACCAAAGAAGAAATCATCGGCAAGAAGCGCGTGTCGTTGTTTTCGCCCGGCCAGGTTGTGCTGGAACATGTGCCCACCTGGCTCTCGGAAGCCTCGCAGACCGGCGAGCACGTGGCCCGCACGGTCTTCGTGCGCAAGGATGGCACGCCCTTCGCCGCCGAAATCCGCGTGACCCCGACCTACAAGGATGGCGTGCAGGTGGGCTACTGCGGCGTGACCGAAGCGCTGGAGGATGTAGAACCCAAGGACGCCATGCCGGAGATCAGCCTGATGACCAAGATTTTCACCTGGCTGGTGATCACCCGCGCACCCTTCCTGACCGCCGTGATTGTGCCGATCCTGATCGGCGCCGCCTGGGTGGCCACCCAGGGGCTGGTAACACCCTTCCCCACCGGGCGCTTCTTTACCGCGCTGTTCGCGGGCATTTTCCTGCACGTGGCGGCCAACACCTTCAACGATTACTTCGATTGGCGCAGCGGCACCGACCCGGCCAACAACGACTACTTCCTGCCCTATTCGGGCGGCAGCCGCTCGATTGAACTGGGTCTGGTGAATGAGCGCCAGTTGTTTACGGTGGCGATGGTGTCCCTGCTGGTTTCGGCCGGCCTGGGCGTACTGCTGTTCCTGCAGGCTGGTATCGGCATCCTGGCCTTCGGACTGGCAGGCGCCTTCCTCGCCTACTTCTATACCGCCCCACCCTTGCGCCTCTCGGCGCGCCGTGGCCTGGGCGAACTGGCCGTTGGGCTCGCCTTTGGCCCGCTGGCTGTAGCCGGCACCGTGTATGCGCTCACTGGCAGCGTCAGCACTGCTGACTTCCTGGTCGGCGTACCGATCGGTTTGCTCACCATCGCGATCCTGTGGATCAACCAGTTTCCCGACCTGGAGTCGGACAAGGAAACCGGCAAGATCAACCTGGTGGTAGTTTTGGGCCGCTCGCGCGCCCGCTATGGCTACCTGCTGCTGATGCTGGCCGCCTTCGGGCTGGCCGCCTACTGGACGCTGGTCACCGGGCTCTTTCCGGTCGGCGCGCTGCTGATCCTGGGCGGCGCCCCGCTGGCGATCGGCGCAATCCGCACGATCATGAGCGAGTATCGTGAGCGCAGCCTGGTGAAAGCCAATGTGGCCACTATCCAGCTGCACGCGCTGGCAGGCTTCCTGATGGCCGCCGGCATTTTCTGGAGCGACTCAATCGCCCGCTTGCTGGGCCTGTAAACGCACCAGTCGTTGTACAATCAAGGGAGTGAGCGTAGCTCACTCCCTTTTTTATTGCAAGGAGGCGCAATGTTCGGCGGTAAACCCTGGCAGGACTGGATTGAGCAATACGGGCACAGCCATCAGAACCCAGTGAATCGTTTCTTCCACACGTTGGGGATTCCGATGATTGCCGCTTCGATTCCGATCGCAATCTTGGTGTTGTTATTCGCGCCGGGTTGGTGGCCCTTGCCGGCAGTCCTGTTCATCATCGGCTGGATCTTTCAATTTATTGGCCACGCCGCCGAAGGCAAGCCCCCCGAGTTCCTCAAGGATTGGCGCTATCTCTTCGTGGGGCTGCGCTGGTGGTGGGCAAAAATTCGGGGCAAGGCTTAAGCCCAATCAACGGTACGCATTCCAGGGTCCGCGTTGCGGGCCCTTTCTTTTTGCCCTTGACCTTAACGTAACGTCATAGGTTATGCTAACCCGCATGAGGCATGCATGTACAGCGTAAAGGAACTGGCCGACCTGGCGGGCGTCAGCCGCCGTACTCTGCATTACTACGACGAAATCGGTTTGCTGAACCCGACCGAGGTGCAGGACAACGGCTACCGCGCCTACGACGAGGCGGCCCTGCTGCGCCTGCAGCAAATCCTGTTTTACCGCGAGTTGGATTTTGAGTTGGAGCAGATCAAAGCGATTCTGGACAAACCTGATTTTGACCTGGTGGCGGCGCTGCGCGAACATCGCAACGCGCTGGAGAAACGCAAGCAACGCCTCAAGACATTGACCGAAACGATCGACAGCACGATCATGCATTTAGTTGGAGAAGTACGAATGGACGACAAGAACGTTTTTAAGGGGTTTAGCGAAGAGCAGCAAAGGGAGTACGAGCAGCAGGCGCGCGAGGAATACGGCGCTGAAAATGTGGACGCGTCGATCAAGCGCTGGAACAGCTACTCGGAGGAGGAAAAACAGCGCGTTTTGGAGGAAGGCGGCAAGAACTATTCGCAAATTGCGGCCAACATGGACAAAGGTCCGGAAAGTGCGGTGGTGCAGGATCTGCTGGTGCGCTGGCACCAACACCTGCACTATTTCTATGTACCTTCATTGGATGTACTCCGCGGTCTGGGCAACATGTACCACGAGCACCCCGATTTCAACGCGACCTTCACGGCGATTGACCCCGATCTGCCAGCCTTCCTGCAAAAGGCGATCAACTATTACGTCGGCCAGTTGGAAGACGAGTGGCTGCGGCGCGAGTTGGGATTGCTGGAGGAATAGTGACCAAGACCAAGAAGGCCGATCAGGCACGAGAAGCCCGCTATGTGGAGCCGGGTGGCAGCCGCCTGCGCGCCGATGCCAGCGAGCAGCGCCTGGCGCTCTTTGAGGTGGAAACGCCGCAGCGCCGCATGGCGGACTTGGTGGTGCCCGATGGCGTCCGCCTTCAGATTAACAGCCTGCTGACCAAGATCCGGCATCACAGTGTGCTGTATGAAGACTTTGGGTTGGCCGAAATCGATCCGCACGGCGGGCGCACGGCGATCAACCTCTACGGGCCGCCGGGGACAGGCAAAACCTTCGCCGCCGAAGCGATCGCCAACGAGTTGGGCATGAGCATCATCCGCGCCAACTACGCCGAGATTGAGTCAAAGTACGTGGGCGAAACTCCCAAGAACATCAAGGCCGCCTTCCAGAAAGCGCGCGAGGCGGGCGCAGTGCTCTTCTTTGACGAAGCCGACTCAATCCTAGGCAAGCGCTTGAGCAACGTGCGCCAGAGCACCGACCACGCGGTGAACGTGAGCCGCTCGGTGATGCTGTTGGAACTGGATAGCTTTGACGGCGTGACAATCTTTGCCACCAACCTGGCCGCCAATTACGACAGCGCCTTTGTGCGGCGCATCCTAGGCCACATCGCCATGCCCCTGCCGGATGCCGCAGCCCGCCGCCAATTGTGGTTGCTGCACCTGCCGGCTAGGCTGCCCGCCGATCTGAGCAATGCCCAGTTAGGCGAACTGGTGGCGGCCAGCGAGGGGCTGGCGGGCGGCGATATCCTGAATGCGGTGCTGCTAGCCGCGGCGACCGCGATCGAGCGCGAGGGGCCAGGCTGCCGGATTCAACTGGCGGATTTTATGGATGCGTTGGGTGCGGGTATCCACGCAAAGAATGAAGTTGGCGCTTAAATCAATGCTTGATTCCGCTTACAATCAGACTTAGCGTGCCATCCGGCACGAAGCCTGTTCATAGGAGGCTGAAAAGCCATGATCCTGCGGTCAATTCTCTTCTCAAGCGTAGTCGCGGTGCTGGGCTACTTATCCCTGACTCTGTTCCACACCGGCGACTTTTTGGCCGACCTAGGAGGCATTGGCGCCTTTCTCACCGTGTTCGGTACCTTGTATGGTATTTTGGCGGCCTTTATTGTTTTTGAGGTGTGGAACCAATTCAACCAAATTTCCAAGCTGATCGATAAAGAAGCGCAAGGTATCGAGCGCCTTTACCGGCTAACCCTATATTTTCGTGACGAAAAGTTGACCACGACAATGAAGGCGGCGATCACGGAATATGTGAATCTGGTGGTAGACGGCAAATTCAAAATGATCGCCAAAGGCGGACGCAACAAGGTCACCGGAGTAAGCTTCCGCAAGATCGCCGACATTATCCGCCACATCGTGTTCAATGATGATCACGACTCCATTGTGTTCGACCACATCCTGGATCATTACGGGGAGCTGGCCCAAATCCGCACTGAGCGCCTCAACCAGAGCCTGACGCGACTACCCAGCTTGTTGAAGAACTTTATCTATATTTCCTCGTTCTTTGCGCTGGTGGTTTTCCTATTCATGCCCTTTGAAAACCAATACTATGCACTGCTCTCGGTAACAATAACTGCCTTCTTGCAATCGATGATTTTCCACATCATTGAAGACTTGGACAATCCATTTGTCGGCCATTGGAATCTCACTCCGGAGCCCTTTGCGCGGGCCTTGCTGCACATCGAAGAGGACTATTCGTAGCTCACCACCGGGGTGGCAGGCCGGGCGAGAGATAAAGGCTTGAGCTGAAGTTTGGACGGCAGATTGCCATGTCGGACGGAGCTAACTCTGTCCTCCTCGCAATGACGAAGTTTATTTGTGGGCAATCGCTTCGGCGATTTGCTGCACGCGTGCCAGGTTGATCCCGCCCAGCTGTTCTTCAATCAGGGGATGGTCGCCGGGCAGCAGCTGGATCCAGGGGCGCTCCCCCACCGACAGCGTATTCACATGCACCAGCAAGCCAAGGCTACCCGGGAACAAGGGGATTTCGTTGGCTAGCGTTCCTTGATAAGGTGGCTCGCTTTCGCGACCCGCTTCATCCCACAATTCGATGCTGCGTTCAAAATCCGCGGCAGAGATGGCGGCCCACACGGTCCAGTTGAAATCCTGGTCGGCATCGGTCACCGTAATCCACAGGTTGCCTTTGATGAAGTGATGGTCATCGATGACGCACAGTTCTTTTTCCAGATAGCCACGCAACTCCCGCCGGCGTTCGGTGAGCTGGGTCCAGGCATCCGGCGCAGGGAAGTCGTAGTCAAAGGCCAATGGATGAGTCATTCAATTTTCCGCCATTTATCAGAAGCGCTAATTAATCCTGCTGGTGGATCACCATCTCGGCAATCTCTTGTACACGCGCAATAGTGATCCCAGTTCGCTGCTCAACCGCAAGGGGATGATCTGTTGGTTCCAATTCTATTGTTGGACGGAGGCCGACAGGTTGGCTGCGAACTACTGTCTTTAGATTAAGGCTTCCCGGAAACACGGCAATCTCGTTAGACAACCAGCCGAAATAGGGCGGCTCAGCCTCTCGGTCATTGGAATCCCAAAGGTTAAGGGTACGTTCAAAATTCTCTTTGCTAAGCGAAACCCACACAGTCCAGGCAAAGTACTCTTCATTTCCAAGAACCGGGATTAGTAGGTTGCCTTTGACAAAGAAGTAACTTCCATCGACGATACATAGCTCTTCAGCCAATTCCCCGTTTTGGCGCTGAGCCTCGGAGGCCTGCCACCAGAAATCCGGAGCCTCGAGAAGATATGCGAAGGGCGGGCCTGAGTGGGCCTCATCGCATAGCGTGCACTGAAAGCTTTCCAACAAAAACCCCTACTCGATCGTCTCCAGAAAGGTGCGCGCGATCGAGGCGATATCGTCCTGGGTGGAGATGCCCTGCCAGGGATCGCCGGGGCGCACCAGGTTAACCACCACGATATTGGCGCCATTGAAGATCGCGCTGCGCGCTTCTTTGAGGTCCACGCCACCAGCGGCCGAGATGCTGACATCGTATTTGCTGCGGATGCGGTTCACCTGGCGGTATTGGATTGTTTTGCCCTGGGTGCCTTCCTCGTCGCGGCCACGGTGGATTACAGCCACATCGGGTGGGTTGTGCAGTGGGCGCATCACCGCCAGTGGATCGTCGACGGCCAGCAGGTCCACCATAGAAATCACATTGTTGCGGCGGCAGGCATCGATGAAGATATTGAGCGTCTCGGGCGGGGAATTGCCGTACACGGTTACCGCGTCGGCCCCCGCCTGGGCGGCCATGCGCACCTCCAGTTCGGCGCCGTCGGTAACCTTCATATCGGCGACAACATGGCCGCTCCACAGGCTGCGCATCAGGGCCACACCACGCATGCCCTCCCGTTTGATGTAGGGCGTGCCGGCCTCCACCAGAATGCGATCGTGGCGCGGGATGGTGGGCAGCACGCGCTGCACCAGGCCCGCGTCGTAGTTAAACGCGATCTGCAGGTAGCGAACCCGATGATCGAGCTTGCTTTCCACTATTTGCTTTTCTTGCCGGTCAGTGAACCCATCACATCAGCCAAATCGGAAGGCAGGAACAGCACAATCTTCTCCGAAGGATCCGAGGCGATGTCCCGTATGGTTTGCAGGGTGCGCAAGTGCAGCGCGCCGGGGGTGGTGGCCAACTTTTGGGCCGCCTGGCTCAGTTTCTCCGAAGCGGTCAGCTCACCCTCGGAGTTGATGATCATGGCGCGGCGTTCGCGCTCGGCCTCGGCTTGCTTGGCCATGGCGCGCTTCATCTCGGCGGGCAGCTCCACTTCCTGGATCTTGATCGCTTCGACGTCCACACCCCAGCCGCTGGTTTCGGCGTCCACGATCTGTTTGATCGCTTCGGCGATTTGTTCGCGCTCGGTCAGCACCTGGTCCATTTCGCTGTTGCCGATAATGTCGCGCAACGCCGCCTGCGTATACTGGCGCACCGCGAAAATATGATCCTCAATTTCGATGATCACCGATTCAGGGTTGACCACTTTGAAGTAGACCACCGCGTTGACCAACATGGGGATGTTGTCGCGGGTCATCACTTCCTGGCGGGGAATATCGGCGGTCTTCAGGCGCATATCGACCTTGCGAATGGATTGGATCACGGGCACGATAATGGTCAGCCCTGGATTGCGCACGCCGCTGTAGCGGCCGAGAGTGAAGACCACACCCCGTTCGTATTGGTAAATCAATTTGACAGCGGCGGGCAGCAGGAAGAGCAAAATAAAGAAAGCTGCGCCGACAAGGCAGGTTCCAGCAGTAAAGAAGGCTTCCACAGTTCCTCCAAAAATAATGATGCGTCCCCTAGATTATATGCGGAAGCGCGCGCTTAAGACTCTTCAGCTTTGCCAGCTCGGCGACGGGCCAGCCAGTAGGCGGGCGAGGTGCGCAGCCAGACCGGCACATAGCGCATCAAGCCACGCAGCAGCCCGGCGCCAACATCGAAGAAACGCTGGCGGGTCCGCCCCCAGGCCAGGCCGAAATCCCGACGCAGGCTGCCGGGCAGCGAACCGGCCACCAGGGCACTGGTCAGCGGGGTGACGAGGCGCACCGGCAAACTGAGCAGGCTGGCGCCGATCTCCCTGGCGACGGGGATGACGGTGATTTCGTCGCTGGCGATCGTGGCGTCCATCCATTGATTGAAAGCGGCCAGCGTGGGTGGAATATGGTCAGCGGGGATGCCAATCAGGCGGGCGAATAGCTTACCCTCTTCGTAGAAGGCGGCCCACTCGCATTCGGTCAGATCAGGCAGGAAGGTGCGGTAGGCGTAAACCATCGAATCAATCAGCGTGGCGTAGACCCAAAAGAGCAGGGCCGGATCGTTGGCTTCGTATTCAGCCGAATCCAGCACTTCGGACGCCGCCGGTAGCCGGCCGCGCACCTGGGTGTGGCGTGCGTAGATACGCATCAGCGCTTCGATGGCTCCATCACAGGTGCCAAAGACGATCTTCTGTTGCGCGCGGAAGGTACTGAGGGCGCGCTGCAGCGGGCGGCGGCGGAAGTCGCTGTGGTCGGCCACGCCCTGGGCCACCTTGGGATGCGCCACTTGCATAAAGAGGGCGCGCAGCACGATCAAGCCCAGCAGCACCTCACGATTGAGACGCCAGGCCATGCTATCTGGGCCGAAGAAGCCTCCCGCCGGGTTGACGACCTGGGCGGCCTGGGCCTCCAGGAATTGGCGGTGTTGTTTGATGGAGTCGGAAATCATCCCAAGAAACCAAATCCTAAAAAGGCAAGATTAGCAACGTTGAGCACCAACATAAATATAAGGGCCAATAATTCCATGCCGTGATTGAATTCATCTTTGATTGCCCAGCTTTTGAGCATCATGAAGCCGGAAAAGCCTACCAAATTGGCCAAACTCATTTCGACGATCCAAAAGGCTGGTGCCGTAAATAGGATGTGGCCAAAGCTTTGAGGAGCAACGAATGCAAATAAGAAACCGGCCGCTAGAAATTGGAGCAGTGCACTGGGATTTTCACCACCATTGGCCACTAGAGCTATTACAAAGGAAAATAAGAGGATTACATATATTAATAAAGCGCAAAAGAGCAGAATCACATGATGATTGAAGAGCACTGCTACAACGACACATAAATCTTGACCACCACAAGAAGGGAGGTTTCTAATCTCGTTAATGCTATGGAAGTTAACTACCCCGATTAGGGTTATCAGCAAAAAACTTAACAGCATGGCCGCAAGGCGATATCGTTCACCTTTGCGAATCAAATCGGTTCTAAGACTCGGCTGTTGGTTCGAGTTCACACCAACGTTTTAGCCGTAGAACCCTATCAAAAACTTTGGTTATCTACAGAAAGCTATCCAGTGTATAGATGCCCAGCGGCGCAAGCAGGCGAATTGAGGCCAATAGGAAAACCTACTCCTCCACTCCGAACATAAGCGTGTATTCGCCGCGGGCGAAGGAATCCAGGTTCTCGCCGGCGGCGGCCATCTCGGGGCTGTTCATGCCGGCTTTGAAGGCGGCCTCATCCTCGAAGTACAGTTCAGCCATTAGGTAATAATCCTGACCGCGCATCGAGGCGCGCAGGCGGGTGATCTTGGTCTCCAGCAGACCGGGGACTTTTTCGACCAGCGGAATGTGTTCGCCAAAGTAGGCCTTGTCAAAGGCTTCGGGATCGGCCGGGCGGTTGTAGAGGGCAACCAGTTTCATGAGTACTCCTTTGTGGGTAGTGAGCAGTGAACGGTGAATCGTGATTAGGTGGGCTTCAATGTCGCCGGTTCACTGATCACTGTTCACCATTCACACTTACAAGGGCTTAAACTGCTCAAAAGGTTCCAAGCAATGGTTGCAGGTAAAGATCATGCGGCAAGGCGTGGTACCAAAGCTGCTCTGCAACTTGGTGTCCATCGAGCCACAGCGGGGACAGGTGGCAGGCATCAGCAATATGGCTTCGACATTGCCCCGATGATAAGGCGGCGGCGCCAGGCCATTCTCCAGCAGCTTGGCGCGGGCGGCGGGAGTGATCCACTCGGAGGTCCAGGGTGGATCGTGGGTGATCTGCACCGCCACCGCATCGGCGCCCAGCTCTTTGACGGCGGCTTCGATCTGCTCGCCCATTACTTCGTAGGCCGGGCAGCCCGAGAAGGTGGGCGTGATCGTCACGCTGACCGCCCCACCCTGCACATCGACCTGGCGCACAATGCCCAGTTCGATCAGGCTGACAAAGGGCATCTCGGGATCGGGCACAGCGTCCAATGCTTCCCAAATTTGCTGCTCATCCAGTTTGGTCGGAGTAGCCATCACCATTGGGCCTCGGCATCGAAACGGGCGACTTCCTGCATATCGTCTAGTAGTTCAGCCAGGTGCTCGGTGTGCTGGCGGCGGTCGCCGTGACCCGGGTCGGCGTCCGGCAATTTAAGATCGGCTTCTTCGAGGAATTTGCCAACCTCGGCCCGCCAGGCGGTGAAAAGTTCGCCCGTGGCCGGCACCAGACCCGCTTCGACCAATTCATCTTCGCTATCAAGGGGCACGCCCAGTCCCTGGGCATAGGGCCACAATGCATCCAGAGCGTCTTGCAAGCGGCGGTGGCTTTCCTCGGTGCCCAGGCCGAGGCGCGGGATCCAGGCACGGCTGTGGCGCAAATGGTAGAGCTCCTCGGTGCGGATTTTGGCGGCGGCTTCAGCTAGCGCGGCATACTCACTGCGCGCCAGGCCTTCCAGCCGCTGGGCCTCAAAGGCATCGAAGAGATACTGGCGCAATAGGCTAAATGCCCAGTCGCCGTTGGGCAGCTGCAACAGCGGCAGGGCGCGGAACTCGTTTGCGGTGCGGAAAAAGGCCAGCTGGTCGGGATAACGCTCGGGGTCCTCACCGCGCAGTTCAGCGACGAGTTGATACCACAGCCGGGCGTGGCCAATTTCGTCCAGAGCAATGTTAGCGAAAGCGATATCTTCTTCCAGAATCGGCGCATGGCCGCACCACTCGGAGACGCGGTGACCGAGCAGCAATTCATCGTCGCCGAGCGCGAGCAAGTATTCGGCCAGCAGAACCTTATTCATCCAAACGCCCCTTGCTGTGCAGTTGGCGCATGAGGGTGACCACCGGGTATTCGGATTGCTGCTTGAAGGTCTTAGCGCGCGCCGGGGCGAACATGGGCTCGGCCTCATCGGGGGTGGATCCCAGCACGCATTTAGCGGGAAACACCCACCACCAGAACGGATTGTGGTCGCCAAACTGGCCAACTGCCGCTTCCATCGCGGACGAGGGGCTGCCGGCGGTCACATCGCCCAGGTAGGCGCATTGTCCTTGCTGGGAGAGCTTGCCAAAGACGTAGTAGTCTTCCGGTTTTGACGTGGGGATTGCCGCGTCGCTTTGGGCTTCACCCTCCCTCCTCGCAATGACGGATTCGGCTTCCAATTCTTCGGGAGTTCGAGTGTAAAAGGCGTCGGCGGGTGCAACCCACATAGTGGCCGCCTCGGGACGGCGGGCAAACACGTCGCGGGCGTTGAGCAGCGCCATTTCAATATCGGGGGCGTGCACCGAGCCGTTATGCAGCATGGGCGCACCGGCAGCTTCCTGCTGGAAGACCATGAAGCGCGGCCATTGGTTATCTTTCATTGGGAGATTAATTCATTTTGGCGGCGTAGGCAGCGGCGGCCTCGCGCACCCACAGGCCGTCGTCGTGCGCCTGGCGACGGGCAGCCATACGCTCGGCGTTGGCCGGGCCGTCGCCCTTGATCACGCGCCAGAACTCATCCCAATCGATTTCGCCGGTCAGCCAATTTCCGCTTTCTTCATCGTAGCGCAGGTCTGGATCGGGGATCTGGATGCCGCAGGCTTGCAGATCGGGCACCAACTGGTTAATGAAATCCTGGCGCAACTCATCGTTGGTGCGGGTTTTGACGCCCCAGCGGATGAGGACCCCACTGTTGGGTGAATCCTTGTCATGCGGACCAAACATCATCAGCGTCGGCCACCACCAGCGATTGATCGCATCCTGGACCATGGCACGCTGCTTGGGGGTGCCTTGTGAGTAGCGGATTATCATTTCCTGGCCCTGCTTCTTGTGGAAGTTCTCTTCCATACAAATGCGCACCATGGCGCGCGAATAGGGCCCATAAGAGCAGCGCGCCAACATGGTCTGGTTGAGAATCGCGGCTCCGTCCACCAGCCAACCGATGGCGCCGATATCGGCCCAGCTCAGGGTGTGGTAATTGAAGATGCTGGAGTATTTGGCCTTGCCTTCCAGCAGAGCCTCAAGCATCTCTTCGCGGGTGGCGCCTAGGGTCTCGGC
>OMJR01000161.1 GCA_900299355.1 Anaerolineaceae bacterium
AATAAGAAAAGGAAAGTGCTCCAATACCGAGGACGATGGAAAGCGGGTGGCGCAGCCCCGCGTAGAGAAAATCGCGTTGGAATACCACGATCAAGATCACGAATAGCGCAAAGGAAACGCTCATGATGAGCACTGCCCGGGCAGGCATGGTGGTCATGCGATAACGTAAATCCTCTAACTCGGCAGATTTTTTTGGCACCAGCGGAGCAAAGCGTTTCACGGCTTTCTCGGCGCTGCGCTCCAGCGCATGGATGAAGCCCAATGAGATCACCTACCATATCCCGTTGAAGACCCACAAGCTATCAATTTCCCACAGCGGAGTGACACCATCAATCCACACCGCCATGTGCAAAGACAGCGTGGAGGCAAAATAAATCAGCAGATAGGTGAGCCATGTTGGGATGGGTCGCGAGGCGATCCAGTCAATAAAACGATCGACCCAACTGGGTGGATAAGGGCGGGTTTGGGTATTCATGGTGGTCTCCTCACAAGTGCTTAGGCTAATTAATACTAGATTTCTTCCGAAACTTACTTTGCCTGCGGGCTTGTTTCCGTTAGAATACGCCCCAATTCCCCTAAAGGATTACTACTCTATGTCTGCACATGCCCCCGCCGCTGGCAAAAAACCCGAATGGATCAATATCGTAAAGCGCTATCAAACCCCTAATCCCTGGAAGAGCGCCTGGCAAATGATCAACAGCCTGGTGCCCTTTTTCGTAGTCTGGGTCTTGATGGTGTGGAGTTTGCAAGTCCATTATGCGCTGACCCTGGTGTTGGCTTTCCTGAATGCGCTGTTCCTGATGCGCATCTTTATCATTCAGCACGATTGCGGGCACAATTCGTTCTTTGCGTCCACCAAACTTAACAATTTCGTGGGGAACCTGTTGGGTGTAATCACGTTGACGCCCTATTACCACTGGCGCAAGATGCACGCCAAGCACCATGCCGGCTCCGGCGACCTGGAGTTTCGCGGCTTTGGCGATATTGATACGCTAACCGTGGAGGAATACCACGCCTTGGATTGGAAGGGCAAGCTGTGGTACCGCTTCTACCGCCACCCGTTCATTATGTTTGTGGTGGGCCCCGTGATTGTGTTTGCAATTAATCACCGTTTCCCCAGCAAACTGAAGAAGAATGAAACCCGCGAGCGCCGCAGCGTGCACAACACGAACATGGCCTTGTTGGCGATTTTCCTGTTGCTGGGCCTCAATTTGGGCTTCAAAGAAACTCTGATGCTGTGGCTGCCGCTGACGGTGTTCAGCTCGGTGATTGGTGTGTACCTGTTCTACGTGCAGCACCAATTTGAGGACACCTATTGGCGCTGGCACGACGAGTGGGACTACGAAATGGCCGCGCTGCAGGGCGCGTCTTTCTTCAAGCTGCCGCGCTTGCTGCAATGGTTCAGCGGCAGTATTGGCTTCCACCATGTGCACCACCTGAGCCCGCTGATTCCGAATTACAACCTGGAAAAGGCCCACTACGAGAATGAAATCTTCCAGCAGGTAGAGACCATCACGCTGCTTAGCAGCATGAAGACGATCTTCCTGGACCTGTGGGATGAGCAGACCCGCAAGCTGGTCAGCTTCCGTCAGGCGCGCAAGCTGATGCAGCAGCGCGCCGCCCAGGGCGCGGCCTCCTAGGCGGATGGCGAAGCTCACCGGGTCGGCGCCAGTCCTGCTGACCAGCGATGTGGTCGCGGCCAGTGAGTATTACCGTGCGAAGCTGGGCTTCGAGCGGGTGGAACTCTATGGCGAACCGGCGACCTTCGCGATTGTGACCCGCGATGGCTTTAGCCTGATGCTGGCCCAAAAGGAAGCAGGCGTAGAGCACAAAGCCAATTGGCAAATCGTGGATAAGACCTGGAATGTGTATCTGTGGGTGGACGATGCCGAGGCGGAATACACCGCCATGCAGGAGCGCGGCGCGACGATTGACTACACGCTCTACGATACGCCCTGGGGCACGCGCGAGTTTGGCGTGCAAGACCTGGACGACCACGATATCGCTATCGGCCAAATCATCGATTGAGCTTAGGTTGCCAACAAAAAAGCCGCCCATTGGGCGGCTTTTTCTTTTTGGAGTGTGTAGTTAGTTCTTGAGCTGTGAAGCCAGCATTTGCAACACGGCGTTGGTGACCAGCTGGCCGGATTGGCTGCGATGGTCGCTGCTGCCCATTTGGGTGGTGGAAATGAAGGCTTTGGAGAGAGCTTCCAGGTTATCGTCGCCGGATTGCTTGCTCTGCAGGAAAGCCAGGCCGGCGCCCAGCAGGTCGCTGCTATCCAGTTCGGCGTCTTCGCCGCCCAGCAGGCCGCCGAGCAGGTCGCCAATCCCGGCGGCGCTACTGGCGGCCGGTTTCTCGGCAGCCGCGCCTCCGCCGTTCATCAGCTTTTGCAGCAGGTTCATGGCCATGTCGGGCGAGACCAGGCTGCCGCTCACCTCTTTGGAGGCGCTGGCCAGGCCGTCGGCGTAGACCGAAGCCGAGCCGCTGTTTGATTTTTGGCGCAGCAATTGGGCGGCGTATTCCAGCTGGGTGGGAGCGTCGGCGTTTTGTTTGGACTTCATCGCCTGGGTGATAACCTCAAAGATTTCCACCATGTTATCGCCGTGGTTCATGTTGTAGCTGTCGGCTTGGTTCAATTCCTGGCGGTGGTTTTGTAGCGCACCCGCCGCAGTCTGGAACAGATCGACTAGGTTGATTCCTTCGGGCATGATGTTTCCTTATAAAAAATGGATTAGTGGTCAGTTCCCAGCAACTTCCAGGCGCCGGGTAACAGGAGCGCGGCCAGCACGGCTTTGATGGCATCCCCGAGCAGGAAGGGGGTCATGCCGGCCGCCAGGGTGCCCGGCCAGGGCACAAAGCGGCTGAGCCAGAGCAGGCCGAACAGGTAAATGATGGCGTTGCCAGCCAGGAAGGCCAGCAGCGTGCGCGGCAGGCTGCGGTCGAAGCCACGTTCGGCCAGCGCGCCCACGGCCCAGGCGGCGGGCAGGAAGCCGGCCAGGTAGCCGCCGGTTGGTCCCAGCAGCACCGGCAGGCCGGCGCGGAATTCCGCGAAGACCGGCAAGCCCAGCGCACCTTCGGCCAGGTAGGCCAGCACGGCCAGCGCGCCGCGGCGGCTGCCGAGGGCCATGCCTACCAGCAACACGCCGAAGGTTTGACCGGTGATGGGCACCGGTGTAAAGGGCAGCGGCATGGCCACCTGGGCGCTGAAGGCAATCACCAGGCTGCCCAACAGGATAAGCACCAGGTCGCGCCAGCGGCTGTCGGCGCGTTGGGTTAATCGTTCAGCCAATACGGTTTGCATACGTCCTCTTTTCCGTCAGTGCTGACTAGAAGGTGAATTAGCCTAACGACTGCCTAAAAGGTGAACTCACCTTTACGCATGACTGGTTCAGCTTCGCCATCGGCGGTGATGCCGTCGATATCCATCTTGTCGGAGCCAATCATAAAGTCGACATGTTCCAGGCTGACGTTGCCGCCAGCGGCTATGAACTCTTCCTCGCTCATGGTTTCGCCGCCCTGCATGCAGGTGCGGTAGGCGCGGCCCAGGGCGATATGGCAGGCGGCGTTTTCATCGAACAGCGTGTTGAAGAACAGTTTGCCGCTCTGGGCAATCGGCGAGGAGTGCGGCACCAGAGCGATTTCGCCCACGCGGCTGGAGCCATCGTCGCGCTCAATGAAGTCGCCCAGGGTTTTTTCATTTTTGCCGGCCTTGTAATCGACGACTTTGCCGTCCTTGAAGGTCACGCCGAAATCTTCAATCATTGTGCCTCCATAGCTAAGCGGCATGGTGGCGGTGACAGTGCCATCGGCGATGCTGCGGTGACCCATGGAGAAGACTTCCTCGGTGGGCATATTGGCGACGTAGGGTACGCCGGGCTGGCTGATAATACGGGCGCTCTCCCAGATGTGCCCAGCGGGCATGCCGAGGGTGACATCGGTGCCGGGGGCGGTCAGATGCAACGCGCTGTATTGCTTCTCGCTGAGGTATTGGCTGCGCTTGTGCAGGGTGGCGATGTGGTCTTCCCAGGCCGCCACCGGATCATCCTGGTCCAGCCGGCAGAGCTGGAAGACGGTTTCGAACAGGGCTTCCAGCGCGTCTTCGTCGGAGAGTTCCGGATAGACCTTCTTGGCCCAGCCCACGGTGGGCATGGCCACCAGACACCAGTTGAAATGGTTGGCGCTGAGCAACTGGCTGAGCGGGTCCATGTTTTGAACCATGGCGCGCTGGGCGGCGGCGACCAGGTCCTGGTCGAATTCATCAAAGGTGCCAGGGTCTTCGGCGTAAATGGTCATCAGGGCGCCGCCGTTTTTGGCGTTCTCGGCCAGGCCTTTGGTGCGCCAGGTCGGGTACTCGTCAAAGGAATCACGCGGGGCATGCTTGAAGCGCTGGATGGCGGTTTCGGTATCGTCCCAGAGGACGTCCACCAGTGTCGCGCCGGCCTGGTAGGCATACTTGGCTACGGCGCGCACCAGCGGGGCCCCGTTGAGCGGCACGCCGCGGGTGAAGGACTTGCCGTTAATGGAGAGCCGCTGGCCAGCCTGTACGTTCAGGCCGACCTTGACTATCAGCTCGGCGTATTTATCAATCATTGCATCAAAATTCTTAAGAGCCATTGCCTATCCTTGGGTTTGATTTGCCAGCAGTATACCGCGTGCTGTATGCTCTACCTCGTAGAATATAGCCACTGCCTGGCCCGGACAAAATTGCTTTGAAAACACTGATTAATCACTTCTTGCAACCCTTTCGTGATGGCGGGCGCATCTATCGCTCCCTGCTCGTGCTGTACCTGCTCATCAACCTGGTAGTCCTGCGCAACGCGGTCTTGCACGATCCGCATATCGGCTACGACGCGATTGGTTATTTGTAATACATGCAAGCGGCCGCGGATGGCAGCCTGCCCAGCGAGGCAGAGACCGAAGAATATTTTTCACCCCCGCTGCCTCTGCTGCCGGGCACGCTGATTTATGCGGCTACCCAGCCCTTTGCCGACAGCCCGGCGATGAACCCGCCAAATGATGAGGCCTTCCTTTCCAGTTGGTTGTATTACAACTTTCTGTCGTCACTAGATGATTTCCCCTTGTCCCTGGCGGGCAAGGCGACCCAATTGCTGAATGTGCTCTATTCCCTGGTCAGCACCTGGTTGTTGCTGGCGATTGCCGTGCGCCTACGGCCGCAGCCCATACACTTTCGCACCCTGGCGCTAGGCATTCTGGGCATGCTGCCGCTCTATTACAAGACCTTTGCAATGGTGCTTGCCGAGCCGCTGATGTTCTTGCTGGTGTTGCTGGGCGCCTATTGGCTTTTGCCGCTCTTTGATGCGGGCGGCCTGACTTGGCGGCGGGCGGCGGCCCTGGGCGCGGTGGCCGGCTTGGGGATGCTCACCCGCCAATGGTTTGTGTCGGTAGCGCTGGTGTTGGGGCTGGGTGTTGCAGTCGCCGCTTACCAGCAGCGCTTGGATTGGCGGCGGGCGCTGTTGGCAGTGTCCTCCTTTGCGCTGGTGGCTCTTGCGCTTGCTCTGCCCTTCTACCTTTATCTGCAAGTCAATGCCGGCTCGGCCCTTGCCTTTAATCTGGAAGCCGAGGACAGCCAAGCGGGCTACGATTTGGCTTATTACTTTACGTTGGTGGACGACGAAACCTTTACGAATCCGGTGCGCAACGCGATGGGCAGCCAGTTTATTCCCATTCTGTATAGCGAGACCTGGGGTGACTATTGGGCTTACTTTGTAGTCTGGGGCCGCGACTTGGATAGCGGGCGCTATGTCTATGGGCTCTATTTGGATGACCGCTTGCTGAATGCCCAAGCCGCCGCAGGGGAAGCACCGACCCTGGAGACCAACCGGTTTGAGATTGAGGGCTACCTGGGACGGGTGAACGCCGTCTCCTTACTGCCCAGCGCCATACTCCTGGCTGGTTTCGCCTGGGGCCTGGTCTATCTGTCCCGGGCAGCGCGTGCGCGTTGGGCTGATCCCGCGCTGGTTCCTTGGGCACTATTTGCACTGATAGTTCTGGTATCCGTCAGCGTGCTACTGGCCTTTCTGGCGGTCTATTTGCCGCAGGATGCCACCATGGCCAAAGCCAGTTATGTGCTGCATATCTTTCCCTTCTTGGGCTTATTCGCCGCCGACCTCTTGGTTCGCGTGCGGGCGCGTTATCCGCGCACCTTTGCCGTTGTAGTCTTGCTCTTGATGCTGGTGGCGCTGCACAACCTGCCGATGCTGTTTAGCCGCCAGGTGCTCTAAGCGCCGACGCCGCTATAATCGCCCCATGGATTTATCGACCCTAATTCGCCAGCTCGGTGACCTGCTGGGCGAAGTGATCGTGGCCCAGGAATCGCAGCCGGTCTTTGAGATCGAAGAGCGCATTCGCCTGTTAGCCAAAGCGCGCCGCGAGGGCGACCATGCTGCGGCCCAGCAATTGCCCCAGGAAGCCGCCGCTCTCTCTGATGATGAGTTGTTCACGGTGGCTTCGGCCTTTGCCTTGTATTTTGACCTGGTGAATGTGGCCGAGGAGGTCAACCGGGTCCAGGTGTTGCGCCATCGCCGCGATGCCGCGTATCCGGTGCCGATTCGCAATTCGATTGCCTCCGCCATTCAAACGCTGAAAGATGAAGGTGTATCCGCGCAAGATGTGCAGGCGCTGCTGGCAGACCTGCATATCGAGTTGGTGCTGACCTCACACCCAACCCAATCCAAGCGCCGCACCGTGCTCTCGCGGGTCGAATCCATCCGCGACTTGGTGGACCAACTGGCCCTGGCGCACACCTCGGCGCGCCAGCGGGATGTGCTGTTGCGCGAACTGCGTGCCGAGGTCACCACGCTGTGGCTTACCGACCGGGCGCGCACCCACCAACCCCAGGTGACGGACGAAGTGCGTACCACGCTGTATTTTGTGGACCAGGTGTTTTCGGACGTGCTGCCGCATGTCTACCGGGATTTTGATGCTGCGTTAAATGAACACTATCCGGGAGCGCAGTTGAACCACCCCTGGCTCAGACTGGCTTCCTGGGTGGGCGGCGACCGCGATGGTAACCCGAACGTGACCCACCGCGTCACCGCCGAGACGCTGCGCCTGCACCGCGGCCTGGCGGTGGAGAAACACCAGGCCGCGCTACGCAACCTGTCGCGCGAATTGAGTTTCCACGATCGCCGCCTGGCGCCGCCGCCCGAGCTGGAAGACTGGTTCGACCAGCGCCGCCGCGATTTGCCGGAGCATGTTGCCTATTTGGCGGAGCGCTATGCGCACGAGCCTTACCGTCTGGCGCTGGCCCTGCTGGCCGCCGACCTGCAGGCCGCTTCGCAGGAAGACATGGCGGCCCACTTACTCAGCGATGATGCCCACCAAGCAGTGGGCCGGGTGGAGGAAATCGACCGGGTGCTGGATGCGGTGGCGGCGCATGTGCCCGCCGCGGTGGCGCAAAACGATTTAAAGGATGTGCGTAATCAAGTGGATGTGTTTGGCCTGCACAGCGCGCGCCTGGACATCCGCGAAGATGGCCGCCGCATCAAAGCAGTCATGGCCGAGTTGTTGGCCGCCATGGGCGTCGCCGAGGATTACGCTGAGATTGCCCCCGCGGCCCGCGCCGTCTTGCTGAGTGAATTGCTGGAACAGCCTAAAGCGCCACAGATACCGGCTGAATTTTCGGCGGAGGCGCAGGAGACCTGGGCGACATTCAAGTTGCTGGCCCGTGCCCGGGCGCTTTACGGCCAGGCGCTCTTCGGCCCCTTTGTGATTTCGATGGCCACCGAGGTGGCGGATGTGCTGGCCGTGCTGCTGCTGGCACGCTGGGCGGGCGGCGATGCTGATTTGCATATCGCGCCGCTCTTTGAAACCATAGAGGATTTGGAAAACTGCCCCCAAATCCTGGGCGACCTGTTTCGCCATCCGGTCTACGCGCGCCACCTGGCGGCCTTGGATAAGGCACAGATGGTGATGATTGGCTACTCGGATAGTAACAAGGATGGCGGCTACCTGGCGGCCCAATGGGGCCTCTACCAGGGCCAGGAGCGCATCGCCAAAGTCTGCGCCGAGCATGATGTGAAGCTGACCCTCTTCCACGGGCGCGGGGGCAGCGTGGCCCGCGGCGGCGGCCCCGCCAACCGCGCTATCCAGGCCCAACCGCCGGGCACCATCCAGGGCCGGTTCCGGGTCACCGAACAGGGCGAGACGATTGCCTTCCGCTACGGCGACCCCGACCTGGCTTACCGCAACTTGGAACAGATTATCAGCGCGGTGCTGCTGGCCTCGCGGCCCGGCGCCGGGGCCGCGCCGGTGCGCGATGAGTGGCGCGCGGCGATGGACCAGATGGCGCCGGCCGCCATGCAGGCTTTTCGCTATTTGGTCTACGAGCAGCCCGGCTTCCGCCAGTTCTGGCGCGAAGTCACCCCGTTGGACGAGATTACGCGGCTGCATCTGAGTTCGCGGCCGGCGAGCCGCGGCGGCGGACCCCAATTCGAGAAAATCCGCGCGATTCCCTGGGTCTTCTCCTGGATGCAGAGCCGCTACAACCTGCCGGGTTGGTTCGGCCTGGGCACCGGCCTGGCGCAGGCGCCCTCGCTGGAACTGCTGCAGCAGATGTATGCCGAGTGGCCCTTCTTCCGCGCAATTTTGGATAACGCCGAGATGTCCATGCTCAAGGCGGATATGGATATCGCCCAGTTGTATTTGTCCTTGTCCACTGACCCGGAGAATGCGCAAGCCATTTATGCGGGCATCCGCGCGGAATACGATTTGACCCGCGAGCGCATCTTGGCGATTAAACAAAACAAGGAGTTGCTGGATGATGACCCTGTGATCCAGCGCTCAATCCAACTGCGCAATCCCTACGTGGATCCGCTGAACTATTTGCAGGTGGAGTTGTTGCGCCGCATGCGCTCGATGGAAGATGCGGATATTGCTGAAGGGGAAGAATTGCACGGCATCATGGCGCACATTATCAATGGGATTGCCGCCGGTCTGCGTAATACGGGCTAGCCCATTCAGCTTACCCATCATCACACATGCACAATCGTCTTGGTTTACTCTTGTTGTTTTTGTGGGTCCGCAGGCCCACACCCCTATCAAACGCTGAAGCATATGATTCAGGAGTTTGGCTACGCCAAACTCCGCAGCCGACGAAAGTCGGCTAAGCATCATGCAGCGCCCGCGCAAAGGTTCGTAACCCTTGCAATATTGGGACCTTTTTACCCTCAAACCTAATTGCCGTAGGAGCGGGGCTAAGGCCCGCCCGCTGGAGTCTGTGAGTTACGCTTAGACCGGGTGAACAACTGCAACCTTCTCACGGTCATTCTGAGGACGCTGCGCAGCAGCGTTCGAAGAATCCATCGATACGATAATTCCTTTTTAAGGCCTATTAAAAATTCGGTGATTCGGGTGGATTCCTCGCGGAGTTTATGCTGAGCATAGCGAAGTGCTCGGAATGACAAAAAGAGAAGCAATTCTCTCTCAGAAACCTTAGGCAGCCTACGCTACAATATTTCCATCATGACCACACCTGCTGTACCGCAGCCTGCCTTCTGGGTGGGCGATATACTCGTCTGGGGCCGCGCGATCCTCTCACCGATGGATGGCTTTTCGGATTTGCCCTTCCGCGCCATGGCGCGCCGGCTGGGCTCGGCCATGTCCTATACGGAATTCGTGAACGCGATTGATGTGGTCAATGGTGCGCCCCATTTGGATGAGCGGCTCACCTTCCTGGAGGAGGAGCGCCCGCTGGTCTTCCAGGTCTTTGACGATGACCCCGGCCGCCTGGTGGAGGCGGTGCACATCCTGATGCCGCGCCAGCCCGACATTATTGATATCAACATGGGCTGCTCGGCGCGCACGGTAGCCAGCCGCGGCGCCGGCGCGGGACTGCTGCGCACGCCGGATAAGATCGCGGCGATCTTCCGCCGCTTGAGCGATGAGGTAGACGTGCCTGTGACGGGCAAGATCCGCCTGGGCTGGGACGAAGACAACCTGAATTATTTGGATGTGGCCCGCATCGTGGAGGACAACGGCGGCCAGCTGCTGGCGGTGCATGGGCGCACCAAGGAACAGGCCTATCGCGGCCAGGCCAACTGGGCGGCAATCGCTGAAATCAAGGCTGCGCTGAAGATTCCCGTGATCGGCAACGGCGATGTGAAACGCGTGGCCGATATCCAGCGTATGATCAATGCCACCGGCTGCGATGGGGTCATGATCGCCCGCGGCGCGATTGGCAATCCCTGGATCTTTGCCGGCCTGGACCGCGATGAGGTCAGTGATGCGCAAGTTCGCGACACCATGCTGGCCCACCTGGATTCGATGCTGGATTTTTATGGGGAAGAGCGAGGTCTGATCCTGTTCCGCAAGCATGCGGCGCGCTACATTACGCCCTACCGCCTGAGCAAGCCGCAGCGCGAACTGCTGCTCACCGCCGCAACCCCGCAGGATTTTCTCAATCTGCTCGACCGCATCGTGCTGGAACAGCCCCAAGCAGCCTGATAGTACAATCCCAAAGCTACAAAACCTATATTGTTCGACATTGTGAACCTTGGTACATTTGAGCCTGTTTTCGTCTATTTGATAGGTTCAAAGGATAACTATGTTCATTAAACGCATCCAATTGGGGCTAATCCACGTGGCCCTGACCGTGACGCTGCTGCCAATCACAAGCACACTCAACCGCGTGATGATTGCTGATCTGTCGCTTTCGGCTACTTTGGTGGCGGTGCTGGCTTCGCTGCCCTACTTGTTCTCCCCGATCCAAGTGGCGATCGGCAATTTCTCGGACCGTAACCCGGTCTTGGGTTGGCGGCGCTCGCCCTATATTCTGATTGGTTTGATTTTATGTACTGCGGGCCTGATTGTGTCCCCGCATATGGCTTATCTGCTGGCCGAAAATCTCGGAATGGGAATCGCTGTGGGCGTTTTTGCCTTTGGTCTGTGGGGCATGGGCTACAACTTCGCCACCGTGTCCTATTTCTCCCTGGCCAGTGAACTCTCCGGCGAAAAAAGCCGCGGCCGCACAATTGCGATTATGTTTATCATGATGGTGCTCAGCATTGTGGCAACTTCAGAGGGGCTAAGCCGATTGCTCCAGAACTTCAGTCCAGACATTCTCTTCTCGGCCTTCAACAGTGTGGCCTTTGTGGCATTCGGGCTGGGCCTGCTGGGGCTGATTGGTTTGGAGCCGCGCCACAGTGAAGCCGCGCATTTGGACGAGCATTACACCTGGCGTGAAATGTATGAAGGCCTGCGCGAAAACCGCCAGGTGCTGCTGTTCTTCCGCTACCTGATTCTGATTTTGATTGCCGTGCTGGGCCAGGACGTGCTGCTGGAACCCTACAGCGCCCAACTGTACGACCTGCCGGTGAGCGCCAGTACGCGCCTCAACAGCATCACCGGTACCTTTACGTTGATTTCGCTGGTGGTGGGCAGCCTGCTGGAGCGCAAAGTCAGCAACCCGGTGCAGGCGCGTATCGGCGCCTGGATGGGCGTGGGCGCATTCAGCCTGATTCTGGTCAGCGGCTTTATGCACAGCACGATGCTCTTCTATGTGGCCCTGTCCGTGTTGGGTCTGGCTACCGGTTTGATTACGGTCTCCAACTTGGCGCTGATGCTGGATATGACCGTCGCCGAACGGGTGGGCATGTTTATGGGTGTGTGGGGTATGGCCAATGCGGCTTCGCGCCTGGCGGGCAACCTGATAAGCGGCGCGCTGCGCGACGGCCTCAGCCAGCTGACCGGCAACCTGGTCTTTGGCTACCAGGCCGTTTTTGGGATTGAGTTGATTATGCTGCTGGTCTCACTCTACTTGCTGCGCTCGATTGACGTGGCCCGTTTCCGTGATCAGGCCGAGAAGCAATTTTCCTACATCGAGAAAGCCGCGATGGCGGGCGATGCTTAACCTGATGGCTGAAACCTGGTTGACCCTCAGCGAAGTCGCCGAGTGGCTGGGCGTGCACCCCAGCACAGTGCGCAATTGGGCTGACCAGGGCCGCTTACCGGTACACCGCACCCAGGGCGGCCACCGCCGCTTCAAGCAGAGCGAACTGGACTTGTGGGCCCAATCCCAGAATGCGGATACTGAAGAAGAGGCCGCCATCCTGGTGCAGAGCGCGCTGGGGTATACCCGCGTGCAGATTACCGAAGGCTCCCTCGAAAAGGAAGGCTGGTACCAGAACCTGGACCAGGCCGCCCGCCAGGATTACGGGCGTAGCGGCCGCAAGCTGATGCAGGCGCTGACCAAGTACCTGGCCTCCGACGAGGAAGAGGGCCGCGGCGAGGCGCGCGCGGTGGGCTACGACTACGCTACCCTGGGGCGCCGCCACGACTTGGGCGTGCTTGAAGCGACCGAGGCCTACCTGTTCTTCCGCACCGCGCTGCAAAATGCCATGCACGCGGCTTATGAAGCGGCAGCGATTGATTCGCCGCAAGCCTGGAGCGCCATGTCGGCCAAGGTCAACGCCTTCACCGACCAGGTGCTGCTCTCCCTGCTGGAGACTTACGAGAGCTTGCGCGCCTAACAGGTTACAGCCAGCCTTTATAATCAACGAGCCGTAATTCACGGCTCGTTTTTGTTTTCAAAGGAGGCAACATGGCTGACAAGAAATGGGAAGAGTCACTGGCACTGTACGACGCCGTGGTGGTAGAACATCCCGACTTTGAGCGCAAAGGCAAGAGCATGCCGTATACCTCGGTAAACGGCCACATGTTTTCGATGTTGCGTAAGGACGGTGTGCTGGGCATGCGCATGTCCAAGGAGGACCGCGAAGCCTTTATGGAAGATTACGGCGTGGGCCAGTTCACTAATTACGGGGCGAATATCCGTGAGTATGTTGAAATCCCCGACGCGGTGCTCAACGACAAGAAAAAACTGACCGTCTATTTGGCCGCCAGCTATCAATACACCTTAACGCTGAAGCCTAAGTAATCAATCCAGGCGCAGCACGATTTCTTCGATTTCCTCGCCGCGCGCCTCGGCATAGCCGCGCTCGCGTCCAATCTCTTTGAAGCCACATTTCTGCAGTACGCGCAGCGACCCTAAGTTGTCGGCGGCGCAGCGTCCATACAGCGGGCGTTCATCCAACTCGTCCAGAAAGAGGGCCAGTGCCTGGCTGGCGATGCCGTTGCCCCACAGCGCGCGGTGCACACCGTAGGCTACGTTGGTCTGGCCGAACATCTCGAAATTGGCGATGCTGCCAGCCAACTCGCCATCGCAGAGGATGGCCCGGTTAATCACATTTTCGTCGGACAGGATGCGTTCCCAATGGGCGTCGAAGGCGGCGCGGTCATCGGGGTCCTTGGCGGTAAAGGCCGCCATTTGGTCGGCCACGGGGTCGCGGTGCATCTCGAAGAGCAGCTCCATATCGGTGGCTGGATTGATGGGGCGTAAGCTAACATCCGGCATGTCAGCCGCCCTGCACCGCATCCGGTTGCCGGCCACGATTGAGCATGAGGTACTTGACCACTTCCGCCGCGATAGAGGGCACCAGCAGCAGCGGGATGATCTCTTCCCACTGGAAGAGGGTCAGCGGCACGGTATCGAAAATATCGTTGGCGAAGGGCAGGTAGATGACCGCCACGAGCATCAGCGCCGAGAAGATCACTGCCAGGTTCATGTTGCGGTTGCCGAAGATACCAACGCGCAGGATCGGATAGCGTTCCGAACGGGCGGTGAAGGCGCGGATCAGCTCTGAGAAGGAGAGCGTCACAAAGGCCATTGTGCCAGCCACATAGTTGAATTCGCCGGCCGGGGCGGGGAACTGGTGCAGCCCCAATAGGTAGGCAGTGAGGGTTACGGCCGTGATCGCGACGGTTTGCACGCCGATACCGATCTGCATGAAGCGGTTGATGATCGGTTCGCTGGGCGGGCGCGGCGGCTGGTCCATCACGTCGGGATCGCCCTTTTCGGTGCCGAGGGCCAGGGCCGGGGCGCCGTCCGTGATCAGGTTGAGCCACAGCAATTGGATCGGGGTAAGCGGTGAAGCCAGCCCCGCCACCGTGGCGATGAAGATGGTCGAAATCTCAGCCAGGTTGCAGGAGAGCAGATAGTAGACGAACTTGCGGATGTTGCTGTAAATGATGCGGCCCTGCTCCACTGCGGAGACGATGCTGGTGTAGTTGTCATCGGTCAGCACCATGTCCGCGGTTTCCTTGGCTACGTCGGTGCCGGTGATACCCATGGCCACGCCGATGTCGGATTGCTTCAGCGCTGGTGCGTCATTCACGCCGTCACCGGTCATGGCGACCACGTTGCCGTTGGCGCGCAAGGCTTTGACGATGTTGACCTTGTGCTCCGGCGATACGCGGGCAAACACACTGACGGATTTGATCGATTCTTGCAGCTCGGCCTGGCTCATTTCATTGAGGTCGTTACCGGTCAGTACGCGGGCATCATCGTCTTCGATCAGGCCGATCTGGCGGGCGATGGCGCGCGCTGTTTGCGGGTAGTCGCCGGTAATCATCACGGTGCGGATGCCGGCTTTCTTGGCCTTCTTGAGCGCAGCGCTCACCTCGGGGCGGGGCGGGTCAATCATGCCCAGCAGGCCCACAAAGATCAGGTCTTTTTCGACTTCTTCGGGGGTCATTTCAGCCGGCGGCTCTTTGGTTAGCCGGAAGGCAACCGCGATCACGCGCAGGGCGTCCTGGGCCATGGCGTCGTTGGCGGCCAGGATTTCCTGGCGCTTGGCATCGGTCAGCTTGGCCTGGCTGTCGTCAATCTTTTGGTACTGCTGGCACAGGTCCAGCACTACATCCGGAGCCCCTTTGACGACCACGGCGTGCCAGTCGGTGACCGGGTCGTTGTCATGGAAGGGCGAGAGATCCTCGTCGTGGGGATCATTGACCTTGTGCAGGGTGGTCATGCGTTTGCGGGTTGAATCAAAGGGGATTTCCTGCAAGCGCGGATAAGCTTCTTTGAGCTGTGAAAAGCTGGCATCGGCCTTGGCGGCGGCGACCAGCATGGCGCCTTCGGTGGGGTCACCCACCACGGTGTAGGTCTGCTGGTCGGCGCTCTCGCCGCTCTTTTCCAATTCGGCGTCGTTGTTTAACGCGCCGACCCACAAGGCAGTCAGCGCCCCCAGGTGTTCGCTGAAATCAATCTTTTGCCCTTCATGCAGGAACTCGCCCTTGGGCGTGTAGCCGCTGCCGGTGATTTCGATCACTTCGCCATCGGCCCACACGCGGGTGACGGTCATCTCGTTTTGGGTCAGTGTGCCGGTCTTGTCGGAGCCAATCACGGTGGCTGAACCGAGCGTTTCCACGGAGGATAGGCGGCGGATCAGGGCGTTGCGTTCGATCATCTCGCGCATGCCCAGCGCCAGGCTGATGGTCACCACCGCAGGCAAGCCTTCGGGGACCGCTGCGATGGCCAGGCTGACCGCCACCAGGAACATTTCCAGCGGGTCCTGGCCGCGCAACCAGCCGGTGACAAAGATCAGGGCCGAGATACCGAGGGCGATCCAACCCAGGACGCGGCCCAGTTCTTCCAGCCGGCGCTGCAACGGGGTGGGTTCCTGCTGCACGGATTGCAACATTTCGGCGATGAGGCCAATCTGGGTGCCCATGCCGGTGTTGACAATGATGCCCTTGCCGCGGCCGTAACTGACCATGGTGCCCATGAAGGCGGTGTTGTTGCGGTCGCCCAGGGGGATGTCCTCGGTCTCGAGGCGCGCCGAATGCTTCTCTACGGGCACCGATTCGCCGGTTAGCGCGGCCTCTTCAACCTTGAGGTTAACCGCTTCCAGCAGGCGCACATCGGCAGGGATGTAGTTGCCGGCTTCGAGGAAGACGATATCGCCGGGTACGACCTCGCGCGAGGAGACCACCATGCGGTGGCCATCGCGCAGCACCTGCGCATCCGGCGAGGCCAGCTGGCGCAGGGCGGCCAACGCTTGCTCAGCGCGGCGCTCCTGGATAATGCCGAAGCCGGCGTTGAGAACTACGATGGCCATGATGGCACTGGCTTCCACCCACTCGCCCAGAACCGCCGAAATCACGGCCGCGACGATGAGCAGCCAAATCACGAAATTGTTGAACTGCTCCCACAGCATCTGCAGGAAGGTGGTGCCTTCGCTCTCCTGGAGCTGGTTTTCGCCAAAGGTTTCCAGGCGTTTCTTGGCCTCGGCCTCTGTCAAACCCTGTTCGCGGGAGGTGGATAGGATACGAGCTACTTCCTGGTCCTCCAGGCTGTGCCAGGCTTCTTGGGGCTGTTGCCCCTCTTGGGTAATGATGTTTTCAGACAAGTTGGTCCTCCAAAGGGAACAATAATGGCTTGGTTAGGTACTTTGCTCAGTTTCGGTGGCGACGGCGTGGCGCTCATATACAGAGGTCGAGAATATCTCAAACGCTTCATGGCTGGCTTGCAATTTTTGCAGCGCCTTCGATTTTAGGGAGCCGCCGACAAAATCACGGCGCACGCACTTCTCCCACCAGGCATCCAGCTTTTTTAGGTCGGCTTCGGCCTCTTCTAGTTCGGCGAAGTTGAAGCGCTCCTGGGCGCTCTCGGTTTCCAGGTCCTCCAGCAGTACGTCGCAGCGCTCGATGAATTCACGGTATTCCTCGTCGCGCTCGGCGCGCAGGCGCTCCAGGATGTCCTCGTCGGTCATGCCCTCGACGGCGTCCACGCGGAAAACGAGGCAGCTGGCCTCGTGTTCCTCCAGGTAGCGGCGCAATTCATCGGCCACCTGGGCGTATTCGTCGTTATCGGGCAGCACCCAGACGCCGTTTTGCAGGCCCAAAGCGCCCGCGTCGCGCATGCGACGCCAGACCATCACCCGCAGCGTGGAGGGCGAGGAGGGGATTTGGGCCAGGAAAATCATCCACTTCATCGTTTTTAGCACCAATGTAACAAGTGTTGCGCGAGTATATAGTATCTTTGTGAAAATTGCAACACTTGTTGCTTAATTTTCGCTTAGGACTGGCCCGCCACCTAGTGAAATGCATCACGGACAGGGTGTATAATGCCAAAAAATGATTCAGGCAGGAGCGTTGCATGGCTTACTCGATTATTGAAGTACCCGAGGGCGGCGAAAAGATTCAGATTAAGAACGGTGAATTACAGGTTCCCGATAACCCCATTATTCCTTTCATTGAAGGCGACGGCACCGGCCGTGATATCTGGCGCGCCTCGGTGCGCATGCTGGATGCCGCGGTGGAGAAAGCCTACGGCGGCAAGCGCAAACTGGTGTGGATGGAAGTCTATGCCGGCGAAAAGGCCTTCGATAACTTTGACAGCTGGCTGCCCGAGGAAACGCTGCAGGCTTTCCGCGAATTTCTGGTGGGCATCAAGGGGCCGCTGACCACCCCGGTCGGCGGCGGCATCCGCTCGCTGAACGTGGCGTTACGCAAAGAGCTGGACCTCTATGTCTGCCTGCGCCCGGTGCGCTGGTTCGAAGGCGTGCCCTCGCCGGTGAAAGCGCCGGAAGATGTGGATATGGTCGTCTTCCGCGAGAACACCGAAGACATCTACACCGGCATTGAGTTTGAGAACGGCACCCCGGAAAACGAGAAATTCAAGCAGGTGCTGAAGGAAAACTTCCCCAAGGAATTTGAAAAGATTCGCTTCCCGGATAGCTCCGGCATCGGCCTCAAGCCGGTTTCGGTGGAAGGCACCGAGCGGCTGGTGCGCGCGGCCATCAAGTGGGCGCTGGAGAACAAGCGTAAAAGCGTCACCCTGGTGCACAAAGGCAACATCCAGAAGTTCACGGAGGGCGCCTTCCGCAACTGGGGCTATGACCTGGCCGAGCGCGAATTTGGCGACAAGGTTTACACCTGGCGCCAATGGGATGTGACCAAGGAAGCCGAGGGCGAGGACGCGGCCAACAAGGAGCAATCCGCCGCCCTGGATGCCGGTAAGCTGCTGATTAAGGACGTTATCGCCGATATCGTCTTCCAACAGACGATTACGCGCGCCAAGGAATTTGACGTGCTGGCGACGATGAACTTAAACGGCGATTACCTGTCAGATGCACTGGCGGCCCAGGCGGGCGGGATTGGTATCGCCCCCGGCGGCAACATCAACTATGTCACCGGCCACGCGATTTTTGAGGCTACCCACGGCACGGCGCCCAAGTACGCCGACAAAGATGTGGTCAATCCTGGTTCGGTGGCGCTATCCGGCGAGATGATGCTGCGCCACCTGGGCTGGCACGAAGCCGCCGACCTGCTCATCAAGGGCATGTCCGGCGCCATCGCGGCCAAGACGGTGACCTACGACTTCCATCGCATGATGGACGGCGCCACCAAGCTCAGCACCAGCGAGTTTGGCGACGCCGTGATACAGCACATGAGCTAGGTGATAGCCTCTCATTGATATAATGACGGTCCCTCGTTCACGAGGGACCGTCATAGAGAATGTAAAATTTCTCTATACGTTGAAAGCTGAGCAATCCGAGGAGATTTGCATGGCAGCCCCCAGTAACTCGCTCAAAACCACAGCCACCGGCTATGTCGGCTATCGTGGCGGCGAATGGCACTACGCCTTCCTGCTGCACCGCCTCACCGGCCTGGGCACCCTTTTATTCCTGATCATCCACATTGTGGATACCGCAACGGTGTACTTCTATCCCTCTTTGTATGAACACGCCATTGCCTTGTACCAAAGTACGCCCTTCATGCTGGGTGAGGTCGCCCTGGTCTTCTCGGTGATCTATCACGGCGTGAACGGCTTGCGGATTGCCGCGGTGGACCTGTGGATGGAAAACCGCTGGTCGATCAAGGCGCAGCAAATGGGCGTACGCGGCACCTTTGCCATTAGCGTCCTGCTGTGGCTGCCGGCTGCTGCAATCATGCTCAATGCATTGCTCGAGCACAACTTTGGCATCCACATCTTTGGCGGCTAGGAGCCAGCGATGAAGACTGCAACCAAACGCAAGAGTAACTTCGAAGCCACCGCCTGGAAGTGGATGCGCTATAGCGGCTTCCTGCTGATTCCGCTGGTGTGGATTCATGTCTTGATCCAGGACGTGATTGTGGGTGTCCATGCGATCGATATCGATTATGTGGCCCTGCGCTGGGCCAGCATTGGCTGGCAGACCTACGATATTTTGCTGCTGGCCTTCGCTTTTGCCCACGGCATGAATGGCCTGCGCCAGGTGGCGATGGATTTTGTGCACACCGAGCGCGGCCGCAAAGCGACTAATATCGGCATCTTTATTCTGTGGCTGGTGGTCAGCCTGATTGGCGCCATCGCCATCATCGCCGGCGCGCGTCCCGAACTGGCCTAATTCTGGAGAGATTGCATGACGCAACATCATCAACATGAAGTCGTGATTGTGGGCGCCGGCGGCGCCGGCCTGATGGCCGGGCTGTACGCTTCCAAAGGCGCCGACACGGCGGTGATTAGTAAGCTGTATCCCACCCGCTCGCACACCGGGGCGGCCCAGGGCGGCATCGGCGCCGCGCTC
>OMJR01000162.1 GCA_900299355.1 Anaerolineaceae bacterium
CAGCGCCTGGATTGGACGCCCAACATCGGGGTGGCCGATGGCGCTGCCGAGCTGGTGAATTGGGTGCGGGCCCATCGCGACCTGTTTGACTAGTTCACTATACAATTCCCTGTGCGCATTCTGACCGCTATCACCTATTACCGGCCCTACACCAGCGGGCTGACGATTTATGCCGAGCGCTTAGCCAAGGCGCTGGTGCAGCGCAGCCACGAAGTCACCGTGCTCACCTCGCGCTTTGAGAAAGACCTCAAAGTGGCTGAGAATATGGATGGAGTGACCGTGCTGCGCGTGCCGGTTTTCATGCGCCTGAACAAGGGCGTATTGATGCCCTCCTTCAACATGGTGGCCCGCAACGAATTGAAACACCACGACGCGCTCTTGCTGCACCTGCCGCAATTCGACGCGGCCAAGCTGGCGCGCCAGGCCAATCGCGCGCGGGTGCCGACCGTGGTGCTCTATCACAGTGAATTGATTCTGCCGCCCGGCCTCATCAACCGTTTCGTCAATCGCGTGATGGATGTGATGACCTATCGCGCTGGGCGCGCGGCCCACCGCATTTCGGCCTATACCCAGGATTTTTCCGACCATTCGGCTTTCTTGCAGCGCTTCAAGGACAAGGTGGCGGTTATTCCCCCGGCGGTGGAATTGCCGGCTGCCAAAGCAGCTGACGTGAAAGCCTTTGCGAAAGAGCACAATCCCGACGGCCGCCGGCCGGTGATTGGCATGGCCACCCGCCTCGCGGCCGAAAAAGGCGTTGAGCAGTTGCTGCAAGCCCTACCGCGCATCCAGGAAAAATATCCCAATGCGATAGTCTGGTTCGCTGGCCAATACGAAGGCGTGCTGGGCGAGGAAGCCTACCTGCGCCGCCTGCGTCCGGTGATTGATACGCTGGAAACCGCTGGCCAATGGAAGTTCCTGGGCACGTTGAGTATGAAGCAGATGGCGGCCTTCTATCCCAATCTGGATGTATTGATTGTGCCCAGCACCAACAGCACCGAGACCTTCGGCTTCGTGCAAATCGAGGCAATGATGAACGGCACGCCGGTGGTGGCGGCTGACCTGCCCGGCGTGCGCCAGCCGGTGGCGATGACCGGCATGGGGCGCGTTACGCCGGTGGGCGATGCAGCTACCCTGGCCGAGAATATCCTGGCGGTGCTGGACAAACCGGCAGATTACCAGGGCGACCCGGCCGCCATCCGCCAGCAGTTCAGCCCGGATACCAGCGCCCAGCGCCACGAAGCTCTCTTCGGCGAGATTGCCGACGAATTGGATGTGGCGCTATGAGTCCCGCCGGCCGCGACAATCCTTATTTGATGCCGATGCTGCGCTCGCTGCCCTATTTTCGCGGCGTGCTGCGCGCGGTGGAAGCTTATTACTATCAGGACTTTGAGTTGCCCAGTCCGGTGTTGGATGTCGGCGCGGGCGACGGCCACTTTGCCAGTGTGACCTTCACCCAAAAATTGGATGTCGGCCTGGACCCTTGGCTGCCTTCATTAAAGGAAGCCAAGCAGTGGGGCGCCTACAAAGGTTTGGTGGCCGCTACCGGCGCGCACACGCCCTTCCCCGATGGGCATTTTGCCAGCGCAATTAGCAATTCGGTGTTGGAGCACATCCCCGATATCCAGGCCGTGCTGGATGAAACCGCGCGCGTGCTGCGCCCCGGCGCGCCTTTCCTCTTCTGTCTGCCCAATCCAGCTTATTTCACGGAATTGGGCGTGCCGCGCCTGCTGCCCTTCCTGCGCAAGCCTTACGAAGCCTGGTTCCGACGCATCTCGCGCGTGCACCACGCCGACGGCCCCGAGGTCTGGCAGCAGCGCCTGGAGCAGGCGGGCTTCTCGGTCGAGCGCTGGTGGCACTACTTCTCGCCAGCGGCGATGCGCATGTTGGATTGGGGCCACTATTTCGGGGCGCCCAGCATCCCGCCGCGGGCGCTGACCGGCAAATGGCTATTCAGCGACGCGGATTGGAACCTGGCGCTCACTGCGCGTATAGTGGGCCGCCACGCCGACACCGCTGAGGACGAGCGCGGCGCCTTTAGCTTCTATGTCTGCCGGAGGCTGTGATGTCTGAGCACCAGCACGACCACCAATTCGATGAAGAGTATTTCCATTCGGCGCGCTATGCCCGCGTGTCTTTTGCCAAGTACAGCCAATACTGGTGGTCTAACCGCTATTACGCCACACTGGTGCGCAAGCACGGCCCCCAATCCGGCAAGGTACTGGAGGTTGGGTGCGGCCTGGGCCACCTGCTGGAGCACCTCACGCCGCAGTATGAAGTCTACGGCGCGGACATCAACGAGTGGGCCCTGGAGCAGGCGCGCAGAAATGTACCCGCGGGACATTTTAGCCAGGTTAGTGTCGAAGATTTGTCGGCATACGAAGACGGCCAATTTGATGTGGTGATTGCCAAGCATGTGGTTGAGCACCTGCCCGACCCGCCCAAAGCCATCCTGGAGATGGGCCGCGTCCTGCGCCCCGGCGGCTTGCTGCTGATGGGCACGCCCAACACCGATTCGCCGATGCATGCCCGCAAGCTGGAGAAGTGGGTCGGCTACCAGGACCCCACCCATATCAGTTTGCACAGCCCCGCCGAATGGCTGTCCATGCTGCACGCCGCCGGGCTGCAAGAGCGCAAGGTCTGGTCGGATGGCTTTTGGGACCCGCCCTATGTCAAGGTGGTGCCGGGCTTCATCCAGCGCCTGTGGTACGGCTGGCCGGGCGGCTTGCAGGCCATCATGGGCTGGACCTGGCTACCGCTTTCGATGGGGGAATCGCTGCTGGTACTGGCCGACAAGGCAAATTAGCCCGCTGTTCTCATTGACGGCTCAGATGGCGTAGATACAATGAAGCCCGACAGCCCAAGGCTATCATTCCATGACTGAAGAACCGAGCGTCCTCGATTACGTAAAAGCCAAGTTGATGCCCTGGCGTGGACCTGCGCCGGCCATCCCGGATGAGTCTGCGCCCCCCGCCAAGCCGAGCGCTAAAAAGAAGGCCGGCGCGCCCAAAGCGCCGGCCAAAGCCGCCAGCCGGCCCAAGCCAGCCGCCGAGAGTCCCGAATACGAGAAAGAATTAAGCCTGGCTGATTTCCCCTGGCGTTCGGCCGGGGCCTTGCTGCTCTTTCTGTTTGCGCAGGTGATGTTCGGCCGCTCCCCGGATGCGGCGCTCAGTGGGTTGCCCTTCCTGGCCGCCGCGGTGGCGGTCTTTGTGCTGGCGGCGCGCAACGGCGAATGGCGCATACCCGCCTTTGAGGCCGCCGAGGACGATGAGCGCCCGCTGATGGTGCGCCGCGTGCCGCTGACCCTGGCGTTGATTTTCTTTGCGCTGACCCTGTGGTTCACTGGCGGCAATACCTTCAACCTGGTCAATGTCAGCTTCTGGTTTGCTTCGATAGCCTTTAGCATTATCGCCTTATGGCAACTAGACGAAGAAGGCGTGTGGCCCAATCCGGTGGTCAGTTTGCGCGAAGGTTGGGGCCAGAAAGTATTGGACTTTCTGCGTTCACGGTGGGGCATTTTGCTGGTCTCAGCCTTTGTGTTGGCCTTCTTCTTCCGCTTCTGGCAGTTGGGCGCCGTGCCGCCCGAGATGCAATCCGACCACGCCGAGAAATTATTAGATGTATACGATGTGCTGAATGGGCAGCATTCCATTTTCTTCCCGCGCAACACCGGCCGCGAGCCGCTGCAGTTTTACCTGACTGCCTTCGTGGCCCAGGTCTTCGGCACCGGGGTCAGCTTCCTCAGCCTTAAGATTGGCACCGCGCTCTTCGGTTTTCTGTCCCTCATATATATGTACTTGCTGGGCAAGGAAGTGGGCGGCCGCTGGGTTGGCTTTTTGGCCGTTCTGCTGGCCGGCATCGCTTATTGGCCCAACGTGATTGCCCGCGCCGCGCTGCGCTTTATGCTCTATCCGGCCTTCGTAGCCCCCACGCTCTATCACATGATTCGCGCCTTCCGGCGCACGCGGCTCAACGATTTCCTGCTGGCCGGGCTCTTTATGGGGGTTGGCTTGCACGGCTACACGCCCTTCCGCGCCGTGCCGGTGGTGGTGATTGGCGCTTTGCTGATTTACTTGCTGCACAAACCCAGCCCCGAGCAGCGCCGCCGGGCGCTGATTGGTTTCGCCTTGATGGCGCTGGTAGCGCTGGTGGTCTTTGCGCCCCTGCTGCGCTACGCGGTCGATAACCCGGATATGTTCGGCTTCCGTATGCTGTCACGTGTGACCAGCATCCAGACCGAGCTGCCCGGCAACCCGATTGCGCTCTTCTTTGGCAACCTGGCCCGCGCGCTGGCGATGGTCAATGTATCCGGCGGCAATATTTGGCTGGTTGGCCTGCCCTTTGAACCAGCGCTGGAAACGATTAGCGCCGCGCTCTTCCTGCTGGGTGTAGCCCTGGTGATCTGGCGCTACTGGTTGCAGCGCAACTGGAGCGACCTCTTCCTGTTGGCGGCCGTCCCGCTGCTGATGCTGCCTTCGATTATGTCGCTGGCTTACCCGGACGAGAATCCGGCGATGAACCGCGCCGGCGGCGCCCTGGTGGCCGTCTTCCTAATTTGCGCGCTGGGCTTTGATGCGCTGCTGCACGGCATCCGCAATTGCCTGGGGGGCCGGCGCGGCATCCAGGTGGCGGCCGGTATCGGCGGTGCGCTGGTCTTGTTCTCGGCTTTCGCCAATTACGGCCTGGTCTTTGAGCGCTACAACCACCAATATACGCAAAGCTCCTGGAACACCTCCGAGATGGGCGCGGTGATTGCCGATTTCGCTGAGGGTTCCGGCAGCCTCGACCAGGCTTGGGTGGTGTCTTTCCCGCACTGGGTGGATACCCGCCTGGTGGCGATTAACGCGGGCAACCCGGGGCGCGATTACGGCATTTGGCCTGACACGCTTGCGACCACGCTGGAGGCGCCGCTGCCCAAGCTCTTCCTGCTGCGCCCGGACGACGCCGAGGGCTTGAGTACCCTGCAGACTTTGTATCCGCAAGGCAGCGCCAGCCTGTATCAGAGCGCCCAGGCCAATAAGGATTTCCTGGTCTTCACGGTGGAGACGGCCCCCTAAGATGAATAACGCCCAACAAGTGGCCCGCGATAACGGGCCCGCGCCGCGCATTATCTACCTGCTCCTCTTGGGGCTGGTGCTGCTGGCGGCCGCCTACCTGCGCTTCACCGGCATTGATTGGGCCGAAGGCCAGAACCTGCACCCCGACGAACTGTTTCTGACCAATGTTGAATACGCTATCCAGCCGGTGAACTCGTGGAGCGAATACTTTGACACTGCCAATTCGCCGCTAAACCCCGGCAACCGCGGCCATCCCTTCTTTGTCTATGGCACCCTGCCGCTCTTTATGGTGCGTTATCTGGCTGAAAGCACCGACCAGATGGGCCATGTCACCGTGGTGGGCCGCCAGCTTTCAGCCTGGATGGATATCGGTCTGATTCTGTTGGTCTACCTGATTGCCGCGCGCCTCTTCGACCGGCGGGTGGGGCTGCTGGCGGCCATCATTTCCACCTTCACCGTGATGCAAATCCAGCAGTCGCATTTCTTCACGGTCGACAATTTCGCTAATTTCTTTGCCTTCCTGGCTATCTATTTCGCGGTGCGCATCGCCACCACTGAACGCGAACCGCTGCTCACGCCCATGAGCGACGAGGAAACCGAGCCGCGGCGGCGACTGCCCTTTGCGATTGGCGATGTACTGCTCTTTGGGCTCGCCTTTGGCTGGGTGTTGGCCTCCAAGCTGAGCTACGCGCCCCTGGCAGCCCTGCTGCCGCTGGCCGCGGCCATTAACTTGCTGCGCTTACCCGCCGAGGAGCGGGAAGATTATTACGGCAGCGCCTTCCTGTGGATGGTGGCGGCCGCCGTGGTCAGCCTGGTGGCCTTCCGCATCTTCCAGCCCTATGCTTTCGAAGGCCCCGGCTTCTTTGGGGTGACGCCCAATCCGCAATGGTTGGATACCCTGGCGACCTTGCGCGGCCAAATCAGCGGCGACGTGGATTGGCCGCCCTCCATGCAATGGGCGCGGCGTTCCTTCTTTTTTGGCTTCGAGAACATGAGCAAGTGGGGCCTGGGCCTGCCGCTGGCCGTCGTGCTGTGGGCGGCTTTCCTGTGGGCAGGCTGGCGCTTGCTGCGCGGTGAGTGGCAGAAGCCTTTTGCGCTGCTCTGGTTGTGGGGCGGAGGCTACTTCCTGTGGCAATCGCTGGCCTTCAACCCGACCATGCGCTATTTCCTACCGTCCTATCCGGTGCTGGCTGTCTTTGGCGCGGCACTGCTGGTGCACCTGTGGGACGCCGGTTCGCTTCGCCGTGATGATGGCAGCCGCTGGCGCTTCTGGGCCCGCCCGGCTGCCCTGCTGCTGGGTGCGCTGGCGATTGTCGGCGCGGCGGTCTGGTCGCTGGCCTTCGTGCGCATCTACCAACAGGAGTCCACCCGCGCGGCGGCCTCCTACTGGATTTACCAGCACGCGCCCGGCCCGCTCAATCTCGATTTGGCGACCGCCGAGGGCGAATTCCGGCAACTGATGCCGGTGGCCTATGGCAGTCTTATCACGCCGGAACAACCCTATTTCACCAGCGTTACCGCCAAGCAGACCGGGCGCATCGAGCGGGTCTACCTGCACCACATTGTCGCGCCCACGGTGCTGGAGGTCCTGCCGACGGGCAACCCGGATGCAATCCCGGTGCGCAGTTCGCAGATTGTCGACCTTTTCGATATGGCCCCCGGCGAGCCGCAATCGCTGACTTTTGCGCTGTCGCCGGCGGCCTTTGCCGACCCCACCCTGGAGTACGAAGTGCGCTTCCAGTTTCCGCCCGGCGAGGGCACGCTCACGCTGAACCGCGTCGAGCTGCGTTCCTCCGCCACCCCGGACCAAGCCACGCACATACTGGTGGAGGCACCGCAGACTCTGGCGATGGGAGAGGCCTTTAGCGCGACCGTCAGTTTTGCCACCGGCGCTTTGCCGGACCAATTGGTGATTAGCTACAGCCTGGATGGCGCAATCAGCCTGGCCCCCGTGGATTTGCAGCTGACCCTCAGCACGACGCCGGATATGGCCCAAGTGCTAAGCCAGACCGACGTGACCGTGCAGCCGCAGACCGATACCGGCGGCTTTACCGATGGCGCCAGCTTTGAATTGGGGCGCCTGATTCGGCTGGAGCAAGGCCAAACCCTCTACATGCAAATCAGCCTGGCCTCGCCAGGTGCAATTAGCCTGCTGGGCAGTGCCGTCGCCAACGAGACCAGCTGGGACCTGGGCCTGCCACTGCGCGTGGACAACTACGATGCCTTCGGTGGCATCTACCAGGGCGACCTGAACTTTGAAATGTATTGGGACGCCAACCCGGATAAGTTGGCGCGCATGTTGGGCATCCTGGAACGCGCCGAGTATGTCTTCATTAGCTCTAGCCGCCAATGGGCCAGCCTGCCGCGTATCCCTGAGCGCTTCCCGCTGGCCAGCGAGTACTACCGCCAACTGCTGGGCTGCCCGCCGGGCGACAGCATCGAGTGGTGCTACAACGTGGCCGATGTGGACCGTTTTGAAGAAAACCTGGGCTTTGAGCTGGTTGAGATATTTGAGACGCGCCCTGCTCTGGGGCCGCTGGAAATCAACGACCAGGCCTCCGAGGAAGCATTCACGGTCTACGACCATTCCAAAGTCTTCATCTTCCGCAAGACGGCCGATTATGACCACCAACATGTGGTCGATGTCCTCAGCGCGGTGGACCTGAGCAATGTCCAGCGCCTGACGCCCAAGCAGGCCTCGGGCGGCCCGCAGCCGACGCTGATGCTGCCCGCCGATGATGTCGCCAGCCAGCGCGCGGGCGGCACCTGGTCCGAGTTATTCAACCGTGAGAGTTGGATAAATGCTTCGCCCTGGATTAGCGCCCTGGTCTGGTATGTGGCTCTCTTCCTGCTGGGCCTGGCGGTCTACCCGATAGTGCGCATGGCGTTGCCCGGCCTGCTGGATGGCGGCTACGCCTTCTCGCGCATTGCGGCGCTACTGTTGCTGGCCTGGTTTGGCTGGTTCAGCGCTTCATTGGGGCTGCCCAGCACCCGGCTGTGGCTGTCGATATTCGCGCTACTGCTGGTCGGCCTGGGCGTGTGGGCGGCGCGCCCACAATGGGATTTGATGAAAGCCGAGTGGGATGCCAAGCGCCGCCGCTTTATTCGCGTCGAAGTGCTCTTCCTGGCTTTCTTTGTGCTGATGCTGCTCATCCGCCTGGGCAACCCTGATTTGTGGCACCCAGGCAAAGGCGGCGAAAAGCCGATGGATTTCGCTTACTTCAATGCGGTGCTCAAAAGCACCAGCTTCCCGCCCTATGACCCTTGGTTTGCTGGTGGCTATATCAACTACTACTACTACGGCTTCGTGCTGGTTGGCTCCTTGACCAAGTTGCTCGGCATCCTGCCCTCGGTGGCCTACAACCTGATATTGCCCTCCCTGTTCGCCATGCTGGCGGTGGGCGTCTATTGCGTGGTCTGGAACATCTGGAAGGCCTGGCTGGCGAACCGCCAACGCAAGAGCCCGGTGGGCGCCTATTTCGCCGGCGTGGCGGCCGCGGTGGGCGCGGTCTTGATTGGCAACCTGGGCAGCCTGCACATGATATTCCAGGGCTATCTGCGCTTGGGGGCTGCCGGCGCGCCGCTGGAGGGCGCTGGTGCGCTCACCAAACTGGGGTGGACGCTGAACGGTTTTGCACAGACCTTGGGCGGCCAGGCGCTGCCCTTCGGCATCGGCGACTGGTATTGGAATCCCACACGCCTGCACCCGGATGTGCCCATCGCTGAATTCCCGCTATTTACCTTTACCTATGCGGATTTGCACGCCCACATGATGGCCATGCCGGTCACCATGCTGGCCCTGGCCTGGGCGCTCTCCGCTATTCTGAGCCGCGCCTGGGAGGGCCGCCGCAGTGCGCTCTATCTGGGCGTGTCCTTCCTGCTGGGGGGGCTCACCATCGGCGCCTTGCGCCCGACCAACACCTGGGATTTCCCCACCTATCTGGCGCTGGGCGTATTGGCGGTAGCGGTAGCCGCCTGGCTGTATTGGCCGCGCCCCAAGAACGCCGAAGGGCGGCCCAGCCTGCCGATATTGCCGGTCCTGGCCGGTGTGATGGCGCTGGGCGCTATCAGCGTCTTCGCCTACCAGCCCTTCGCCCAATGGTACAGCCAGGGCTACAGTGCGCTACAACTGTGGCAGGGCGGGCGCACCCCCAGCGGCACCTATCTGGTGCATTGGGGTTTCTTCCTCTTCATCCAGGTGGCCTGGATGGCCTGGGAAACGCGCCAGTGGATGGCCCAAACCCCGCTCTCGGCGCTCAACAAGCTCAAACCTTACCGCTGGGCCATCTATGCTGCTTTGGCCGCCTTGCTGGCGGCTGTCGTTGGCCTGCAAAACTGGGGCATCCATGTCGCCTGGTTGGTGCTTCCCCTCATGGTCTGGGCCGCGCTGCTGATTGTGCGTCCCGGCCAGGACCCGATGAAGCGTATTGTTCTCTTCCTGATTGGCACCGGCCTGTTCCTCAGCGTGATGGTCGAGGTGGTGGTGCTGAGCGGCGACATTGGCCGCATGAATACGGTCTTCAAATTCTATTTACAGGTCTGGCTGCTCTATTCGGTGGCCGGCGCCCTGGCCCTGGCCTGGACCTGGGACGAATTTGAGCAGTGGGCTAGCGGCTGGCGGCGCGCCTGGCAGCTGGTGGGCACCGTGCTGCTGGCCAGCGTGGCGCTCTTTATGATGCTGGGCGTCACCGCCAAAATCCAGGACCGTATGGCGCCGGACTCGCCGCACACATTGGATGGCAATGCCTTCTTGGAGTATGCACTGCACTACGAGCAGGGCCAGGAATTGCATCTGGCGGAAGATTACGCCGCCATTCGCTGGCTGCAGGACAACGTGCAGGGCTCACCGGTGATTGTCGAAGCGCAGGTGCCAGAATATCGCTGGGGCTCGCGCATCAGTATCAATACCGGCTTGCCGGCCGTCTTGGGCTGGAATTGGCACCAGCGCCAGCAGCGCGAGTTCGTACCGGGCAATGATGTCTGGGGCCGCGCCGACGGCATCACCGCGTTCTATTCGGGCAGCGAACGGGATGAAGTCGTGGCCTTCTTGCAGCAATATGATGTGCTCTATATCATTGTGGGTGAACTGGAACGCGCCTATTATCCGCGCCCCGGTCTGCTCAAATTTGAGACTTGGGAAGGCATCCTGTGGCAAGAAGTCTTCCGCATCGACGATACGGTAATTTACCGCGTGCTCGATTCAACCCTCTTGGCCGGCAACTAACCCATGCTAAGTACAGTGCTTTGGTATCTCGCCATCAGCCTGCTGGGCCTGCTGGCCTTTCCGCTGGCCTATCGCCTGCTGCCGGGCCTGCCCGACCGTGGCTATGCCTTCGCGCGCAGCCTGGGCTTGCTGATGTGGGGCTTTGTGTTTTGGTTGCTGGGCAGCTATGGGGTGATTGGCAACAACCTGGCTGGCCTGCTGTTGGCCCTGGCGGGGCTCGCTGGGCTAGGCTATTGGGCCTATAGCGGCATCGGGGTTGAGGACCTCAAGCGCTGGTGGCGCAATAATCGGCGCTATGTAATCGGTGTTGAAGCGCTGTTTGCGCTGGCCCTGGTGCTGATGGTGCTGATGCGCGCCACCCATCCGGATGCGCTCTACACCGAAAAGCCTTTTGAGTTGGCCTTCATCAACTCCATCATGGCTTCGCCCAGCATGCCGCCGCTGGACCCCTGGCTGTCCGGCTACTCCATTTCCTATTATTACTTCGGCTTTTTGATGGTCAGCATGCTTTCCATGGTGACCGGCGTCAGCGGGGCGGTGGGCTTCAACCTGGGCCTCGCCCTGGTCTTCGCGCTGGCCGCCAGCAGCGCCTACGGCCTGGCCTACAACCTGCTGGCTCTCAGGTATCCCGCCAAAGGCCGCCAGAACGGTTGGCTGGCCGGCCTGGCGCCGGTTTTCGTGTTGCTGTTTGGCAACCTGCAAGCCTTGCTGGAAGTGCTGCATGCCCGCCACCTGTTTTGGACCGCCGGCGCCGATGGCGTGATGCAATCGCGCTTTTGGTCCTGGTTGAATATTGATGATCTCGTCTTCCCCCCATTTGAGGCGCCCAGCTGGACCCCACGCTTCTACCCCCAGGGTTTCTTTGGGCGCTGGTGGTGGTGGCGTTCCTCGCGTGTCATAAATGACCTCAACTTCCTGGGCGGCGACCAGGAGTTGATTGACGAATTTCCCGCCTTCTCTTTCACACTGGGCGACCTGCACCCGCATGTCTTCTCGCTGGCCTTTGTTTTCCTGGTCATGGCGCTAGCCCTCAACCTCTATCGCCGCCGGCGAGAGGATTCGCAGACCTTTCTCAGGCTGCACATCAGCCCGGCTAACTTCGCCCTGAGCGCGGTGGTATTGGGCGCGCTAGCCTTTATCAACATTTGGGATTTTCCGATTTATCTGATGCTGTTTGCCGGCGCTTACCTGCTGCAACGCGTCAACCACGAGGGTTGGGCCTGGCGGCGCGTGGGCGATTTTGTGGACATGCTGCTGGCGCTGGGTATGGCCGGGCTGCTGGCCTATCTGCCTTTCTTCCTGGGCTTTAGCTCCCAGGCGGGCGGCGTGCTGCCCAATCTGATTAATCCCACGCGCGGCGCCCACCTGTGGGTCATGTTCGGCACACTGTTGCCCTTCATCTTCATTTATCTGTTTCATCAACGCGGGGCGGAGTGGGGCGCTCGCCTGGCGCGCGGGCTGGGCCTGGCCGTGGGGCTGGTGGCCCTGCTATGGCTATTTACTTCGGGCGGCGCCTACCTGGCCAGCAGGCTGCCTGCCCTGGATATCGGCGGTATTCTGGGCCGCATCGGCGCGCCGGATGTAGCGACCTTGATGGCCGAGGCCACCAACCGCCGGCTGGCCGCCATCGGCGGCTTGCTGACCCTGGTCGCTTTGCTGGGTTTGCTGATTACGCACTTCTGGCCCGCCCGCTCGACCGCGCAGCCCGCGGAAGCGGATGCCCAGCAGTCGCACCGCTTTGCCTTGCTGTTGGGCGTCATCGCTACGCTGTTGGTGATTGCCCCCGAGTTCATCTATCTGTTGGACCATTTCGGTACGCGGATGAATACGGTCTTCAAGTTCTATTACCAGGCCTGGGCGATGTTGGCCATCCTGGCGGCCTACGGCGCCGCGGTGCTCCTGGTGGATTTGCGCCGCATGGCCAGCTGGCTGTTCACCTTTGCGTTTGTGGTGCTGATGGCGGTTGGCCTGCTCTATCCAGTGTTCGCCTTCACCGATGTCAGCACCCAGCCGCTGGGCCAACCGCTCAGCCTGGATGGCCAGCGCTACCTCAGCGAGGGCCAGCGTGAGGCCGTGGATTGGCTCAACCAGGCGCCGCACGGTGTGCTGGCTGAGGCGGTAGGCGGTCAATACTCCGCCTTTGCGCGCTACGCTACCGCCAGCGCCCAGGTGGGCGTGCTGGGCTGGCCCGGCCACGAAGGCCAATGGCGCGGCGATAGTGTCAACTACCATCCACGCGTATCCGACATGGAAGTCCTTTACAGCACCTTGAACTGGAGTTTGGCCCGCGATGTAATCTTGCGCTATGGGATTGATTACATCGTGGTTGGGGATTTGGAACGCAGCCAATACCAGGTGCAAGCCGAGAAGTTCGACACCTATTTAGAGGTTGCTTTCCAGAACGCTAAGGTCACCATTTACCGGGTTCCCTAAGCTGAATTCACAAGGGCTGCTCGACTATAATACGCCCGCAATGCCCGCTCAATCCAAGCTAACCTTTGAACATCTATTGTACGCTGCCATCCTGGTGCTGGCGCTCTTCCTGCGCTTTAACCAATTGGGTGCAGTACCGCTAAGCGAAGCCGAAGCCCGACCCGCTTGGGCAGCCTACCAACTCAGCCAGGGCGCATCCGCTGACCTGGGCGACCAACCCGGCTACGTGATGTTGACCGCCAGCCTGTTCGCGATGCTGCCCGCTACCGATTTCCTGGCCCGCTTCTGGCCGGCCGTCTTCGGCAGCCTGCTGGTGCTGCTGCCATTCTTTTTACGCGACTGGCTGGGTCCCAAAGCTGGTTTGGTGCTGGCCCTGGGCCTGGCCCTGGACCCCGGCATGGTGGCGCTATCGCGCATGGCGGGCGGCCACATGCTGGCAATCAGTGCCGCTTTGTTGGCCTGGCTGGCTTTGCGGCGCGGCAATCCCGTCTGGGCGGGTATTTTGGCGGCGCTGGCTTTGGCCGCTTCGTCCACCGTATATATTGGCCTGTTCAGCGCCGGCCTCGCCTGGCTGCTGGCCCGTCGCGGGGCGGAGGCGGGCAAGCTAGATGCTTTTCAGCCCCTCGCCATCGATTGGCGGCGAATGGCTATCGCTGCCGGGGCTACCCTGGCGTTGGGCCTCACCTGGCTGATGCAAATCCCCGAGGGCTTGATTAGCCCCTTTGCCACGCTGGCCGACCTGGTATCAGCCCGCCCGGACTTCGGCGGCGCACCGTTGATTTACCTTCCATTGGCCCTGCTGGCCTATGGCTTGCCGGCGATGGTCTTCGGTCGCTTTGGCGCCGCACGCGGTTTGCAGCAACATGACGGGTTGCGCTCCTTCTTTGCGTGGTGGGCCATTATCGCCCTGGCGCTGCTGGTGATTTATCCGGGGCGGCAGGTGCTGGATTTGCTCTGGATGCTGCTGCCATTGTGGGTGCTGGCGGCGGCTGAATTCGCCCGTTTCCTGCAGAGCCCCGCCGAGGAGGAAATCGCCGCGGTGGGGCAGGCGGCGCTCATTCTGCTGCTCTCCGTTTTTCTGATCCTGTATCTGGGGCGATTGACCAATTTGGAAGTCGGCAGCGCGCAATTTTATGATGCCCTAATCGCCGTAGGCATAATCCCCTTACTGGCGCTGGTTGCCAGCTTTCTGATTGTGAGTGGCTGGTCGCGTACCGCGGCCAAGCATGGCCTGGCCTGGTCTGTCGGACTCCTGATGCTGGGCGTCTTGATTAGCGCTGGATGGCGCTTTGCCTGGCCCGAGTCCCGCGCGAGCAGCGATTTGTGGATGCCGGGGCCGGCCGCCGGGCAGGCGGATTTACTAGCCACCACGGTGGCTGATTTGTCTGAAATGTATGATGGAGAGCAAACCAGCATCGCGATTGACCGCCAATCCGATTCGGCGGCCCTGGCTTGGACGCTGCGGGAGTACCGGGTATACGATTCGACCAGTCTGGTTGACCCCCGCATTGTGATTAGCCCACCGGATATCGGCCAGCCGACCGGGAGCGTCGCGTACCGCGGGCAGAGCTTCGACTGGCATATCCACCGCAACTGGGGCGGGAATGTGCCGGGTAACTTGCTGGCCTGGCTGCTTTACCGTGATAGCGCTGAATTTCGCCAGCCGCTGATTTTATGGGCGCGCGCCGACTTGTTCCCCAGTGCGCAGGAGCCGATAATTGAAACCGAGGAAACACCCTAGATGACGAAGAAGTTAGTCATAGCTATTGATGGTCCGGCGGCTTCGGGGAAATCAACCCTGGCCCAGGCCCTGGCTGATGATTTGGATTATCTGTATTTCGATACCGGCGTACTCTATCGCGCGGTTACTTATGCGGCCCTCGAAGGCGGTGTAGACACCCGCGATGGCCAGGCTGTCACGCAATTGGCAGAGGAGGCTGTGATTGATGTGGAGCCAACTGATGGAGGCAATGGCACGGATTTTCGTGTGTTGTTGAATGGCAAGGACATTACTGGCAGCCTGCGCACCCCGGAGGTGGACGCCCATGTATCGGTGGTGGCCGCATATCGCGGCGTGCGCCAGGCGCTAAACGAACAGCAACGCCGCATTGGCATGCGCGGTGGGGTCGTGATGGTGGGCCGCGATATTGGCACCGTGGTACTGCCCGAGGCGGACCTGAAAATATTTTTGGACGCCTCGGTGGAGGAACGCGCCCGCCGCCGTTTTGAAGAACTGCGTGACCAGGGCAGCCAGATTAGCCTGGAAGCCATCGCAGAGTCCATTCAGCAGCGCGACAAAATCGACGCTGAACGTGATATTGCACCGTTGAAGCCAGCCAACGATTCGAGGCTGATCGAATCCGATGGCCTGGATATTGATGGGGTATTGGCCGAAGCCAAAGCGTTGGTAGCCAAAAAGCTGCAGGATGCATGAGTTCGACTGCGACGACTCCGGGTGAAAAGGCGGCCGAACAGGGCTACGCGGTTCCCTGGTGGGTCACGCTGCGCCGGCGCTTCTTTCGCGGGTTGGTGCGCACGGTTTTCAAGCTCATAACCCGCGTCGAGATTGAGGGCCGGGAAAACATTCCTGCCGACGGCGCTTATATCATCGCCTATAACCACATTTCCTTATTCGAACCCCCGCTGCTGATTTGCTTTTGGCCCGAACTGCCGGAGGCCTTGGCCGGCGCGGATGTTTTTGACCGCCCTGGCCAGAATTTCTTTGTACGCGTCTATGACGCCATTCCGGTAAAACGCGGCGAATACGACCGCAGCGTGATTGAGCGCATGACGGCGGTGCTGCAAGCCGGGCGGCCCTTGATGATTGCCCCCGAAGGCGGCCGCTCTCACGAACTGGGCTTGCGCCGCGGCCAGCCCGGTGTGGCCTATTTGATGGATTTGCTGAACGTGCCGGTGGTGCCAGTCGGCATCGTTGGCACCGATGACCATATGCTGCGCCGTGCCCTGAAAGGCCAGCGTCCGCGCTTGCAGATGCGCATTGGCGAACCCATTACCCTGCCGCCAATTAGCGGCCGCGGGGCCGAGCGCCGGGCTATGCGCCAAACGAATGCTGATTTGGTCATGCAGCGTATTGTTGACCTGCTGCCCGCCCGCTATCACGGTGTCTATGCCGACGAGACTGCATGAGCTTTGACGTCTTGTTGCCCATGATGCTTCAACGCATCCTGCCGCCTAATAGTCTTCTGGGCTGGCTGATTTGGATTGTGTGGCTGGCCCTGCTGGCGCTCTTTGTGCGCGGGCAACTGGCTGCTTTGCACCAATGGCGGCGGGCGGAATGGGGCCGCTTCCTGCTGCTGGCCCTGGCGACCCAGCTAGCGGCGCTGCTGCTGGTGCTGCATTTTCCCGCCGAATACGTACTGCCCATCCCCGGTTCCGGCGCCCCGGCCCAGGGCGTACTGCTGCCCTTGCTGGCTGCGCTGCCCTGGATGCTGGCCGCCGCCCGCTGGGGCCGTTTGCCCGGCGCTGTGCTGGGCGCTCTCTCGGGCCTGATGGTGGCCTTGCTAGATACGCGCAGCCCCTATAACGTTCTCGAATACGCGACGTTGGGCGCTCTGTTTGGCGCCTTGCTGCACCAGTCCTACCGCAGCCGTTTCTTTGCCAGCCTGCGCCAACCCTTGTCGGCGGCCTTGCTGCTGGCCCTGCTGTTTCCGCTGCTTTACGTCGGGGATGCCCTGTTCTGGGCCGGCGCCAGCCAGGCGGCCAGCCTGGACTTTGCCCTCTCGCGCCTGCCCTGGGTGGCCCTGGCGCTGGCTCTGCAATTATTTATCGGCGCCCTGTTCCTGCGCTTTGCGCAGCGACGCCTGCCCGACCTGTTACCACGCGTGGAGGCGCGCGACGCCTCACCCGCCGAACGTAGCCTGGAAGGGCGCTTGCTCTTCGCCTTGGGGCCGGTGGTGGCCTTGCTGTTTATCGCCCTGGCGTCGCTGACCTGGTTTGGGGCCGGCCGCGCTGCCAGCCAACTGCAGAGCGAACGCATTGCCACCGGCGTCGACGTGGCCGCCGATGGCGTGCCCTTCCTGTTGGAGACCGGGCAAACCCTGGTGCAACAGCTGGCCGCCGACCCGCGCCTCACCACCGGCTCCCCCGGCGAGGTGCGCGTGCTGCTGGCGGATTACCTGAGCGCAGTGCCCTATTTTGAGCAATTCGTGTATCTGGATGCGGCTGGCGTCAGCCGGGCCGGCTTCCCGGTCGCAAGTTTTGACGGCCTGAAGCCTACCCAGCGCGAGCTGGACGCAGTCGCGCTGGCCTTGCAGGGACTGCCCCTGCAATTCTTTGCGATTCCACCCCTGGACGAAAACAGCACCGCAGCCCAGCTGTCCTTCGTGACCGCCGTGCGCGACGAAGGCGGCAACCCTGCGGGAGCCCTGGTGGGGCGCACACGCCTCAACGCCAACCCCTTCGCCCAGCCAGTGATACAGAGCCTGGATAGCATTGCTGATTTGGGTGGCCAGGCCTTGCTGCTGGATGGTGATGGGCGCATTGTTTACAGCCCCACGGGGGTGTCGTTGCTGGCCGATTACAGTGGCCAGCGCGGCGATGCGCCGTTGATATATCAGGACACGGGCGCGGATGGCGCCCGCCGCCAGGTGCTCTACCAGCCGGCCACCGGCAGCGCCTGGGCGGTGGTGGCGCAGGTACCGGCGATTTTGGCCCAGCAATTGGCGCTTAGCATTGTCTGGCCGGTTTTGCTGGTCCTACTGCTGCTGGCCCTGGTCGCCTATGGTCTGCTGCGCCTCAGCCTGCGTTCGGTAACCGGCGGCCTGGGCGACCTGGCCCGCGAAGCCCACCGCATCGCCGCCGGCGACCTGGATGCGCCTTTGTCAGTGCGCGGCGCGGACGAGGTCGCCCGTCTGGGACAGGCCTTTGAAAGCATGCGCCAGCGCCTCAAACAACGCCAGGACGAAAATCAGCGCCTACTCAACGTCAGCCAACAGATAGCGGGAAGCCTGGAAATGCGCTCGCAGATTGACCCCATTCTGGAAGCCGCTTTGGCGGGCGGGGCCACTTCGGCGCGCCTGGTCTTTGGTGGCGCGGCGGATTTGGAAAGCGACCTAGTCGGATTTGGGCGTGGAGAATTGAGCGAGACCTATGCCGCTCTAGACGCGCAGGTGCTGCCCATGACGCGCACCCAGGCGCGTGTGTTGCTCACCAACCCGGCTCGCGCCCGCCTGCAGCCGCCCGCTGGCGCACCGCACCCCACAGCCCTGGCTGCCTTCGCGCTCAACCACGAGGGCGACCATTTGGGCGCCTTGTGGCTGGCCTACGGCCATGCGCAGACTTTCCCGGCTGAGAGTGTGCGCTATCTGGAAACGTTGGCGGGCCAGGCGGCTCTGGCGGCAGCCAATGCGCGCCTGTATTTGAATGCCCGCATCGGTCGCCAGCGCATGGAGGCCATCCTGGCTGCCACGCCCGACCCGGTGCTGGTCAGTGACCAGGGCGACCGCCTGCTGCTCGCCAATCCGGCGGCGATGTCCTTATTGGGCATTGAGCATCTGCCGGTACAGGGCAGCCGCGTGGATCAGGTTATTGAGGCACCCGATTTGCTTGCCTTACTGAAATCCGGCGGGGCGGCCACGGGCGAAGTGCGTTTGCGCAACGAGCAGATTTATCACGCCACTGTGACGCCGATTGAGATTGACGGGGAGCCGATGGGCCGCGCCTGCGTGCTGCGTGACATCACCCAATTCAAGCAATCCGAAGAAATGCGTTCTGAATTCCTGTCGGCGGTCAGTCATGACCTGCGCGACCCGCTGGAACGAATCAGCAACGCCCTCACCATGCTGGGCATGGTCGGCGAGTTGAACGAGCGCCAGGAAAGCTACGCCGAGGAGATTGCTAACACAGCACAGAGTATGGACAACCTGGTCGGCAACTTGCTCAACTTGCAGCGGGTTGAAGGCGGCCAGGGCTTGCAATTGCAGGCTACCGACATCCTGGCTTTGTTGCACGAGGTGCGCGATAGCCTGCAAGCCCGCGCGCGCCAGAAGCAAATCGATATTGTGATTGAGCAGCCAGTTAGCAGCCTACCTGCGGCCACCGCGGACCCGGCCTTGCTGCGCCAGGCCTTATACAATGTGCTGGATAATGCCATCAAATTCAGTCCGCGCGGCAAGCCGGTGCAGGTGGGCGTGAATAGCGGGGACGGCACGCTGCTGATTGAAATCACTGACCAGGGCGTCGGCATCGCCCCCGTAGATCTGCCGCACATCTTCGAGCGCATGTACCGGCCCAGTGGCAGCGCCCAGGCGGATGGCGGCGGTATGGGCCTGGCCATCGTCAAATCGGTGGTCGAGCGCCACCGTGGTCGGGTGTGGGCTGAGAGCGAATTGGGGGCCGGCTCGCGTTTTTATGTAGAAATTCCGTTAGATTCGGGCCCTTCCTCGTGAATCCGGGCTAAATTTCCGTTAAACAGCTTGACACTCACCTGCCGCTAGGTATAATTGGTGAACCGAACAGACAGCTTGCGAAAGCGAGCGCTTGGGAACGAACTTTCCTAGGCGCTTGTTTTTCTGTGTCTATTCTTTAGCACGTTTGTTCCAAAATCCCGCATCGCGGCCCGGCAGGACGGTTCTCATTGTTTCATTGTTTGACCGACGACAATCGATTTAAGAGGGCGGAAACGCTACCAGCCGGGACCCACGATGCTTTCGTTCATCGCATGCTTTGTGTTCAGGAGGCCGCTTAATGGAAACGAAGGGACTGCGCTCACTTCGCATTAGTTTGGCATCTCCGGAGACCATCCGTTCCTGGTCTTACGGTGAAGTGCTCAAACCGGAAACAATCAATTATCGTCGCTTGCGCCCCGAGAAGGACGGCCTCTTTGACGAGGCGATTTTCGGCCCGCAACGTGACTGGCAGTGCTATTGCGGCAAGTACAAGAACATCCGCTATAAGGGCATTGTGTGTGATAAGTGCGGTGTGGAAATCACCCGCTCCTCCGTGCGCCGCGAGCGCATGGGCCACATTTCCCTGGCCGCCCCGGTAGCTCACGTATGGTACACCCGCCGCGTGCCCTCCTACCTGGGCCTGCTGCTGGATATCTCCCGCCGCAACCTGGACCGCGTGCTCTATTTTGCCCAGTATGTGGTCACCTATGTGGACCAGGACGCCCGCGAAAAGGCCATCGCCCGCCTGGAAGAAGAAATTGCCGAGGTCGAGAAGGAACAGGTCACGCAAATCAACCAGCAGATTGCCGATATCAAAACCCAGCGCGACACGCGTCTGGGCGAGTTGGCCAAGAAGAGCGAAGAAATTGAAACCCGCTACGACGAAGAGTTGGCCGGCGAACTAGAACCGATTATCCGCGAAGGCCAGCGCCTGGAAGCCAAGCTGCAGGAGCAGATTGGCGAGACTGCGCGCGGCGCCATCGCTTTCAGCGCCACCAAGGACGAAATCGTCAAGGCTGGCGAAGAAATCAGCAGCAAGCACATCGCCCGTGTCCAGGAGGTCGTGAAGGCTTTCCTGGAGGAGCACGAGCAGCAGAAGGCGGAGAACAAGCAGGCCGAGCTCGAGCGCGTGACCGTGGAAACGGCCAGCGTGAAAGCCGAAAGCGAAATGCTGATTAGCAAGTTGCAAAACGAGCTGGACGACCAATCCGGTTCCGTGCGCGCCGAGAAGATGCGCGACCGCGAGGAACTGGAAGACCTCAAGGTGATAAGCTTCATGGGCGAGAATCGCTACCGCGAACTGCGCTCCCGCTGGGGCCAGGTCTTCCGCGCTGATATGGGCGCCGAAGCCTTCTTCGACATCCTCTCCCGCATCGACCTCGATAAGCTCTCCGAAGAACTGTGGCACGAGCTGCGCACCTCGCGCAGCAAGCAGCGCCGCCGCAAGGCCACCAGCCGCCTGCGCGTGGTGGAATCCTTCCGCCGCTCGGACAACCGTCCTGAATGGATGATCCTGACCGTGCTGCCGGTGATACCGCCCGACCTGCGCCCGATGGTGCAGCTGGATGGCGGCCGCTTCGCTACCTCCGACTTGAATGACCTCTACCGCCGCGTAATTAACCGCAACAACCGCCTCAAGCGCCTGTTGGAACTGGGCGCCCCGGACGTAATCGTCCGCAACGAGAAACGTATGTTGCAGGAAGCGGTGGATTCCCTGATTGATAACTCCCAGCGTGGCAAGGCGCTCTCGCGCCGTGGCCGCCGCGAACTGAAGTCGCTCTCCGACTTGCTCAAGGGCAAGAAAGGCCGCTTCCGCCGCAATCTGCTGGGTAAGCGTGTAGATTACTCCGGCCGCTCCGTGATCGTGGTGGGCC
>OMJR01000163.1 GCA_900299355.1 Anaerolineaceae bacterium
AACGACGGCATCCCCGAGGGCAGCCGCGCCGCGCGCGACAACATGGCCTGGATTCAGGACAACATCACCGAAGAAAAAATCCAGGTTGTGAGAGAACTGGAAACGGTCGCCAAGGACCTGGGGCTGACCACCGCCCAGTTGGCCATCGCCTGGCTGCTGCGCCGCAAAGAGGTCAGCAGCGTGATTACCGGCGCGACCAAGCTCAAGCAGTTGGAGGAGAACCTGGCGGCCGCCGATGCGGTCGACAAGCTAGACGACGCCGTATTGGAGCAGATTGAGCAGGTGCTCGATAATATGCCTGGGGACGAATAATGATCGCTTGGCTTACGCCAAGCGATTCAGGGAATTGCTATGCAATCCCCACTGACCAGTTCGGCTTCCGGGCGAAAAACTCCCGGCAATGCTGCGCAATCGCCACGTCTCAGGTTGCCTTGAAAGAAAAGACCCCGCTTGACGGGGTCTTATTTTTTGGCGGAGTTGGGTTTCTCGGCTTCCAGGATGGCTAGCTGTCGGGATAGTTCGGTGAGTTTTTCTTCCAGTTCGCGCTGGCGCGAATAGGTCGCCAGCCAGAGCAGCGCCGAGCCGCTGAGGCCCAGATAGGTGACCAGGTCAGCGCCGCGGCCCACCCCAAAGAAGTGCGCCACCGCGTTAGCCCAATCCGGTCGGGCGACCATTACCAGGCCAGCAGCCAGCACGACAAAGAAGGCCACCCGCCCCACCAGCCGCGGGCGCAGGTTGCGCATGTAAATGAGCGCCGCCAGCCCCAGGGCCAGAAAAAGGATGATTTGAATCGCGGTCATCGAATAAACCTGCGTATCAATAAATCTATCAGAATGTTGACCGCGTTGGAAGCCTTCTGGCCCTTAAATTGCGAATAATCCGTGTAGCGGATGCGGGTGGGGTGCTCGATATAGCGCAGGCGCTGCTGGCGAATCTGCTGCGTGATTTCCGTGGCATGCGCGAAGCCGTTTTCGCGCAGCATGATTTTGGAGGCGGCCTCGCGAGTGAAGGCGCGCGCACCGTTGTGCGCGTCGCTCAGCCACAGCCCGGTCAGCAGACCGTTGACCACTACCGCCAGCTTGAGCAGTATGCGTCGCTCGCGCGGCACCGCCAGCCAGTCCGCCTCGCGCAGGAAGCGCGAGCCCAGCACCACGTCCGCGTCCCCAGCCAGCAACGGCGCCAGCAAGTCATCAATGCCAGCCGCATCGTGCTGGCCGTCGGCATCGAAGTGCACGATGTAATCCGCGCCCTGGCCCAATGCGTAGCTCACCGCAGTTTGCAGCGCGGCGCCCTGCCCCAGGTTGAAGGGATGGCGCAGGCGGTGCAAGCCCAAACCGGCCAATTGGGCATAGGTGTCGTCGCTGGAGCCGTCATCCACCACCACCACCGAATAACCGGCCGCCAGCAGCGGCTGCAGGGTCTCACGGATAACCTGGCCCTCGTCATAAGCGGGGATGGTCAGATAAACGGATTTGCGCTGCGCCGGGGAGAGGGCCACGTTATTTGCGCGGCGGAATACGCACTAGCATGTGCTCGGATTCGGTAAAAATCAATTCATAGAGGCCGTTGTCAATGTTGGCCTGGATTTCCTCCAGGATGCGCGGGTCGCGCACGGTCAATAGCGGCACCAGCAGCAATTCGACATCCGGATGCGACTTAAGGGTTTGCTGGTAGCTATCATAATCTCCGAAGCGCTCCAGAATCCAGGTGTCTTCCAGGCCGGGCAGCCAGCCAATCATATAGCTGGTGATGACTGGTTCGGGGCCGTCTTCGTGGTTGAAGTAACGGTAAATTTCGTCGTTGAGGCTGGAGCGGAAAATCTGGCGCTGCTCGCTCAATTGGTGCTGAATCAAGGTCTCGCCATCCAGCACCAGGGTGCCGGCCACCAGGGCGAACAGGAGCGCGCCAACCAGCGCAAAACTCGGCACCTGACTTTCGGAGCGCGCTTCGGCGCTGGCCGCAAAACGCATGACCCAAGCCTCGGCCGCCACGCCGACCACGAGTGCCAATAGCGGCATGGCTACCGCTAAATTGCGGTGCTCATAGCTGAGGAAGAAAGCCCATAGGATGGAGAAAGGCATCACCACGAAAAGCAGGATGTGGCGGAATCGCGGTTTGAGCACTACCAGCGAAATCAGCGCAAAGGCATACAAATATGCGTAACGCCCCAAACCAAGCACGGCTTTAACGAAGCGCTCCGGAAGGGTTTGGCCTTCATAAATATCACTTATGACATATTGAATGTTGGAAACGTTGCCACCAAAACGAATGCGATAGAGCGCCACTGCATACCAGGGCAGGACCAGCAACGCGATGACGCCAACCTGTTTAGCCAGCAGGGTAAGCGATTGGCGCGTGGTGAAATCGTCGCGTTCGCGCAATATCCACCAATAGGCCAGCAGCGGGTAAAAGGCTGCCAGGTAAAGCCCGGTTTGCTTAGTGACTCCAGCCGCGGCGATCGCCAGCGCGCCAATCCACAGCGTGCCGGTCAACTCGTCGCGGTCCGTGATGCGACGCGCTTTGAGCAGCGTGAAGACAGCCATCAGGCTGAAACTGGCCACAGGGATATCTACATAGCCATCGCCGATGTATTCGCCCAGGAAGATGTAAATCAGATGCAGCGACACTGCAGCCGAGAGCATGTAGCCAAAGGATTTGCGTTCGCGGCCCAGGTCGAAGAACATCAGCACAATCATCAGACTGAACAGCGGCATAAAGCTCTTCGAGAAGAACTTGACCGCCACGGTGCCAATGAACTTATAGGTCAGCGAATAGCTGGCGGGGAGCAGCTGTGGGTATTCCCAGGTGTCGCCGGGAAAACGATTGTCAGCCCACTTCTCGGCCCAGCGATCCCAGGAAGCCCAGGCGTCATAGGTCTGCCAAACCGTGTCTAGATTGTTCACGAAGAAAACCAGCAGCCAGAGGATTGATAAAACTGCGGCGACACCGCAGATGAAATATAGCGAAGCACTGAGCGCGTCGCGGTTGAGCCACTCGCTGAAGTTTTTGAGGCTGTCAGCAATCGATTGCTTGAGCCGCTCCCCGAAGCCGCCGACCTTTGTGGTGAGCGCCTGTCGATAAACCCATAAGAGTGCGCCCACCTCGGCGGCGAAGAGCACCATTAAGACCGTGCGGGTGTAGAGGCCTACCGCCGTGAGCAAGAAAATCACCACATAGTTGGCCAGCAAGCTGAGCATAAAGACATAGGCCCAGTTCTGGATGAAGCTGCGTTGGCCGGGGAAGCGCCGAATCAGTAAAAGACCCGGGAAGAGGGTCAGTTGCAATACCGAGAGAGTGCCTAGAAAGAGCATAAGTCGTCCCGCCGCATGGCGCGCAGCCTGCGGCGGGCAAAATTATACACGTTGGGCTGGGCTGCGTTTAGCTGCGTAACTGGGCGCCTAGCTCATTCTCAAGTCGTTTGATGATGCGCTGGCGCACCTTGGCGACTTCGTCGTCAGTCAGCGTGCGTTCAGCGTGCTGGTAGACCAGTTGGTAGGCCAGGCTCTTCTTGCCGCTGCCCACCTGCTCGCCGCGGTAGACGTCGAAGAGCTGTACGCGGCTCACCAGGCTGCCGCCGGTTTGGGCAATCATGGCCTGCACTTCGCCAGCCGGAAGCTCCTCATCCACGATGAAGGCCATATCCTCCAGCACTGGCGGGTAGTTGGGCACGCCCTCAGATTCGAAGCGGCCCGGCGCCAGGCGCAGAATGACATCCATGTTCAGCGCGGCGGCCAGCACGGGATGCTCACCGAAATCGTATTGGGCCTGCACCAGCGGGTGCAGCTCGCCGAAGACGCCAATCTGGGTGTCGCCCTGCAGGATGCGGGCGCACTTGCCGGGATGGAAAGCGGGGTGCTCGCCATTGGCGTAGGTCACATCCGCAATATGCAAGCCTGCCATCAGGGTCGCTACCGCGCCCTTCAGGTCGTAAAAATCCATTGGGGTCTGGTCGGCGCCCTCCCAGTGGGCGGGTTCACGCGGCCCGGTAAGGGCCAACACCAGGCGGCTCAACTCCTCCGGCAGCGGGCTTTCCTCGGCGGCGCGGAAGACCGGGCCGATTTCGAAGAAAGCCAGGCGCTCGCGCACCCGCGCATTGCCCTCCACCACATCGAGCACACTGGCCAGCAGGCTCTTGCGCAGCAGGGCACGCTCGGGCGAAATGGTGTTCAGCAGCGCCAGGTAGGGGCTGGGGTCGGGTTCCACGTCCGGCGGCAGGCGGCGGGCTTCATCCTCAGCCGAGGTCAGGCGGTAGGTAATCGCCTCCTGGTAGCCCAGGCTGACGAGGATATCGCGCACCCGCTCCTCGACTTCCAGGGCGCGGTTGATGCGCTGGGGCGGCAGGGCATCCTGCATCAGGGTTTCGGGAATGCGTTCATAGCCGTAGATGCGGGCAATTTCTTCCATCAGGTCGGCCTGGCCAATCACGCCCTCGCCGATATCCAGGCGATGGTCGGGGGTAGTGACGGTCAGCTTGTCACCTTTGGCAGCTACCTCGAATTCAAGGCGCTTGAGGATGGCGCTGATGTCTTTGGCGCTGAGTTCAATGCCCAGCCAGCGCTGCACGTCGGCGGGCGTGATGGTGACCACGCTGGGTTCGGGCGGCAGGGGATATTCATCTATCAGACCTTCATCCACGGTGCCGCCAGCCCACTGGCGCATCAGCTCCAGGCCGCGGCTGACGCCGCGCAGCGCCATCTCCGGATGCACGCCGCGCGAGAAGCGGTAGGCGGCTTCGGAGGACATGCGCTGGCTGTTCAGCGTGCGGCGGATGTTGATGAAGTTCCAGGCCGCGCCTTCCAGCAGCACGTTGGTGGTCTGCTCGGTGACCTCGGATTCGAGGCCGCCCATCACGCCGCCCATTGAGAGCGGGCCGGCCGTATCACAGACCAGCACGGTGAAGTCATCCAGTTTACGCTCGACGTCGTCGAGGGTTATCAGGGTCTCGCCCGCTTTGGCCGTGCGGGTACTGATAGTGGGCGTTTTACCCTTGGCGCGCTCGACCAGCACATCGTAGTCAAAGGCGTGCAGCGGTTCGCCGATTTCCAGCATGGCGTAGTTGGTGGCGTCGACAATGTTGTTAATCGGGCGCATGCCCGCCAGGCGCAGACGGCGCTGCACCCACTCCGGGCTGGGGCCGATTTCGACATTCTGCACCAGGCCCAGCACAAAGCGCGGGTTGAGCTCAGGTTCGCCGATATCCAGGTTGACCTTGCCCTTAACCGGCTCGCCCTCCATCTTGACTTGGGTCGGCAGCGGCTTGAGCTTGCGTTCCAGGATGGCGGCGATTTCGCGGGCGATGCCGTAGACGTTGGCCAGCCGGGCGATGTTGGGCGTGATGGCGATATCCAGCACGGCGTCGCCCATATAGTCGGCCAGCGGGGTGCCGGCTTCGGCATCGGCGGGCAGGAACAAGATGCCCTCGTGCTCCTCCGAGATGCCCAGTTCTTTTTCGGAGGCGACCATTGAGTAGGACTCAACGCCGCGAATCTTGGTGCGCTTCAGGATGGTTTTTTGGAAGCCATCCTGGTGGCCGTCGTATATCTCGGCGCCCTCTTTTGCGTAGGCCACCTTGAGGGGCGGCTTGAGTTCGCCCTGGCCCTTGTACTCGAAGAGGTTGGGCGCACCGGTCAGCACGGTGTGCTCCTGCTGGCCATCCCACAGGCGGCAGAGCACCAAGCGGTCGGCGTCCGGGTGGGGACCGACCTCGCGGATTTCGGCCACCACGATGGTCGCCGGGTCCCAGGCCAGGCCGCTGATTTTGGTTTGCTGCTGCTCGCCCTCAGGCATCGCCAGGCCCACATAGCGGATTTCCTCCACCTCGAGGCCAGCCATGGTGATGGTGTGCGCCAATTCCTCGAGCGGCACCCCGACGAGGTCGACGTATTCTTTAATCCATGAGATTGGTATCTTCATAAAGTCTCCAAAAACAAAGTGCGGCTACTCATCTGGTCGCTTAGTCGGATAGTCGACTAATAGACCAGACGACTAAGTGACTAACTAAAACTGTTCAAGGAAGCGCACGTCATTGCGCCAGAAATAGCGAATGTCTTCAATACGGTAGCGCAACATACTGAGCCGCTCGGGCCCCATACCAAAGGCGAAGCCGGAGTAGCGCTCCGGGTCGTAGCCGCCATTGCGCAGCACGTTGGGATGCACCATGCCGGAACCCAAAATCTCCAGCCAGCCGCTGTGCTTGCACACCGAGCAGCCCGCGCCCATGCAAACAAAGCACTCCACGTCCATTTCGGCGCTCGGCTCGGTGAAGGGGAAGTGCGAAGCGCGGAAGCGGGTGCGCACCTCGGCTTCGAAGAAGCGCCGGGCGAATTCGCTCAGCGTGCCTTTGAGGTCGCCGAAGGTGATGTTCTCGCCCACCGCCAGGCCTTCCACCTGGGTGAACTGGATTTCGGAGCGCGCCGTAATTTGCTCGAAGCGGTAGCACATACCGGGCAGGATGATGCGCACCGGCGCCGGGTTCTCCGGGTTCTCGGCGGCGTACTCGCGCATGGCGTGAATCTGGCCCGGTGAGGTATGGGTGCGCAGCAGCACGGGGTTATCCTCGCTGCCGCCCTCCACATAGAAGGAATCCTGCATCTCGCGCGCCGGATGATTGGGCGGGAAGTTCAGCAATTGGAAGTTGTACTCGTCAGTTTCCACATCCCGCGAGCGGTAGACCTGGAAGCCCATCTCGGCGAAGATGGCCTGGATGCGGCGCATGGTCTGGGTTTGGATGTGTAGGCGCCCGCGCGGGATGGGCCGGCCGGGTAAGGTCACATCCAGGCGCTCTCCCTGTAGCGAAGCCTGCACCCGCGCGCTATCAAGCGCAGTCTGGCGTTCGGCCAGGGCGGCTTCCAACGCGGACTTCACCTCGTTGGCCAGTTGGCCCATGGCCGGGCGTTCCTCTTTGCTGATGCTGCCCAGCTGCTTAAAAGCATCCATCACGGCCGAGGAGCGGCCCAGGTGCTTGGTGCGCCAGGCTTCCAGGTCGCCAGCGCTCTCGACGCTATTGAGGGCCTCCAGCGCTAAGGCTTTGATTTGTTCCAGTTGGTCTTTCATACTGCCTCCAGACAACAAAAAACCTCCGTCCAATTAGGGACGAAGGTTTAACTCCGCGGTACCACCCAGATTGACAGCCTTGGCTGCCCACTTGGCCCAACCGTCTTTCTTCGACGATTGGCTCCTCCGTTAACGCTGAGGTTGCGGCCCGGACTATTAAAGTGGCGACACCAGTCGCCAGTCATTCACCTGGGCGGCTCGAGAGGGAAATCGGCAGGTTTCCGCTGGGCGGGGCTTGCAGTCTGCGGCCCGGCCTCCCTGGCAGTTTTCACCAGCCTACATGTCTCTGTCTTGGCCTTGTCGGCCTCTATTATGCGGATTCGGGAGTGAATGTCAAGTGGAGATGGAGTCTAGGGCGACTTATGGACAACGGAATGGTGTAGAGAAGAGATTTCTGGCCTTTTCTTTCCTCTCTTAGGGCCTCCGGCCCCAAACCCCGCCGGGGGACAAAGTTGTCCCCCGGACCCCCTGCAAGGTTGATTCGAGTTAACGCGGACAACATACGGGCGAGGCATGCCTCGCCCGTGCATAGAAACTGTATCTGGTTGCCTTCACATTCAAACCCATTTAACCCCCATAGTTTCGGGCACGAACGACCGTTAACACCCCTCTCCCGCTAGCGGGAGAGGGGGAACGACTCTTGTCCAATGTCTCTAAAGCTACTGGGGTGAGGGCGACTCGGCCAGCAACTCCTGCACCCGCGGGTAATCCGCATATACGCCGCGGTATTCCTCGGGCAGCAGGGCGGCGATGCGGCACATAATCTCATCAGGCCCGGCTTGCAGGGCAACATCGCGGCCCTCGCGCGGCAATGGCGGCAGCGTGAAAGCGGGGCCAAAGCGCATATGCAGGCGCGGTTTGCGCAGGCGCAACCAACTCTGCCACATGCGTTCGGTGCCGGTATGCCCGCCGGGCACAATCGGCACCCCGCTGACCGCCGCCAGATAGGCCACTCCCGGCTTACCGGGCAGCAGGGCATTGGTGTGGCTGCGGGTGCCCTCGGGGGCCACGCCAAAGGCGCCGGCGGCGCGCAACCAGGCCAGCGCCTGCTTGAAGGAAGACATCTCCGGGTTCTCGCGATTCAGCCACACGCCGCCCACCACATCCACCAGGTAGGCGTACAGCGGATTCTTCTTGTGTTTGTCGGCCACCCAACCGGTGGCGTCTTCGCGATTAATCGACAGAAAGGCCAGGGCGATATCCAGCAGACCCAGGTGGTTGAACACAAACAGCACCGGTCCATCCGCGGGTGCGTGTTCGCGGCCTTCGATTTCCACTCGGGCCAGTTTGGGCAAAGCCCAGTGCACAAAGCGTAATAATGTGGCGCTGTTCATAGTGAATGGCGCACATTCTAACCGCTATCGTCAAGCCGCTCGCCGACAAAGCGCGCCTCGATACTGTATAATTTTTGTCTGCCCGCATGGGCATTTTTTCTGCCATGTCCAGATACTTCCCCCTCATCAGCCTGATGCTGCTCCTTGCTCTGGCGGCCTGCGCCCCGGATGCAACCAGCACGCCCGAAGCGGCGGTCTCCGCCGAAGCCACCCTGCCCGATCCGGAGGTAGCGACCCCGACTGCAGGCGTGGCCGCGGCCAACGTGGGCGGCGAGGAAATCAGCCGCGCCACCTTCGAGCTGCATCTGGTGCTCTACCAGGCGGCGCAGGCGCAAATTGGCACGCTTCTGGCAACCGAAGAAGCACAGCAAGCGGTCATTAACAATCTGGTTGAGCGGCTACTGCTGGCGCAGGGCGCCCGCGAACAGGGCTTCAGCGCCGAGAGCGTGCTCGAAGAACGCCTGGCCAACCTGGTGCAGCAAGCCGGCGGCCAGGAGGCCTTCGACGCCTGGCTAGCGGCCAACGGCTACAGCAGCGAAGTCTTCCGCGCCGAACTGGCGCTGGAAATTGAGGCGGCGCACATGCGCGATCTCATCGCCGCCCAGGTGCCGACCACCGCGGAACAGGTGCACGCCCGCCAGATTTTGCTGAGCGACCAGTTCTCGGCCGATAGGCTACTGGGCCAGCTCAACGAAGGCACACCCTTCGAGCAAATCGTGGCCAACAACGACCCGGCCCGCTTTGGCGATTTGGGTTGGTTCCCGCGGGGCTACCTGCTGCAAGCCGAGGTGGAAGAAGCCGCTTTCGCCCTGCAAGCCGGCGAGCACAGCCAGGTGGTGCAGAGCGAACTGGGCTTCCACTTAATCGAAGTGATTGAGCGCAACCCAGCCCGGCTGCTGAATCCGCAAGCGCTGCTACAGTTGCAGACGCAGGCCATCGCCGACTGGCTGGAACAGCGGCGCACACAAACTGAGGTAAGCATCTTCCTGCCCTGAACGGGCCTTTGGTCTAGAATCAGGCGGAAGCTGGAGTGAGACATGGATGAATTTGATTTCTTAGACGAGAAGCCGAAACGCCAGAGTTCCTTTGGCGCGGCGATTTGGAATTTGCTCAGCACAATCCTGGCCGTGGCCTCGCTGTGCGTGGGCGGCCTGTTCACCCAGATTTTCCTGGACCCGGGCAGCGGCCTGAACCCGCTGCCGCCGGTGACCGCTTCCGCCACCCAGGCGCCAGCCAGCGCGACCCCAGAAGGCCCGACCAGCACCCCGACGATTACGCTGGCCCCCAGCGAAACCCCGACGGTTTCGCCGACCCCCACCTATGAACCCGGCAGCCGATACAACATTCAGGAAGGCAGCCCCACCGCGCTGGACGCCTCGGTCTTCCACCCCGAAGCGGCCTGCAACTTCTCTGGCGTGGCGGGACAGGCTTTTGGCCTGGACGGCGCTCCGGTGGCCGGACTGCGGGTGCACATTAGCGGCACCTGGAACGGCGCCGCGGTGGACAAGATTGGCCTGACCGGGGCGGCCAGCGCCTATGGCACCGGCTCCTATTACGAAGTCGTGCTGGGCGACCAGGCGATTGCCAGCGATGATACGCTCAACATCGTGTTGCTCAACCCGGCCGGCGACCAGGTCTCGGACGTTTACAGTTTCGACACCTATGCGAGCTGCGAACAGAATTTGGTGTTGATTAACTTCAGCGCGATACCGTAGGAAGTAACAAGCGCGGTATACAAGTAAACAAGGAAGAGCCACGGCAAGCCGTGGCTCTTTTGAATGTAGGGGAGGGTCTGTGACCCTCCCGCTTTAAGCAACAAGCCTTACAATGCCCCGCCGCCAGCAAACCTAGCCCAGCACTTTCCTCAACTCGCTGCACACAAGCTCAACTTCGGCCTCGTTCATTACACTGCTGAAGGGCAGCGCGAGGCCGCGCGCGCCCAAATCCTCGGTGACCGGGAAATCGCCGGGCTGGTAGCCAAAGCGCTCCATCATGTAGGGCTGCAAGTGAATCGGTTTGAAATAGGCCCGGCTGGGAATACCGGCCGCGTCCAGGCGGTGGATAACGTCTTCGCGGTCAATGCCCTGGGCCAGGCGAACCACATAGACGAACCAACTCATGCGTGTGGTGCTCTTAATCACCACCGGCGCTTCACCCCCCGCCATGCCGGATAATCTATCTGTGTACCACCCGGCCACCTGCTCCCGGGCGGCCAGCAATTCATCCAGGCGGCCGAGCTGCACGCGGCCCAGCGCGGCGCTCAATTCGGTGATGCGGTAGTTGTAACCCAGGTGGGTGTGCTGCAACCAGGCATCGTGCACCGCGCGGCCTTGATTGCGCAGCGCGCGCATAAAGTCCGCAACTTGCCCATCATTGGTGACAACCACGCCACCTTCGCCGGTCGTCATCTGCTTATTGGGATAGAAGGCGAACACGCCCATATCGCCCAGCAGTCCCGCCGGGCGGCCCCGGTAATGCGCGCCAATCGCTTCGCAGGAGTCTTCAATAATGGCTAGTTCGTGCTGGCTGGCGACCGCCTGGATAGCGTCGTAGTCAGCCGGTTGGCCAAACACGTCCACCGGCAGTATCGCCTTCAAGGCCGCCCCGGCGTCTACCCCCTGGCGCGGCAGCCATGTCTGGGCCGCAGCGCCTCCGGCGGCCAGCGCATCCGCGGCTTCGGTTAGCTGCGCCACATCCAGATTCCCGCTGACCGGGTCGACATCCACAAAGACCGGCACCGCATTCTCGAACAGCATCACATTGCTGGAAGCTACAAAGGAGAAGGGCGTGGTCAGCACCAGGTCGCCCGCCGCGATGCCGGCCGCCCGCACGCAGAGGTGCAGGCCAGCCGTGCCGGAATTCACCGCGATGGCGTGCTGGGCGCCGACATACTCGGCCACCGCCTGCTCAAAGGCCGCCGTCTGGGCACCCATGCTCAATGTGGGGGTGTAGAGCACCTCCAGCACGGCCTGGCGTTCGGCGTCGCCTAAAGCGGGCTTGGACATGTGGATTCGGGGGTCGGTCATCGGCAGGGAATTATGCCACAGCGGCCAGTAAGCCCGTCAACCACAGCGCCAGCAGGCCGCCAGCCGCCGCACTGATGAAATTGACCCAATCGTTGTTCAGCCAGGCCCAGCCGCGCGCCAACTCGGTGGCTGTGCCGCAGACATGCGCCGGGTGGCGTTCGGTGTGCTTGTCGCATTGCGGGCAGCAGTAGATGGCCTGCACTGTGGCGCCCAGCAAGGAATCGACAAAGGCGCCCGCCAAGCCGGCCACACTGACCGCCAGCCAGGCCCTCCCCGGCAGCGCGGGCAGCCACCAGGCCGCCAGCAGCCCAATCAGAGCCGCCCCGACTAGCGCGGCCAGCGTGCCCTGGCCGGTGACCCCGCCCGAGGTGCCCTTCGGCACCTGCCGCCAGCTGGTCACCAGGCGCGGCGCCTGGCGGCTGAGCACGCCCAACTCCGTGGCCCAGGTGTCGGCGTTCACGGTGGCCAGCGCCCCGGCGTACAGCAGCGTGGCCTGCCCGCCATCGATTAAGCCCACCAGCCACAAGGACAGTGCAATCAATGCCATACCGCCATTGGCCGCCACCTGGGCCCAATCGCGCTGGCCGCCTTTGGCGAAGTCCGCCGCCACGTTCGCCTTGCGAGATTTGAAGGCCCGCGAGAGCAGGCTGGAGGAGCCAAAAAAAGCCAGGAGCAGCAGTGCCCAGCCCCAACCCCCGTAAGCTAACACCGCGAAACCCAGTAGGGCCGCAGCCAACACCCCGCTGCCGTTCAGCATGCGCAGACGCCCGGCAAGCAGGCTGGCCGTGATGGCTAGGCCGGCCGCCAGCCAGGGATTTATCCCCAGTTCAGCGGACATAACTGTCCATAAGGCTGTGGATAGTTGGGGGATTTCTGTGGAAAAGTCGGGGCATGATGTGGATTCTATAGCAGGATGAGCACGCCGAGCAGGAAAAAGACGCCGGTTGCCAGGCTGCCGCCCCACAGCAGTTGCGTGAATTCAGTTTCTTCGCGGCCGCGAAATACCAACAGCCCAACAAAGAGATTGCCGAGGAAAAAGAGCAGGTTGAGCGCCGGCAGCAGGAACAGAGCGGTACCCGGCAGGCCCGGCAAGGGCTGCCCATCGGCGTCGAAACCCAGCGATACGCTCTCTAGGCCGGGGGCAATCGCCCCGACCAGCACCAGCAGCAAGACCGCCAGCGCCCCACCGGCGATCAGCAAGCGCCGCAGCCGTAGGTCGCCCCAGGCTTCGGCTAAGGCAAAGGTCGGCACAATCGAGCGGGTCGGCATGGCCTGCAGGCTGCCGCGCTCTTCCTGGTCGCGGTAGATGCGCAGGAAAGCGGCCGGGTTCTCGGGGGAGATGGCGTACACACCTTGCTCGGTGCCTATATAGACCAGCTTGTCCGCTTCGGCGGCCATAAACTCCACCCGACCCAATTCAGGGTCCTGGCTAATGCCCACGTAACTGCCCGGCCAACCCCAGCGCGGCGGCGGGGGCGGATTCTCCATTTCGCTGGCGGCGGCTACGTCCACAATCGCATCGTAGGGCAAATCCACCTGGCGCGCGCCCCAGCGCAGGCGCAGCCCGGCGCGGCTAATCCAGTAGCCCGCCCGCCACAAGCCGAAGGCGCGATAGAGCAGGAGCGCCAGCAGCAGGCCGGCCAGCAGGGAGCCCACCAGCAGCAGAATCAAACTCAGGCCCGCGCCGGCCACGGCCGTCGCAGTGAGCAGCAAGCCAATCAGCAGTGCGCAAAACATGATGCCGCCGACATGCAGCAGCAGTCCGCGGGTGCGCGGCAATGCCACGACTTGCCAGCCTTCGGGCGGGGATTGAGGAGTCGTCACGCGCCTATCTTAGCCTGATTCGCGTCCAAAACAGGCTGGGTTGACCCCAATATAGCCACCCGCTGGATTGACTTGACCTGCCAATACCGCACATATACAATCCCCCTGTGTCTTCCTTAATAACCTCACAACCCAAAAACGCCGCGCAGCGCCCCTCGGAGGGGCCGCTGCCTGCCTGGGCGCGACGTTTACAGCGCCTGGGTCTGGCGAATTTTGTCGCCGCGCTGCTGGAAAGCAACGCCGGTCTCGGTGTATTAGGGGCGCAGGCGCTGCACTTAGGCGCCCCGCTGCTGAACGGCTTCCTGGACCAGCAGTGCCTACAGCAGGCCGCCGACAGTCTGGAAGACCCCCGGGGAATTCAGACGTTCATTCAACTGCTACGGGGTGCCAAGTGATTGCCTGGGACCTCATCCTGGCCGCAGCAGCGCTGTTCTTTCTGCTATTGTTCGCCTTCCTGAATGGGCGTCCCAACCGGCGCGCCAAGCGCCATATTCCCGCCTTTTCGGAACTGCGCCGCACGATTGACCTTTCAGTCGAGGACGGCTCACGCATGCAGGTCAGCCTGGGCGTCGGCGGCCTGCTCGGCCCGCAAAGTGCGGCCGCGCTGGTCGGCCTCAGTTTGCTGCGCGAGGTGGCCGAAACCGCCTCGGATAGCGACCAGCCGCCCATCGCCAGCTCGGGTGACGCGGCGCTCTCCCTGGTGGCGCAGGATACCCTGCGGGCCGCCTACCGCCGCCTGAGCATCCGCGACCAGTACGACGTGAGCCTGGGCGCGGTGACCGGCTTAACGCCCTTCTCCTACGGCGCGGGCACGATGCCGATGATTTTGGATAACGTGGTCTCTGGCAGCGCGCTGGTGGGAAGCTTCGGGCTTGAAGCCGGCCTGATTAGCGCCGCCAGCCAGCCCCAGCAGCGCTTCACCTTGGGCGGCAGCGACAGCCTATCGGCCCAGGCGCTGCTCTTTGCCAGCGCGCAGCAACCCCTGATTGGCGAAGAGCTCTATGCCACCGGCGCCTATACGGACGCCGGGCGCATGCACGATGCCAGTCTGCACGCCCAGGATGTCTTGCGCTGGCTCTTGGTGATTGGCCTGATTGCCAACGCGGTCGCCAATCTGTTTGGGATGGGCCTCTAGCATGCGTTTGCGCGCCCCGGTTTCCACCGCGGTGGCGGTCGGTATCGGCCTGCTGCTGCTGGCCAGTCTGCTCTTCCCCGGCTTCGAAAGCATGCGCGACCGCATCCTGGGCTGGGCCATTTTGCTCGCGGCGGTGGCGATGCTGCTGGGCCTCTTCAACCTCTTCCAGGTGCACTTCGGCCGCATCCGCCGGGGCGAAAACATTGTCTACAGCTTTATTATGCTGGCCGGTTTGCTGACCGCTTTCATCATCACCCTCTGGCAAGGTCGCGCCGGAGCCACCGCCAATTGGCTCTTCAACAGCGTCCAGGTGCCGATTGAAACCAGCCTGATGGCCTTGCTGGCGATTACCCTCACCCAGGCCACGGTGCGCATGATTCAGCAGCGCAACGACCTCATGTCGCTGGTCTTTGCCGGGGTGCTCTTTATCCTGCTGCTGGGCAGCGCGCCGCTCTTTGGCGTGGAATTGCCCATTTTCACCCGCAGCATTACACCCTACATCAGCCAAACCCTTTCGGTGGGCGGCGCGCGCGGCCTGCTCTTGGGCGTCGGTCTGGGCACCCTGCTAACCGGCTTGCGCATCCTCATCGGCGCGGACCGGCCCTACGGCGGATAAACATGTCCTTCCACGAGCCCAAAGACCCCGAAGAAAACCTGCCCGATTGGCTCAAGGAGCTGCGCCGCCGTCAGCGTGAAGCTGAGCAAGGCGCCGCCGAGGAAGCCGCACCCGAAGAGAGCCCCGCAGAAGAACCGGCGGCCGCCGCGGAGGACAATGCAGAGCCGCAGGAGACACCGCTGCCCGGCGCCGAACCGGATTGGTTGATGGAAATCCGCCGCCGCCACGAGAAGGAAGCGCCGCCTCGGCCCCAGCCGCCCACCGACCCCGACGAGGTGGAGCCGGATATCAGCGATACCCAGCCGAACGTGCCGATTCAACCCGGCGAGATTCCCGGCCTGGAGGATGACGCATTCCCCGAGGAGACCGCGCCCATCGGTTGGGACGCGGAGCCCCTGATTGCCGACCCCGACGAAGACGATAACGATGATGAGGAAGCCAGCGCGCTGCCCCCGCCGCCGGCCTGGCTGGATGACAGCGGCGCCAGCGAGCAGCCCGATGCGGTTGACCCCTTCCAAAGCGCGGAACAAGACCCGCTCGAAGCGGCCGCCCCCAGCGAGGAAGACGATATTGAAGCCTGGCTGACCGGCGATGCGGATACCGAGGAAGCCCCGGCGGTGGAATCCGCCGGCGGCAGCGAGCAGCCCTTGCCCGATTGGCTGGCCGCCGAAATGGACAACGCCGATGACGCGGTATTGCGCTCAGAAAGCAGCCAGCGGCTGTTCCGCGACACGGGCGAACTGCCCGATTGGCTGATGCAGGGCCACACCGAAGAACGCCCGCATGTGCGCGCCTTCGAAGACCTGGACGAAACCAGCAGTATTGAACCCGGAGAACTGCCCAGTTGGCTGCAAGCCCTGCGCCCGCCGGATGTTGAGAAAATCGTGCGCCCCACCAGGTCCAACGCGCTGCTGCCCGACCAGGAAGTCGCCGGCCCCCTGGCGGGACTCAGCGGCATCCTGCCTGCCGAACCGAAGGTGGTGCGCATCGGTACACCCAAGGCCGTATCCGGCCGCCTGCAGGTCAGCGAGGGGCAGCAGCGCCACGCGGCCACGCTCAACCGCCTGGTGGCCGAGGAAGGCCGCGCCGCCGAGGATTTCAGCCAGCAGGTCGCCGGCCCCTCGCGCATATTAAATTGGGTCATCGCCGGGGCCTTGCTGCTTGCCAGCGCCATCCCCTGGCTAACCGGCAGCCAGGGCGCCGCCCGCCCCCAACTGGAATCCCTACCTGCCGCCGTGAATGTCTACGACGCGATTGAAAATCTGCCCGTCAATGCGCCGGTGCTGGTCGCCTTCGATGTTGAGCCAGCCCTGTACGGCGAAATGCAGGCTCCGGCCACCGAGGTGCTGTCACACCTGCTGGCCCGCAACGCGCGCCTGGTCTTCATCTCCACCCAGCCCACCGGACCGGGCCTAGTCGAGCGCCTCTTGGCGGACAACCTAGCCATCGAACCGGCAATAGCCACCGGCACTTATGTGAATTTGGGCTATCTATCCGGCGGCATGGCCGCCCTGCGGGCCTTTGCCGGCGACCCGCAAGCGGCCACCAGCCCTCTGCCGGGCCAGGCCAACAACCCCTGGGATGCCACGCCCCTCAACGCGGTGGAGACCCTGGATGATTTCGGCCTGGTGCTGGTGATTAGCAGCGAGACCGAACAGGCTCGCGCCTGGATTGAGCAGACCGCTGACAGCCTGCGTAATGGCCTGTATATGGTGGCCAGCGCCCAGGTGGCCCCGCTGGCGCGCCCTTATTTGGATAGCCATCCCCAAAGCCTGCGCGGCCTGGTCAGCGGCTTGAGCGGCGCAGCCCACTACCAAATTGTGCGCAGCGGCGCCCAAAGCAATCCGGGCTGGGATGCCTTCAGCTATGGCCTGGGCGCGATGGTGGTCGCTATCCTGCTGGGCGGCCTGTACAACCGCTTGATTCACATTCGCCCCGAAGCCAGCAGCGAGGACGCCGATGCCTGAGCAAACCCTCTCGATGCTGGGCATGTGGCTGGCAGCCCTGCTAACCGTCTTCACCCTTTCCTACGCCTTCGGCGACAACCCGCTTTTCCGCGCTGCGATTTATCTGTTCGTAGGCGTGGCCGCCGGCTATGCCGCTGCGGTGGCCGTGGAAGAAGTGCTCTTCCCCTATTTGATTGACCCCATCCTGGCACTGGCCGTTGGCAGCCCGGTGATTGACCCCGGCGAGCTGGCCATGCGCGGTGGCCTCACGGTGCTGCTGCTGGCCAAACTATCGCCACGCACGGCGCGCCTGGGTAACGTGGTCACCGCCCTGCTGGTAGGGGTCGCCGCCGCGCTGGCTATCGCCGGCGCGCTGCAGGGCACCATCATCCCCCAGGTGGGCGCCGCGCGCAGCGCCTTTGACGCCGACACCTTTGAGTTGGCCCTGCAGGGCGGTTATTACGGCGAAGCCGGCGGCGTGCTGCTGCAAGGCTTCATCCTATTGCTGGCCACGATTAGCACACTGGCCTATTTCCATTTCACCGCCCGTGAACGCGGCAACCAGCCGCCGCGCCGCAACATCCTGATTGATGCGCTGGCCTGGGTGGGGCGCATCTTTATCGCCATCACCCTGGCAACCCTGTTCAGCGGGGTGCTGCTGGCCGCACTGGCCGCGCTGGTGGAACGCCTGGGCTTCCTGGTTGGCTTGCTGGGGGGCGGCTAAGATGAGCGAGCGCAGCGGACCCAAGACGCCCTCGCTGGTGAGCATCGATGTCGGCAGCGTGAACACCCGCGCCCACTTCTTTGACGCGGTGGAGGGCCGCTATCGCTTCCTGGCCTCGGGCGAAGCGCCCACCACGGTTGGGGCGCCCTCCTTTGACTTGAACGTTGGCGTATTGGCCGCGCTGGAGCAACTCGAGGAACTGACTGGGCGGCCTCTGCTAACTGAGCGCGGCCTGCTCATCTCCGCCGATGAGGATGATGCCGTCGGCGCCAACGCGGTGGCCGCCACCTACTCCAGCGGCCCACCGATTAAGGTCGTCACCGTCGGCCTGCTGGAGGCGGTGTCGCTGGCCAGCGTGAACAAGCTGGTCAATACCAGCTATTGTCAGATTACCGAGAGCATCAGCCTGGGCGACCGCCGCCGCCCGGAGACAGTCATTGACGCCATCCACCAGAACCTGCCCGATTTGATTGTGCTGGCCGGCGGCACCAACCGCGGCGCCTCGCGCTCGGTCATCCGCATGGCCAATTACCTGGCCCTGGCGCTAACCCTGATTCCGGAAAAAGAACGGCCTGACCTGCTCTTCGTGGGCAACGAGAACTTATCCGAGGAAATCGAGGCACTGCTGGGCGGCCAGACGCGGGTGCACTTCGCGCCCAACATCCGCCCGAGCCTGGATTTGGAGAACCTCGGGCCGGCCGAGCTGGCCCTGGCCGAAATCCTCTACGAAATCCAGGCTGAACGCCTGGGCGGCCTGGAGCTATTGCAGGACCTTTCGGGTGACCCGCTGATGCCGACCGCCAAGGCCTTTGGGCGCGTGGTGCGCTTCCTGAGCACGGTGATTGACCCGCCCAAGGGCATGCTGGGCGTGGACCTGGGCGCCTCCAGCACCACCGTGGCGGCGGCAATTAACGGTGACCTCTATCTCAGCGTGCACCCCGGCGTCGGGGTGGGCGGCGGCCTGCGCGGCATGCTGCGCGAAACTCACCTTTCCCAAATCATGCGCTGGCTGCCGGCCGAAATCAGCGAAGACGAGGTGCTGGATTACCTCTACAACAAACCGATTTATCCCAACAGCCTGCCCGTCACCGCCGCGGAATTGGCGATTGAGCAAGCCGCCGCACGCCAGGCGCTGCGCCTGGCCGTGGGCAAAAGCCTGAGCAATATGCCCGCGCAGGGCATTTACCCGCTGCCCGGCACGGTGCCCTGGTTCGACCGCATCCTGGTCAGCGGCAGCGCCCTGACCCAGGCGCCGAATTTGCAGGACAGCCTGATGATGACCCTGGATGCGGTGCAGCCGGTAGGCATCGCCACCATTATTCTGGACCAAAACAACCTGGCCCCCGCCATGGGCGCCAGCGCCGATGTGAACCCCTTGCTGGCGGTGCAGGTACTCGAATCCAACGCCTTCGTCAACCTGGGCACGGTGATTTCGCCGGTCGGCCCGGCGCGCAGCGGCAGTACCATCATGCGCATGCAAATGGTGCAGGATGGCGAAAAAGGCCCCGTGCTGGATATTAAGCAGGGCGGCCTCTATACGGTTGATTTGCCGCAGGGTGTAGTGGCCGACCTATACGTACAGCCGCTGCTCTCGATTGATATTGGCCTGGGCCCGGGGCGCGGCGGCTGGGTGCGCCGTGTGGTGGGTGGCGCCTTCGGCCTCATCATTGACGCCCGCGGACGCCCAATCCAGGTGCCCCACCAGCCCGAGCGGCGCCAGGCCGCCCTGGAAGCCTGGCAGCAAACCCTGGCGCCTCACCCGCTGGCCCAACCCTTGTACGAGGAAGACTAGACCGCCATGCTTGCGCCTGTCACCTACATTCAACCGCTCACCACCCTGCGCCGGCGGCGCGTGCTGCCCGTGGAAGGCTTCGTGATGGTCAACCTGGGCCAGGTGGTGCGCGCCGGCGACGATGTGGCCCGTGCCAATCTGTACAGCGAGCACATCATGCTGGATGCCGGCCGCGCGCTGGGCGTGCCCGCCGAGCGCATGGCCAAGCTGCTGCAGCGTAAACCGGGCGAAAAGGTGGAGGAAGGCGACATTCTGGCCGGCCGTCGCGGGGTCACCCGCCGCGTGCTGCGCGCCCCGGCCAGCGGCCGTGTCGCCGCGGTCAGCGGCGGCCAGATCCTCTTGCAGGTCAGCGATGACAGTTCGCGCCTCAAAGCGCGCGTGCCCGGCGAAGTGATTGATATTGAGCCCGGCCGGGGCGTCATCATCGAATCAGTGTGCGCCTGGATTCAAGCGGCCTGGGGCAACGGCGGCCTGGCCGACGGCGTACTGGTGTTTGCCGACGGCAACCACGACCATCGCCTGACCGCCGACGAAATTGATATGAGCCAGCGCGGGGCGATCATGATTGCCGGCACCTGCGACCAGCGCCAGACGCTGGAACTGGCCGCCCAGGTGCCGATCCGCGGCCTGATCCTGGGCAGCATGTCGACCCGCTTGATCCCGGTCGCGCAGAAGATGCCCTACCCGATTGTGCTCACCGAAGGCTTCGGCAGCATGCCGATGAATGCCGATGCCCACAGCATCCTGACCAACAACAGCGGCGAGGAAGCGACCCTCAATGCGCAGGCCGGGGACCTCTACAAAGGCGAACGGCCCGAGATCATTATCCCCTTGCAGGATGCCGGCCGTCCGCCCACCCCGGTGGATTTGCAGAGTTTTCGCCTAGGATTGAGCGTACGCGTGCTGCATGGCCCCCATCACGGGGCGATCGGCGAAATTACAGGTTTGTTGGCTAGTTCGACCCTGTTTGCGAGTGGAATTCGCGCTCCGGGGGCCGAAATTGCCCTCGCGGGCGGCGGGGAAGCGACCGTGCCGCTGGCAAACCTCGAGGTTCTAGGGTAAAACTAAACGGCGAACGGAGAAGGAGACGCCATGCTTGACGATACCGATCTCGATATACCGGAAGAGAGCCCGGAGCCGCAACGCTCGGGCAATCGCGGTTTTGTAGCGATTGCCGGTGTGCTGGGTACGCTGTTAGTCCTGGCCCTGATCGCCATGGCGGTCTACACGCTGGTCTATTTGCCGCGCCAGGCCGCTGAACCGGAAGACGAGGCGGCCGCCCAGGTGACCAATACGGCCACAGCCAGCTTCACCCCTTCTGATACACCGACCGTGACGCTGACCCGCACCCCGACCAACACGGATGAACCGGATACGGAAACCCCGACTTCGACGCCGGTAACGCCGATCTTTAGCATCACCCCCGATCCGGCGACCGCCACCGTAAATGCCCTGTTGACCGCGGCTGCCGCGGCGCAAACCAACTCCGCCAGCACGATCCTGACCTTTACCCCCACCCCAACCACCAGTGCCAGCAGCCTGCCGGACGCCGGCTTTAGCGATAACTTCGGTGCGCCCGGCCTGTTGATTGCCGCCGCCCTGCTGCTAATCGTGATTGTGACCGCCCGGCGCTTGCGGGCCAGCCACAACTAACGCCACTCCTTAAACAACAAAGAGGCCGGATGTCCGGCCTCTTTTTGATTCGCTTCTGATTTCAATAGTGGAAGCTGCCATCGGCATCGGGATTGAAGGCTTCAACCTCGACGACGGCATCCAGGTTGATTGGCCCGTAAATGTGGGGAAAGTCCTGCCCGTCGGCCATTTCCCAGCGCAGCTCGGCGGCTAGCGCCTGCGGGTCAATGTGCAGTA
>OMJR01000164.1 GCA_900299355.1 Anaerolineaceae bacterium
GCCTTCTTCAAGGCGCTGCTCTTCCTGGGTTCCGGCTCCGTCATTCACGGCATGGAGCATGGTGTGCTGCACACTGATGAGCACCTCGACCCGCAGGATATGTTCAATATGGGCGGCCTGCGCAAGAAGATGCCGACCACTTTCTGGACTTTTCTGATTGGCGGCTTCGCCCTCTCAGGCTTCCCGCTGATTACCGCCGGCTTCTGGTCCAAGGACGAGATCCTGGCGGAAGCCTTCGGCACCGGCCAAATGGCCGTCTTCATCACTTTGGCGCTGGCAGCCCTGCTGACCGCCTTCTACACCATGCGCCAGATCACGCTGACCTTCCTTGGCGAACCCAAGACCAAGGTTGCCGAGCACGCCCACGAAAGCGTGCCCGCGATGACCTGGCCGTTGGTCGTGCTGGCCGTCTTCGCGGTGGCCGCCGGCTGGGTGGGCATCCCCGAGCATTTCCCCGTGATCGGCGGCTTGCTGCCCAACTGGTTCCACGATTTCGTTGGCGGTACACTGCTGGAACACCCCCACGCGGTGAACTTCAATTTCATCCCGCTGGCGGTGTCGCTGGTGGTGGCGCTGGGCGGTTTGGGCCTCGGCTACCTGGTCTACCGCAATGCGGGCAGCGAAGATCCGCTGCGCAAGCCGCTGGGGCCGCTGTATAAGCTCTTCGAGAACAAGTATTACTTTGATGAGTTGTACCAACGCATTTTTGTGCGCCCGGCAGTCTGGATTTCGGAGACCTTTACGTATGTATTCCTGGATCGCCAGGTAATCGACGGCTTTCTGCATGGGGTCGCCAGCCGCGCTTTCGCGCTGGGCGGCATTCTGCGCAACCGCTTCGATACCCCGATTGTGAACGGCTTCGGCGATCTGACCGCCACTGTAACGCAACGCTTTGGGCGCCTGGTGCGCCGGGTGCAGACCGGGCAGGTGCAGCAGTACATGCTGGTCGCCGCCTTGATCACCTTTGGCGGATTGTTCTATTACATTCTGAACGTGCTGCAGCAATAGCGCGCTGGAGAATTGCATGGATTTTATTAGCAATCATCTGCTTTCCCTGATTTTGTTCACGCCCATCGTGGGCGGCCTGGCCTTGATGTTCCTGCCGGCCGAGAACAAGGTTTTGGTCCGCCGTGTAGCCCTGGGCATCAGCCTGATCCCGTTGCTGCTGACGCTTATCTTGTGGGCTGGCTTTGGCGACGCCCCCGAGGTCGAGGGTTTCCGCTTCCAGGAGCAAGTTGAGTGGTATGCGGCGATCAATTCCACCTACCATGTAGGTGTTGATGGCCTCTCGCTCAGCATGGTGCTGTTGACCACGCTGCTGGCGCCGCTGGCGATCCTGGCCTCCTTCAATGTGGAGCAGAATCCCAAGGCTTACATGGCGCTGTTCCTGGCGCTGGAAACCGGCATGCTGGGCGTCTTCCTTTCGCTGGACCTGTTGCTCTTCTTCGTCTTCTGGGAAATTGGCCTGGTGCCGATGTATTTCCTGATCGACCAGTGGGGCAGCGCCAAGGGCGACCGCGAATTGTGGGGCGGCATGAAGGTTTCCTCCCGCCGCTACGCCGCCTTCAAATTCATGATTTATACGATGGCCGGTTCCCTGGGCCTGCTGCTGGCAATCCAGATGCTGGGTGTGGTATCCGGCACCTTCGACCTGGTCGCACTCTTTGAGAGCTGGCCGACGGTCAGCGGCACGATCCTGGGCTTTTCCGCCAGCCAACTGAAAACCGCAGCCTTCTGGGCCTTCGCGATCGCCTTCGCGATCAAGGTGCCGGTGTGGCCCTTCCACACCTGGCTGCCGGATGCCCACACCGAGGCGCCCACCGCCGGTTCGATGATCCTGGCCGGTGTGCTGCTCAAGTTGGGTGCTTACGGCTTCCTGCGCCTGGTGCTGCCGCTCTATCCCGAGCAGGCTCACGAGTACGCGGGTGCGCTGGCCTTCCTGGCCACGATGGCAATCATCTTCGGCGCTTTTGCCGCCTTTGGCCAGACCGACTTCAAGCGCCTGGTGGCCTATTCCTCCGTGAACCACATGGGTTTCGTGGTGCTCGGCATCGCCGCTGCGGCCTACGCGGCCGGCACGGAGAGCGCCACCATCGCCCTCAATGGCGCGGTGCTGCAAATTTTCAACCACGGTATTTCCGCGGCGGGTATGTTCTTCCTGGTCGGTGTTATCTACGACCGCACCCACACCCGCGATTTGGACAAGATGGGCGGGCTCTTCCCGCTTATGCCGGTCTATGGTGCCTTGTTGATCTTTACCTCGATGGCTTCACTGGGCTTGCCCGGCTTGAACGGCTTCGTCTCCGAGTTCCTGGTGGTGCGCGGCGCCTGGCCGATTTTTACCGCCTACACTGCGCTCAGCATGCTGGGCCTGCTTTTTACCGGCGCTTACATCCTCAAAGGCATCTCCAAGACGCTGCAGGGGCCGCTGAATGAAGCCTGGCAGGGCAAGCTGACCGAGATGAGCCGCCGCGAGCTGTTGGTGATGGCGCCATTGGTGGTGCTTATGCTGTGGCTGGGCTTCTGGCCGGCCTGGCTGCTAAACGTAATCAATCAAGCCATGGTCACATTATTCGGCTAGGGCTTAACGAGATTTAGGTGAGTTGATGGAGATTCCCTACATACTGAGCGCAATCGTTTTCCTGCCGATTTTGGCGGGTGCGGCGATGCTCTTTTTCCCGCCCGAACGGCGCCAGCTGATTTATCGCTTTGCGCTGGGCACGGCGGCGCTGGTCTTCCTGCTGTCTCTTGTGGTCTATATCGGCTTTGATATCAATGGCGAGCAATACCAGTTCATCGAAAAGTACGATTGGCTGCCGGCGCTGGGCATCAGCTACTACGTGGGCGTGGATGGTATCAGCGCCCCCCTGGTGCTGTTGACCGGCGTGGTTATCTTCACCGGTGTAATCATTTCCCAACGTATTGAGGACCGTACCCGCGAGTTCTTTGCCTTCCTCTTCATCCTGGCCAGCGGTGTTTTCGGCGTTTTTGTGGCGCTGGATATGTTCGCCCTGTTCTTCTTCTATGAAATCGCGGTCTTCCCAATGTACTTGCTGATCGCGATTTGGGGCTGGAAGCAGACCCGCGAATACGCGGCAATGAAGCTGACTTTGTATCTCTTCATCGGTTCGGTGATTGCCCTGGTGGGTGCGCTGGCGATGTACTTCCAATCCGGCCTGGGCACCTTCGATATGGTGCGGCTGGCCACCGAAGTAAGTTTCCCGGTCGAATTCCAGAACCTGTGGTTCCCCTTCGTCTTCTTCGGCTTCGCCATTTTGGGCGGTATCTTCCCCTTCCATAACTGGAGCCCCGACGGTCACGTAGCCGCCCCAACGGCGGTTTCCATGTTCCACGCCGGCGTGCTGATGAAGCTGGGCGCCTTCGCTGCTCTGCGCGTTGGCATCATGCTGATGCCCGAAGGCGCCGCCACCCACATGCCTTGGATTATCCTTTTGACGCTGGTGAATGTGGTCTACGGCGCCTTTATCGCCATGGTGCAAACCGACTTCAAATACATGATCGGCTTCTCCTCGGTATCCCACATGGGCCTGGTGGTGATGGGCTTTGCCACCCTCACGCGTGACGGTTTTGTCGGCGCCAGCGTCCAGATGGTCAGCCACGGGGTGATGACGGCGCTCTTCTTTGCTGTCGTTGGTATGGTCTACGATCAGGCCCACACCCGCGAGATTCCCAAGCTGGGCGGCCTGGTGCGCATTATGCCTTTTGCCGCAGTGGCTTTCATCATCGGCGGCCTAGTCTCCATGGGTATGCCCGGTTTTTCGGGCTTCATCGCTGAATTCCCGATTTTCATGGGCGTCTGGCGCACCTATCCCTGGATTGCGATCATTGGTGTAGTCTCCATCGTGGTCACGGCGGCTTACATTCTGCGCGCGATTGGCAAGGTGTTCTTCGGCGATTTGCCGGCTGAACTGGAAGGCCACATGCACGACATCAAGCCTTCCGAGAAGCTGGCGCTGGGCATCCTGGCTGTGATTTTGGTTGGTATTGGTCTTTTCCCCGGCGTCATGGTGCCCATGGTCGAAAGTGGTGTCGACGCCGTGCTCGGCCTTCTAGGAGGCGCATAAGTGATTGGCTCGATTAGCTCTGAAATGATCCTGGCAATTCTGCCGGAAATCGTATTGCTAGCCCTGGTGGCCGTGATCTTTGTGGTGGACCTGGTGGTCTCCGACGAGCGTCGCGGCATGCTGGCGACCATCACCGCCGTTGGCCTGCTGCTGACCCTGGTGTTGACGGCGCTCTTCTCGCGCCCAGGCCCCGAAGCCGTGTTGCTGTGGGGCGGCATGCTGCGCCACGACTGGCTGGCCTTTATCTTCAAGATTATCTTCCTGGTCGGCGCACTGCTGACCACGATCTTCACCATCGGCTGGGAGCCGATTTGGCGCAAGGGCGAGTTCTATGTGTTGCTGTTGACCTCCACCATTGGTATGACCCTGGTGGGCGCCTCCGGCGACCTGATCATGCTCTTCCTGGCGATTGAAACCACCTCGATCCCGCTGTATGTGATGGCCGGTTTCCTCACCCGGGACGACAAATCCAATGAGGCCGGTTTCAAATACCTGCTCTTCGGTGCGATGATGACGGCCGTTATGCTCTATGGCTTTAGTCTGCTGTATGGCTTTACAGGCACCACCAATATTTATGAGCTGACTACCGCGATTGGCGCCGGGGAGATACCGGCTGCCGTGCTGGTTGGTGCGGCCGTGCTGGTGCTGATTGGCTTTGGCTTCAAAGTTGCCATGGCCCCGCTGCACTTCTGGGCCCCGGATGTTTACGAAGGCGCGCCGACCCCGGTGACGGCCTTCCTGTCCACCGCGTCCAAAGCGGCGGGTTTCGCGGCCCTCACCCGCGTGATGGTGGCTGCCTTCCCCAGCATTACCCTCGAATGGACCACGCTGGTTGCGATTGGCGCCGCGCTCTCCATGACGCTGGGCAACCTGATCGCGCTCTCGCAGACCAATATCAAACGCCTGCTGGCCTATTCTTCGGTCGCGCATGCAGGTTACGCTCTGTTGGGTGTGGCGGCCGCCTCCGAGTTGGGCGTCGCCAGTGTGGTCTATTACTTCCTGGTGTACGTGGTCACCAATATGGCCGCTTTCGGCGCGATCATCGTCGTCTACCGCGTGGTGGGCTCGGACGAGATCGCCGATTACGCCGGCCTGCATCGCCGCCAGCCGCTACTGGGCTTGGTCTTGCTGCTGGCCTTCCTGTCCCTGGCGGGCATCCCGCCGATGGGCGGCTTCTTCGCCAAGATCCTGGTGTTCGCCGCGGCGGTTGAGGCCGGGCTGATTTGGTTGGCTGTGTTGGGCGTCCTGAATGCCATCATCGGCCTCTACTATTACCTGATTGTGCTCAAGGTCATGTACGTCGGCGAAAGCAAAGACGCAGACAAGCCGCTGCCGGTGCTGCGCCCGCATTCCGCCGGCCTGGTGGTCAGCGTGGTGGCCTTGCTGGTCCTTGGCTTTGTCTTCGGTCCCTTCTACCAATGGGCGGTGTCTAGCGCCAGCGCGCTCTTTTAGAGCTGCGCCCTGCTGTCGCGCTAGTTGACACCCCTTTTGATTGTGATATAATTCTCGAACAGTGACCCGCTCCGAGAAACCCTCGAAGACTGACCGGAAGCGGTACACGTTTAACATGGCTCTGGTCGGCGCTACATCGCTGGCTGGGTTTCTCACGGTCCTAATTCTGTTCATAGCCCTTTTCGCCGGATTGTGGTTGGACAACCAAATGGCTACGACAGAAAACCATATTTTTACCATCATCTTGCTATGCGTCAGCGTTCCGATTACCTTGCTGACGATGTTATGGGTAGTGCGCTGGGCGACCAGCCGCCTGAAACCCAGCGTGCAAGACGAAGCTGAACTTGAGGAGGACGCCTAAGGTGTCGCAAGAAACGACTGAGCGCAAATGGCGATTTGGGGTCAACCGCTGGATTCTGTTGGCCGTCATCATTGCCGGCGTAATCATTACCGGCAACTATCCCCCGGCGCGCCCGGCCATTCTGCTTAACGCAGAGGCGATTTTGGGCACGCACAGTGACCCGCTTTTCTACTTCCCCTTCTTAAATACACCCTTTTATCTGACCAACACCCTGGTGGCGACTGTCCTGGCCGATATTTTGGTTCTGGCCTTGCTGTTCTTATCCATCCGCCCTTACCTGAATAAGGTGCGCAAAGGTGCCGACGTTGTACCCAAGGGCTTGGCCAACGCCGTCGAAGGCTTCCTGGAGGTGCTTTATAACCTCACCGAGTCGACCGCCGGCAAATGGACCCGCACGATCTTTCCCTGGTTCGCAGCCATCACTTTGCTGGTGCTGGTGATGAACTGGATGGAATTGATTCCCGGCGTGGATGCAGTCGGCAACTTCGATTTGCACCACTACACCGACCACTATGTGGAGGAACAGGCCCAGGAGATGGGCGTGGCAGTTTCCGCGCTCAGCGCTGATGAGCTGCACCACCTGGAGGAAGAAGCGCATCACCATTATTGGGAGATCTGCAGCGATGCCAGTGGGAACCACGGTGAGGGCGATACCGTCCTGATCTACCGCGCCAATGAGGAAGGGACCGGGGCCTGCGCCTTGGCTGTCGTGCCCTGGGTGCGTGCGGTCGCAACGGATCTGAACTTCACCATCGGCTTGGCGATTGTCTCCGTGGTGATGATCCAGGTAATCGGTGTGCGTTCGCAGGGCCTGGCCTACTTTGAGAAATTCTTCAATGTGCGTACGCTGTTTACCAAGCCTTTCTTTGGCTTGATTGACTTTGCGGTAGGTTTGTTTGAAATCGTCTCGGAGCTGTCCAAGATCATTTCGTTCTCCTTCCGTTTGTTCGGTAATATCTTCGCCGGTGCGGTGCTGCTCTTCGTGATCGGTACCCTCATCCCGGTTGTGGCCCAATCCGGTGTGCTCATGCTGGAATTCTTTGTCGGCATGATCCAGGCCATCGTGTTCGGTATGCTGACCATGGTCTTCATGGCCCAGGCCACCCACTCGCACCACGGTGACGAGGAACATCACTAAGTTGAAAGCGGGCGACTGAGCCCGATTAACGACGCAAAATCAGACTACAGTCGCCTGAGACTGAAACTCGGAGGAATGAATTATGGAAGCTGAAGCCGCAAAACTGATTGGTGCAGGTATCGCTATGATCGGCGCTATTGGCGCCGGCCTGGGCGTGGGAATGGCCACCTATGGTGGCGTGCAGGGCATCGCCCGCAACCCCGACGCCGCCGGGGCGATCCAGACCAACATGATCCTCGGCATCGTGTTCACCGAAGCTATCGCCATTTATTGTCTGGTGGTAGCCATGCTCGTTCTGTTCGTTTTCTAAGCACGTGCTGAAAACGCGACACCAGAAAGGAGCAATCACTTGGAACAATTAGGCATTAACTACGGTTTTCTGATCGTTCAGATCGTCAACTTCCTGATCATGTTCTTGATCTTGCGCAAGTGGGCTTTCATCCCGATCATGAATATCCTGGAGCAGCGCCGCGAGGCCGTCGCCAAAGGCTTGGAAGACGCCCGCATCGCCCAGGAAGCACGGGAGAACGCCGAAAAGGAAGCTGAGAAGGTCATGGCCGATGCGCGCACCAAGGCGGCTGCCGAAGCGCGTGATGTAACCCAACGTGCGGAAGAGCAGTCCAAAGAGATCGTCAAGGCTGCTGAAGCCAAGGCCGCCAAAGCCCGCGAAGAAGCGCTGGCCGAGGTTGAGCAAGATCGCGTCCGCCTGTTGGGAGACGTGCGCGGCCAGGTGGCGGCCCTTTCCGTGGCCGCTGCGCAGAAGCTGATCGGCGAGGCTTTGGACGAGAAGAAGCAGCACTCGTTGATCGATGATTTCTTCTCCGGTGTGAAATCCGGCAAGGTGACCGTGCTGGAAGGCGAGGACGTCAAAGGCGATACCGCCGTGGTGACCAGCGCCCTGCCGCTCACCGATAAGGAGCAGGAAACGGTCAAGACAGACGTGCTCAAGAAACTGGGCAGCGGGGCGGAGGTAACCTTCAGGGTTGACCCCAACATCCTCGGCGGCCTGGTGGTGCGTGTCGGCGACAAAGTGCTGGATGGCTCTGTATCCGGCCAGCTGAGCGCCCTGCGCGAGAACCTGCGCTAAGAGTTTTCACCTCAGCCTATTGGCGCCCATGAGCAATCATGGGCGCCTTTTTTGTTAGAATCCTGCCTTATGCCCCAGTTAGCTGACTTATTTTCTGGCTACCAAACCCTGAGCCCGGTGCCCGGTGATATCGAAGTCACTGGGATTGCTGAAGACTCACGCAAGGTGCAGCCCGGTGATCTGTATTTCGCAATCGTCCAGGGCGTGGACCGCTACGATTACCTGGAGGAAGTCGTCAATCGCGGCGCGGTCGCCGTGGTGGGCGTGAAAGCGGACATCGATCTGCCGATTCCGCATATCCAGGTGCCCGATGACCGTGCAGCCCTAGCGCATGTGGCCGCCGCTTTCTACGGTCACCCGGCCCGCGAGCTGACCCTGATCGGCGTCACCGGCA
>OMJR01000165.1 GCA_900299355.1 Anaerolineaceae bacterium
CTGCCCACTTTTTGTTTGCCCAGCGGTACAATGAATGAAATTACGAACAACATCATCCCCAAGGAGCATCATGGATACACAGAAATATGATGAAGAAAGCCGCAAGATCATGCTGGGCGTAATCATCGGCCTGGCTGCACCGGTCGCCTTTTTGCTGTGGGTGGCCGTCGTTCAAGCGCAGTAAGCGAACAAATAGTCAGCTAATACAGCCCGGCGAATCTCGCCGGGCTGCTTGTTTATATGGGGGCAGTACAAATGCATGGCGCTATATATGGGGGCAAGAGTCCTTAAAATCAGCATGTATTGCTATTGTTCACTTAGGCACAGCTAACTTGCAGAATTGTGTTTTGCGTTTGCAACCGATCACGCTAGTGTGGAAGCACGCCATATAGATTACGGAGGTTAGCTATGCAGCGGCATCCTGCCCGCCGTAGCCATCTCCTCACAACAATGGGGCTTTCATTGGTATCAGTGGGGGCGATGTGCGTGTTTGTAGCCACTACGGCCGGCTTACGTATTCAAACGGGTTCGCTCGATATTCAGATCGGCCCCGATAGCGGTTCCCAAATCGTGATTGGAACGGGTCCATCCGAAGGGCTTCAACCTGACACGGCTACTGAGTTATCAGCCGAGGCCGATACCACGACCACAATTGACTTAGTGGACCAAGCGACTGATTTGGTGGATCAGGCCACTTGCCCGACCGAAAGCGTGTGTGTATCGGGCGTGGTGAAAGATATCGGAATCGGCGAGGTCGTCGAGGAAGCCACCGACGGCATTGTGGGTTCAGCCCTGGGCGAACCATTGGGTGAGACCATTGAAGACACGGTCGACTAGGTGACCGAGGCCGATACGCTGGGGGATGCCATTGATGAAGTCGTGGAAGGCGTTGACGAAGTAACCGAAGATTTGATTGATGAAGTTGAAGATATCGTAGAAGACCTGGGCGATACGGTAGATGACACCGTCGATGGTGTGCTTGGTGGACTCGGTTTGGGCGACTAAGGCACTTATCCGAAATGATTGAGGATTGAAAGGAATACCAATATGACTGCGCAAAGGAAACGAAATCGTTTGGTGGCGGCTGTTCTGCTGGCGCTGGTGGCCACCGGGGCCTTGTGTGTATTTGGCGCGGCCGCGATGGGCATGCAGCTGACCACACCGTTCTTTACGATTAGCTTTGGCGGCTTCGAAGTGGCGACCGTCGGCGGCGGTGGCGGTGGCAACGGGGGCGGGGGCGGAGGAAATGGCGGTGGTGGCGGTGGAAATGGCGGTGGCGGCGGGGGCGACGGCAACGATGGCGGGGGCGGAGATAGCAGCTCCGCCAGCGGCAATTGCTTGCTCGACCTGGTTTGCCTGAATGCCGATGTGAACACGAGCAATATCACTGGCGGTGAGGACACCAGCCTGGATGCCGATGAAGACGGGGTCAGCGTTAATGAATCGGACGGATTGTTGGATGGACTATTGGATGGTTTAGGTTCGGGTGACTGAGTCCTACCCCACTCAGCGCCTAAGTAAAGAGGCCGGGCATTGCCCGGCCTCTTTCGTTAAGTCTTTTTATTAGCGGCGGCGCTTGTTGCGACCGCTGCGCTGGTTGCCGGAGGGTGACTGCCCGCCCTGGCTTTGGCCGCTGTCTGGTTCACTTTCGTTTTTGTGGACCACCCGGTGGTACAGGTCGTCCAGCACCATAGCAATCAGTTGGCGACCTTCTTCGGTTTCGGAGAGTTCCTTTACATAGGGCAGGAAGCGCTCCATGCGCTCGGCTTTGAGCTTGTCGCGATTGCGCAGCTGGCCCTCCAGGTGGGCGGTCAGGCGTTGGGCGACGATATTGCTGACATCTTCATCGGTAGGCACGGGCTGCTCCTTGAAATTGATTTTGTACATGGCGGCGATGCGGGTGATCTCGCGTTTTTCCAGGTTGCGGATCAGCGTGATCGCGTCGCCGCCGGCGCCGGCGCGGCCGGTGCGCCCCGCGCGATGGATGTAGACCTCGGGATCCTCGGGCGGTTCATAGATAAATACATGCGACAACTCGGGGATATCAATGCCGCGCGCGGCTACATCGGTGGCGACCAGGAAGCGCAGCTTGCCATCGCGCAATTTGCCCAGCACTCGTTCGCGCGCGTTCTGTGACAAATCCGAACTGAGTTCATCCGCGCTGAAGCCAAAGCGCTTGAGCACCGTGGCAACATAGTTGACCCGCGCTTTGGTGTTGCAGAAAATCAACGCTTGTTGGGGGTTTTCCATTTCAATCAGGCGCACCAGCGAACGGTCTTTGTCCATGCGCGGGGTGACCACATAGATGTGTTCCACATCGGTGACGTGCACGTGGTCGCGGCTGAGGCTGAGGAAGTCGGGATTGTTCAGGAAGCGGGCGGCCAGGCTTTGCACGGTTTGTGGGAAGGTAGCCGAGAACATATAACCGTGGCGTTCGGCGGGCAAATAGCGCTGTACGTCGACCATATCAGGATAGAAGCCCATGCCCAGCATGCGGTCGGCCTCATCAAAAATCAGTACGCGCAGGCTATCCAGCTTGAGGTTGCGTTTGATGAGATGGTCCAGCACGCGGCCGGGGGTGCCGACCACCAGCTGCACGCCCTGTTTGAAGCCCTCAATCTGGGGTTTGTAGCTGACCCCGCCGTATACCGATACCACGCCCAATCCGCTGCCCGCGAACAAGGTTTCGGCGTCCTTGGCAACCTGTTTGGCGAGCTCCCGGGTGGGCACCAACACCAGCGCCTGGGGCTCCTTGCGGCTGGCGTCCAGCGTTTCCAGCATGGGCAGCAGGAAGGCGCCGGTTTTGCCGCTGCCGGTGCGCGCCTGCACCATCAGGTCGCGCCCCGCCAATTGGTAGGGCACGCCCTTGGATTGCACTGGGGTTAGCTGGTGCCAGCCGGCGTTCTTTGCCGCAGTCTGAATGCTTTGGGGTAGTTCACTGAGTTGAACTGCCGGTAGGGCGGATTCAGGCTCTTGGATAATGTCTTGAACCGGGTCACTCATAATTGCGTATTCATTATAGCCGAGGGGCTTAAGCGGCGTTAATTCCCCTAGGGGTATAATCCGCGCGACGTGCGCAAATCAAGACCTACCCTGCAACCTCAGAGCTTACGAAGACACCGCAACCGCCCGGGCTGCCTGCCCTGGCTGGCGGCTTTATTGGGCTTGGTGTTCGTCGCGTTCCTGATATACAAAATCCCCTGGGTGAATGACCGTTTGGCCTGGCGGGTGGATAGCTTGCGCACCCAAATCGTCTACTTCTTCAATCCCCCCGATGAAGCTATTTTTGACCCCAATCAGAGTGGAGAAAGCCTTCCCACTTTTACACCGACGTCTGCCCTTGCGGCGGTGCCTTCTTCAACGCCGGGGGTCAGTGCAACTCCCTCCCCGACAGACGTTCCGTTGCCAGAGGCAGTTACACTGGATGGCGTAATTTATGTAGACCAGCATAACCGTTGGAACTACTGCGCGCCGGCCAACCTGACTATGGCACTCAATTTCTGGGGTTGGGAGGGTGACCGCGACGACGTCGCCCGCTATATCAAGCCGGGTGTGAACGACCCCAGTAAAACCTTTGTTGAGCAAGGCTTCTGGGACAAGAACGTGATGCCCTACGAAATGGAAGATTTCGTGGATAGCCAGGTGCCCGGCATGCAGGCGGCCGTGCGTGAAGGCGGCGATATCATGCTCATTAAGCGCTTGATTGCTGCTGGATTCCCTGTGATAGTCGAAAAAGGCTACTACGAAGAGGATTACACGGGCGCCTACGGCTGGTTCGGGCACTATTTGTACGTCACCGGCTACGACGATGCCGGCCAGTACTTCATCGTGCAGGATGCCTATCTGAAGACCGGCGATAACGGCACGGGCGCCAATTTACATTCATCCTACGAAGAATTTGAAACCCAGTGGCGCTACTTCAATTACCTGTTTATGGTGGTCTATCCAGAGGAACGCTTGGACGATGTAATCGCCGTACTGGGTCCATGGAATGACGCCACTTGGGCCAGCCAGAATGCGCTAGAGACCGCCATAGCCGAAACACAGAGCCTCACCGGGATTGACCAATACTTTGCTCAATTCAATGTGGGTGCTAGCCAAGTCAACCTGATGCAATACGTGGATGCGGCACATGCTTTCGACTATGCCTTCCAGCTTTATGAAAATCTGGGTGGCGATGATACCCAGCGCCCTTATCGCATCATGTGGTATCGCACCGAGCCTTATTGGGCCTATTATTATTCGGGGACCTATCAAAGAGTGATTGACCTGGCCAACAACACGCTCTACAACACCATCTCCGAACCCACCTTGGAGGAAAGCCTGTATTGGCGCGGCCTGGCTTACCAGGCGCTGGGCCAGCTGGGCAATGCCGAGGCTGACTTCCGC
>OMJR01000166.1 GCA_900299355.1 Anaerolineaceae bacterium
TTAATGGCTATGCGCATTAACTATCCTCTAGTCTGATTATGGGCGAACGACTGTTCTTTATTCTGGTTTTGGTGTTGGTTAACGGCTTTTTTGCGGCGACCGAAATGGCGCTGGTCACCAGCCGCCGCCCGCGCCTCAAGACCATGGCCAAGCGCGGCAACAAGGCCGCGGAAGACGTGCTGCAGGTCAAGGAGCGGCCCGGGAACTTCCTGGCCGCGGTGCAGGTCGGTATCTCGTTGGTCGGCTCGCTGGCTTCCGCCGTGGGCGGCGCTGAGGCAGCCCCCTACATCGCCGAAAGCCTGCGCACGGTGCCGCAGCTGGCCCCCTACGCCGACCAATTGGCTCTGGTACTGGTCGTACTGGTGATTACCTACTTATCGCTTGTGCTGGGTGAACTGGTGCCCAAACAGTTGGCCCTGCGCAATCCCGAGGTGCTCTCCACCCGGGTTGTGCGCCCGGTACGTCTTCTGTCCCGTGTGGCAGCCCTGCCGATTCGCTTCCTTTCCTGGTCTACCGACTTGATTCTGCGCCTTATCGGCTCCTCCGGCGCACGCGGGCCCTCCACCAGTTCCGAAGAAATTGAACAGATGCTGGAACAAGGCACCGCCGAAGGCATCTTCCAGCTCAGCGAGCATCGCTTTGTGAGCGGCGTATTCGACTACGGCGACCGCAAAGCCCAGGATGTGATGACCGCCCGCACGGAAATGACAGTGTTGGACGCCGACCTCAGCCCCCAGGAGGCCCTCAACGCAGCCGCCAAGTCCAACCTATCGCGCTTTCCCATTTACGAGGATGATATCGACCACATCGTGGGCTACGTGCACCTCAAGGACCTGATTTGGGCTGACGAGAACACCACGCTGCGCGATATCGCCCGCCAAATTATCTATGTGCCCGCCAAGGCGGCGCTGCCCTCGATTTACCGCCGGCTGACCCAGGAACGCGTGCACCAGGCGATTGTGCTCGACGAACACGGCGGCACAGCCGGCCTGCTGACCCTGGAGGACGTGCTGGAAGTCATCGTCGGCGAAATCGACGACGAGTACAACCCCAGCTCGGAGAACGAGGTTCGGCGCCTGGGCAGCGGCTCCTGGCTGGTGGATGCGGCGATTTCCATGGACGATCTGGGCGAGCAGTTGCTGGCGCCCTTCGCCTCTACCAATGTCTATAGCACTGCCGCCGGTTTGGCCCTGGCACAGCTGGGCGAAATCCCCAGCGTGGGCGATAGTTTTGACTTTGGCGGCTACCGTTTCACCGTCCAAACCATGGACGGCCTGCGCGTCGAAAGTGTACTTGTCCGCAAACTCGACGATTAATACCAGCTTACAGAGCCATCCGGCTCCCGCCTGGCAGCCTTGACACTCATTTTTGGCTATGCTGCTGTAAATCCAACTTTATGTGTAAGCTTCCCTGACAAGATACCTTAGTAGTTAATATTTCTCAATAGTCGTAACCCTTCTAGGGCACTAATCGTTCTTTACAGCACTAAAGAACGATTTTCTTTGCCACGCTTGAGCGCAACATGTCAAGGAGGTTAAGTCAAAGCGTAAAGGTCCAGTTTGATGTTTTTCTGTAGTACCTGTTTCACTATCCAAGGAAAAAGTAGATGAATCGCAACAAGAAGATGTGGCTGGTCACAAGCCTGCTGCTGATCTTCGCGCTGCTCCTGGCTGCTTGTGGCGGTGCTGAAGCCACTGAAGAGCCGATGGACGACATGACCGACGAAGCAACGTCGGATGACATGGCGGACGAGGAGATGGACGACGAAGATATGGCAGACGATGACATGTCCGATGATATGGGCATGTGCATGGGCGCTGAGGCCGGCTCCGAAGTATCCATCCTGTACATCTGGTCGGGCGCTGAGGAAGAAAGCTTCCAGGGCATCATGGCTCCCGTGCTGGAGGAATGCGGCATTACGCTAGTCGCAGAGTCCTCCCGTGACCAGGCCTTGCTGGATACGCGCGTTGAATCCGGTGACCCCTACGACATCGTGATCTGGTCCACCACCGCCCCGCTGGCTTCCTATCCGGATCAGCTGGTCGCGCTGGACACAGTTGGCGCCAATGGTGACAACTATTCCGATGCCTGGAAGGCTACCGCCAATGGCGAGTGGCTGGCCGTCGGCCTGAAGGCTGACCCCAAGTCTCTCGTTTGGTACAGCCCGGTCAACTTCGACGCGATGGGCTACGCCGTTCCCGCCACCTGGGATGAGTTCACCGCTTTGGCCGACACCATGGCCGCTGATGGCAATGTGCCCTTCGCCATGGGCTTCGAAAGTGGTGACGCCACCGGTTGGACCGCCTCCGACTTCATCCAGGACATCCTGCTGGCCACCCAGGGCCCGGACTACGTGTTCGGCCTGCTGGACGGCTCGATCCCCTATGATGATGCCGGTGTGGTGGAAGCCTACGAGATTTACTCCGCCTGGGCCACCGACCCCGCTTATGCGGTTGGTGGTGCCGATGGCTCCCTGAGCACCTCGTTCAGCGATGCCATTCTGCAACCCTTCAGTGATCCGCCGCAGGCCATGATGCTTAAGCAATCTGGCTTTGCCGGTGGCGCTGTCGCCGAAACCTATCCGGAACTGGAATACGGCACCGACTACGCTTTCTTTGGCTTCCCCGGAGGCCAGGGCGTACAGAGTGGTGCGGACTGGCTGATGGTGTTCAATGACACCCCCGCTGTCCACGCCATCGTTGGCTACCTGACCAGCGCCGAAGGTGGCGCAGCCTGGGCTCAATCTGGCTTTGGCCTCAGCCCGAACAATGGCTCCGAGGGCAACTACTCGGATGCGATCAGCGCTGACCTGGCCGCCGTGCTGGCGAATGCCGCCGCTGCCACGCCCGACCTTGGCGACTCCATCCAGCCCACCTTTGGTGCGGCCGAATGGGAAGCCATTGTGGACGTGATTTCCGGCGCTTCGGATATCCCCACGGCTCTGGCTGCTGCAGCTTCGGCACAGCAAGCCGACTTGGCCCAATAAGCCGAACCCACGAGTGAGAAACCTGGGGGCATCCCTCAGATGCCCCCAGGTTTTTTTCAATCTGTTTGGTCGTATCGGCGGGAGGAGGAGACTCGCATGAGTTCACGAGTACCGAACATTATGCGCCAGGGACGCTTAGTGCCCTGGCTTTATCTATTGCCAGCTCTGGTTATTATTGGTTTCTTTGTTGTTTATCCCACCATCAATACCATGTACCTCAGCTTCCTGGATGCCGATTCGGTGAACTCGGCCGCCAGCACCTGCCGTGATGGGCAGCCCTGTTGGGGCATTTTTGAAAATTACCGCTTTGTGCTCACCAGCGAACTGGATACCACCGATTTCTCCAGTATCTGGCGCACGTTCTGGATCTCCTCCTTCGGGAACAACATCAAATGGATCCTGGGCATGGTCACCGGCTCGGTGGGCGTTGGCCTGCTGATGGCTGTGCTGGCCGACCGCGTCAGCTACGAATCATTGGTCAAATCGGTCATCTTTTTACCCATGGCGATTTCCTTCGTCGGCGCCGGCGTGATTTGGAAATTTGTGTACTACATTGGTACCGAGAGTAACCAAATTGGCCTGCTCAACGCGATCATACGCACCTTGGGCGGTGAACCAGTCGCCTTCTTGAGTCGTATCCCGCTAAACACCTTTATGCTGATCATCGTCGGCATCTGGATTTGGGCCGGCTTCTGTATGGTAATCCTTTCGGCGGCCATCAAAGGCGTGCCCACCGAACTGCTGGAGGCCGCCCGCATTGACGGCGCTTCCGAGTGGACTGTATTCTGGCGCATCACCGTGCCGATCATCTTGCCGACGATCACCGTGGTGGTCACTACGATGGTGATTAATACGATGAAGATCTTCGATATCGTCTTCGTGATGACCGGCGGTAATTTCAGCACAGACGTGATTGCCAACCGCATGTACACCGAAATGTACATCAACCAGAACACTGGGCGCGGCACGGCCGTAGCCACCGTACTGATCCTGGCGATCATCCCCTTCATGTATATCAATATTAAACGCTTCCGCGAGCAGGAGGCTATCCGATGAACCGCGAACGATTGCAACGTTATCTCGGCAACCTCCCCACTCACATCCTGGTCATCCTGCTAGTCGTTATCTGGCTGGTGCCTACCCTGGGCCTGTTGGTAACCTCCTTCCGCCCGGTCCAGGATGCCAATACCTCCGGCTGGTGGCAGGTGTTCAGCGAGAAGCCCGGCGCTGTTGAATACGAGACATACTGCGCCGAATGCCACGGACCGGATGGAGCCGCCATTGCCGCAGCCAATTTGAGCGACCCGGCCCTGATCGAAGATTTTCGCCGCTCCGTGCAGTTAGCGGCCACCTTCAACAATGAGTACGACGGCCAAATCCACCTCCCAGAGGAGGACCGGCCCGAAGCCCAGGAGCTAGCCGATATCCTGGGGCACTTGCGCCGCCAATACGGCGTTGAGGACCGCCCGATATTCACGCTGGGCAACTATGTCGACGCGCTGGTAGGCTACCGTGGTACCGCCAGCTACGAAGCTGACTGTGCCGCCGGGGAACAATCCTCCGACCTGACCTGCGATTTTGCCAGCGACTTGGGCAATTCGCGTGGTATAGCGCGCGCTTTCATGAACACGTTGATTGTGTCGCTGCCAGCCACGCTATTGCCGCTGATTTTCGCCGCCGTGGCCGCCTACGCCTTTTCCTGGCTGCACTTCCCGGGACGCATGTGGCTGTTCGCCCTGCTGGTCGGCCTGCAAATCGTGCCATTGCAAATGACACTGGTGCCGATTTCACGCCTCTACCTGCAGGCCGGCCTGAGCGGCACCTTCCTCGGCGTGTGGCTATTCCATACTGGCTTTGGGCTGCCCTACGCGATCTTCCTGATGCGCAACTTCATCGGTTCCTTGCCGCGCGAGTTGTTCGAGTCGGTCTACCTGGATGGCGCCAACCACTGGACCGCCTTTTACCGGCTGGCTCTGCCGCTCTCCATGCCCGCATTGGCCTCCCTGGCGATCTTCCAGTTCCTGTGGGTCTGGAATGACCTACTGGTCGCGTTGGTCTTCCTGACTGGGCGCAGGCCGGTGCTCACTTACCAGATCAACAACCTGGTGCAGTCGCTGGGTGGCGGCTGGCACTTGCTGACTGCCTCCGCCTTCCTGTCGATGGTGCTGCCGCTGATCGTCTTCTTTGCCTTCCAGCGCTATTTCGTGCGCGGCCTGCTGGCTGGCGCGGTAAAGGGCTAAGCCCATCGGAGAACACCCCCCCACTTGACCAAAAGGCCTGGCAGGTCTAAACTAAGCGCTTCGTTTACCACCTGCTGGGCCTTTCTTGTAGTGCTATGAGCTGTCTTGCCTATGATCTCTAACGACAATTTTTGGTACAAGAACGCCGTTTTTTACGAGCTCTATGTACGCGCCTTCCGCGACAGCGATGCCAATGGACACGGCGACTTGGCCGGCGTGGTAGAGAAGCTGGACTACCTCGAGGATCTTGGGATCAACTGCATCTGGTTGTTGCCGATCTTTCCTTCCCCGCTCAAGGATGATGGCTACGATGTCGCCGACTACTACGGCATTCACCCAGATTACGGCCAGCTGGAGGACTTCAAGCAGCTCGTCGCCGAAGCCCACAAGCGCGGCATACGCATCATTACCGACCTGGTGCTCAATCACACCTCCGATCAACACCCCTGGTTTCAGGAGGCTCGCAAGGACCGCGCCTCAAAGTACCGCGATTATTACGTATGGTCTGATGACCCCAGTTTGTATAGCGAAGCGCGGATCATCTTCTTGGATACCGAAGAATCGAATTGGACCTGGGACGAGGAAGCCGGCCAGTATTTCTGGCATCGCTTCTTTAGTTCACAGCCGGACCTAAACTACGAAAATCCGGCCGTCCAGGATGAAATGATCGCGGTGATCAAGTTCTGGTTGGATCTGGGCATTGATGGCTTTCGGGCCGACGCAATCCCCTACCTCTTTGAGGACGAGGGCACCAATTGCGAAAACCTGCCCCAAACCCACGATTTCATTAAGCGCGTCCGCAAGTTTATGGATGACAACTATCCTGGACGAATCCTGCTGAGCGAAGCTAACCAATGGCCCGAAGACGTGCGCCCCTATTTTGGCGACGGCGACGAAGTGCACATGGCCTTCCATTTCCCAGTCATGCCGCGCATCTTCATGGCGCTCAAGCAGGAAGACATTACCCCGGTCAAGGCGATCCTGGAGCGCACCCCCGCGATTCCCGAAAACACCCAATGGTGCATCTTCCTGCGCAATCATGACGAGTTAACGCTTGAGATGGTGACCGAGCCGGAACGCCAGTGGATGTGGGAGCAATATGCCCCCGAAGACCGCATGCGCCTCAACCTGGGGATCCGCCGCCGCCTGGCTCCGCTGCTGAACAACAATGCCAAGAAAATCGCGCTGGCTAATTCAATTCTCTTCACCCTGCCTGGCTCGCCGATTGTATATTATGGAGACGAAATCGGCATGGGCGACAACATCTGGCTGAACGACCGCGATGGGGTGCGCACGCCGATGCAGTGGGATGCCAGCCCCAATGGTGGCTTCTCCAGCGCCGAAAGCGTGTACGCCCACGCGATCCAGGAGCCCCCTTATGGCGTGGAAACGGTGAATGTGGCGGCCGCCAGCCAGGACCCGGATTCGATCTACCACGTGATCAAACGTATGATCCGCGTTCACAAAAACAACAAAGCTCTGGGCTGGGGTGATTTCGCCTGGGCGCGCTCGACGCAGGCCGACAAGGTCTCCGCCTACCTGCGCATCTATGATGGCCAGGTGCTTTTGATCCTGCACAACCTGACCCGCCTGGAGCAAAATATTTCGGTGGAACTGCCTCCAGAAGCAAGCATGGAAACGCCGATTGATTTGCTAAGCGAACTGACCAAGGGCAGTGTAGAAAACCAGCGGCTTACGATTGAGGTCCCGCCACTGGGATATTACTGGTTGAAACTGCTGTAAACAAAAAGCGAGGCCTAGGCCTCGCTTTTGATTTGGTAGAGCAGCTTGGGGATCTCGATTTCAATTCGTCCCAGCAAGTCTCGAAAGACTTGCATAACCTCATCGCCCGTGCCTCGCGCTTTGGCCGGATCGGGGAAGCCTTTGTGTACCTTGCGCCCCTTCCCCAGCCAGACTTGGCAGTTCTCAGCAGCATCATCGCAGACGGTGACCACAACATCAAACTCTACGTCCCTGAACTCCTCGGCGGTCTTGGGATGGCCCTGATGCTGAATCCCGATTTCGGCCAGCGCGGCAATCGCGCGCGGATTGGTTTCCGCCTCCGGGTGGGTGCCCGCACTAACCGCCTGCCACTCCTCCCCCATCTGATGGTTCACCAGGGCTTCGGCCATTTGAGACCGGCAGGAATTGCCGGTGCAAAGAAACAAAACGCGCTTGCGGTCAGCCATTAGCCAAACCGCCCGGTAATGTATTCTTCGGTGATTTTGCGCTTGGGATTGGTGAACATGGTTTGGGTTTCGCCATATTCCATCAGCATGCCGGCGCGCTTGCCATCATCCGACAGCGAGAAGAAAGCCGTGTAATCGGAGACACGCGCTGCCTGCTGCATGTTGTGGGTCACGATAATGATCGTGTATTCCTTGGCCAGCTCGCGCATCAACTCTTCAATGCGTAGCGTGGCAATCGGATCCAGCGCCGAGGCGGGTTCGTCCATCAGAATGATCTCGGGGCGCACCGCAATCGCTCGGGCGATGCACAGGCGCTGCTGCTGGCCGCCGGATAGCGACAAACCATTTTGCTGCAACTTATCATGGACTTCGTCCCACAGGGCCGCCCCGCGCAGGGCCTCTTCGACCAGGTCATCCATGTTGCCTTTGAAGCCGTTGATGCGTGCCCCCCAGGCCACATTCTCATAGATCGACTTCGGAAAGGGATTCGGCTTTTGGAAGACCATACCGATATGGCGGCGCACCTGCACCGGATCCACATCGGGCGCATAAATGTCACTGCCATTGAACAGCACTTCGCCGGTGGTGCGTGAA
>OMJR01000167.1 GCA_900299355.1 Anaerolineaceae bacterium
CATGTGAGGAAACCTCCCAACCACCAAAAAAAACCACCGTTATACTTCTGCAACCATTACGCGAGGGTACGGAGCACTTAATGTCCCTAGTAGAATTCTGGAAAAGCTCTAGAGAACAAATTGAAAACAAAACTATTGAACAGCTAATCGCTTTTGCCGGGGGCGGAAAACAGCGTGATGGGAATGATACATCTGCAGAATTCAGAAGATTCCTTTCTCACATACCATCAGGTCTTCTCCAAGAATATGTCGACCAATGTTTAGGTAAATCTTTTACTGAATCCGGCTATGTCCTCCAGGACATAGTAAATCAAGTCGGAGAGCGATTGGGGTTTGATATAACCTATGGCCGATACCAAGGGTCTTCAAAGGAAATTGGGTTTGATGGTGTTTGGAAATATCCTAATGGGCACAACATAATAGTAGAAATAAAAACGACAGATGCCTATCGTATTGATTTGAATAAGATTGCAGACTACAGAGCATCGTTGAGTCAAGAAGGAAAAATTTCTGAGCAGGCTTCTTCAATTCTCATCATAGTAGGTCGAAACGACACAGGCGACCTTGAAGCCCAGATTAGAGGCTCTAGGCACGCCTGGGATATGCGATTGATAAGCATTGATGCATTGTTGAGCCTGCTTAGGACAAAGGAGGAACTAGAAGACCCCGAAACTGTACGGCGCATCTATGAACTACTAATTCCCAGAGAGTTTACAAAACTGGACGAAATTATTGAGCTAGTCTTTTCTACAGCTGAAGAAGCAAAACTTGAAGAGCCGGAAGAAGAGGATGCAGAAATTCGGTCAAGAAGTAAAAAACAAACCAAAAAAACTAAACCTGTTTCTTTCAACGATGTTTGTGCGGCCCGGATTGAAGACTACCTAAATGTGAATCTTGTTAAGCAATCTTCGGCTACCTTTAGTTCTCCTGACAAATCAGTCGCGGTGGTATGTGCAGTTTCAAAAGAATATGTAAGAAGCGGAATTAAATATTGGTTTGCATTTCATGAGCATCAAAAAGACTTTGCCCAGCAGGCCGAGGCAGGGTACATCGCATATGGCTGCGGTTCTCCTGAAAACATCCTCATAATTCCTATAGGCACTTTTTCTGATTGGGTGGAAGGATTGAACCTATCTAAGACTGATACAAAGGCGTATTGGCACATTCACATAACTCTTGAAGACAACCAATATTTTTTAGAAAGAAAAACGGGGTACGACCGGATCAACATTACTAGCTATCTGCTCTCGTCTTGACACTCCCACCCCCTACCTGTATAATCCTGCCCGCCTGCCGCTGTGGCGGGCGATTTTGTGAATCTGAACTTACAGGAGTGGTCCGATGACCCCACTGCCAAAACGAAAAGTATCCAAGGGCCGCCGCGACCGCCGCCGCGCGCACGACGCTCTGCAAGCGCGCAACATGGTCGCCTGCAGCAATTGCGGCGAAATGCGCCTGCCCCACCGCGTCTGCCAGAACTGCGGCCACTACAAGGGCCGCGAAGTGATTTCGGTCGACCGGGAGTAAAAACGTCCTACGTTGGAAGTATTTTGATATTGAGGGCCTCGCGTTCGCGGGGCTCTTTCTTTTCTGCGTCCAACGTCCGACGTCAAAAACGTCCAACGTCAGGTACTGTCAGTTTGGAAGGGTCTCGCGTTTGCGGGGCTCCTTTTTTTCTACGTCCTACATCCGACGTCGATTGATTTATTGAATAAGAGAGCCTCGCGTTTGCGGGGCTCTTTCTTTTCTACGTCCTACGTCCGACATCAGCCATGTCATCTTGCTCACACTCCGACGTTGGACGTAGGACGTTGGACGTAGGACGTTGTTTTATAGACGTCGGACGTTTTTTCAGACGCGGTCGGTTCTTTTGCTTTAGAATACCCGCATGTCTCTACCCAATCCCGCACACACCGCCTTCGTCTTCCCCGGCCAGGGCTCCCAAAAGGTCGGCATGGGCCAGGCGCTGGCTGCCGAATATCCCGAAGCCGCCGACACCTTCGCCGAGGCCGACGAGCGCCTGGGCTTCGCCCTCAGCCAGTTGGCCTGGAACGGCCCCGAGGACGACCTCAACGACACGATAAATACCCAGCCGGCGCTGCTAGTGCATTCGGTGGCTGCGCTGCGCGTCTTCCGCGCCGCCCACCCCGATTTCGAGCCAGCCTTCGTCGCCGGGCACTCCCTGGGCGAACTCAGCGCGCTGGTGGCCGCTGGCGCCCTGGATTACCCGGATGCCCTCCAACTGGTGCGCACCCGCGGCGAGTTGATGAAGCAAGCTGGCGAGCAGCACCCGGGCGGCATGGCCGCCATTCTGGGCATGGAGACCCGCGCCATTGAGCTGGCCTGCGTGGACGCCTCCATCAATGGCGAGATGGTGCAAATCGCCAACGACAATTGCCCAGGGCAAATCGTGATTAGCGGCCACGCAGAGGCCGTGGAGCGCGCCATTGAGGCCGCCAAGGAATTCGGCGCAAAGCGCGCCCTGCCGCTGGCGGTCAGTATCGCCGCCCATTCACCCTTGATGGAAAGCATTGAGAAAGATTTCGCCGAAGCGGTGAAATCGGCGCCGATTGCCGACCCCGGCATCCCCATCATCGGCAACGTGGACGCTGCCCCGCTGCACGAAGTCGGCGATATCCGCAAAGACCTGGAAGCCCAGCTCACCAAGCGCGTGCGCTGGACCGAGAGTGTGCAGTACATGGCGGAACAGGGCGTGACCCACTTCATTGAATTCGGCAGCGGCAGCGTGCTCACCGGCCTGCTCAAACGCATCGACCGCGACCTGGTCGGCATTTCCCTCGGCGAGCCGGAGGATTTCGAGAAGCTAGTGAGCAGTGATTAGTGACTGGTGAACAGGACCTGTAACTTTGGCCCCAATCACTCCTCACTAATCACTCATCACCACTTAGGTATAATCCTCGCACCTTAACAAGGAGACGTACATGGCAGCAGCAGACAAGGCAACCCCCTCATTGGATGGACGCGTAGCCGTCGTAACCGGAGGGTCGCGCGGCATCGGCCGGGCCATCGCATTGGAGCTGGCCGCCCAGGGCGCTGCCGTGGTGGTCAACTACGTCTCCTCGTCCAAGGCCGCCGACGAAGTGGTCGCCGAAATCGAAGCGGGGGGCGGCAAGGCGCTGGCGGTGCAGGCGGATGTCTCCAAGCTGGACGACGCCCAGGCGCTTATCAAGGCCGCGCTCGACACCTTCGAAAAACTCGATATCGTCGTGAACAACGCGGGCATCACCCGCGACACGCTCATCATGATGATGTCCGAAGCCCATTGGGACGACGTCATGGATATCAATCTCAAAGGCACCTTCAACGTCTCCAAAGCCGCTATCAAACCAATGATGCGCGCCCGTTATGGACGTATCATCAATATCACCTCCATTTCCGGCCAGATTGGCAACGCCGGCCAAACCAATTACTCCGCCTCCAAAGCCGGCCAAATCGGCTTCACCAAAGCCCTGGCGCGCGAAATCGCTGCCCGCAACGTAACCGTGAACGCCATCGCCGCCGGCTACGTGGATACCGAAATTTGGGCCGACGTCCCCGAAGACGTGCGCGAAGGTTTCATCGACCAAATCCCCCTGGGCCGCAAAGGCGAGCCCGAAGAAATCGCTTACGCAGTCGCCTTCCTGGCTTCGGAGAAAGCCTCCTACATTACTGGCCAGGTGCTCGCCGTAGACGGCGGCATGGCGATGTTCTAAAATAGTCCTATGGCGAAAAACGAAGAAGCCCGTACCCCCGGCACCACCACCGTCGCCCCCGACGTGTTGCTCAGCATTGCCCGCCTCACTGCCTTGCAGGTGGAAGGCGTGGCACGTATGAGTGAAGCGCCCCAAAAACCGCTGCGCCGCCTGACCCAGCGCGGCCATGCCGGCCATGGCGTGCGCGCCGATATCACCGGCGATTTGGTCGACCTCGATTTACACGTCGTGCTGGATAAGGATGTCAACGTGCGGCAGGTCAGCCGCCAGATTCAGCAGGAAGTCGTGCGCGCGATTGATGACATGGTGGGCATGCGCGCCGGCACCGTCAACATCCACATCGAAGATATCTTCTGCCCCTCGACCGAATAAGCATGAAACCGCGCACCCGGGCACGCAGCCTGGCCCTGCAGGCGCTCTACGAGTTAGACCTCACCGAGCACGCGCCGGGTGACGTACTGCAGCATCGTCTGCTGGATTACGATCTGGACGAAAAGGTCGCCGATTTCGCGCGCCGCCTGGTGGTGGGCGTGCTGCCCCTACGCGAACAGCTGGACCAATATATCGCTGAGCACGCCCCCGAATGGCCCGTAGACCAAATCTCCATCGTGGACCGCAACCTGCTGCGCATTGCTATGTGGGAATTCGCGGTGAGCGAAGAGACGCCGGTGAAGGTCGCCATCAACGAAGCCGTCGAGCTGGCCAAGCGCTTCGGCTCGGATAGCGCCCCACGCTTCGTTAACGGCGTGCTGGGCAGCCTGGCCGAACGCCGCCAGGAAATCCGCCAGGCCTTCGCGGATGTAGAAGTGCCCCAGGAAGAAAGCGCCAGCTAGCATGGAAGTCTTCGGTATTGGGCCTCTGGAGTTGGTCTCCATTCTGCTGATTGTCTTCATCGTGATGGGACCCGGCGATATGGTCAAGATGGGCGGTACGCTGGGCCGCGCCCTGCGCAACTTCCGCAATTCCGATTTGTGGGGCTCCTTCAACGATGCCACCCAGCAACTGCGCGAGCTGCCCCGCAACCTGATGCGCGAGGCCGGTATGGAAGAAGTGGATGCCCTACGCCGCGACATCCAGGGCGAGATTGACCAGCAAAAGGGCCAACTGGACGAACTGAACCGCCAGTTCCGCGCCTGGACGCGCGACCCCGAACCGCAATCCCAAAAGAAACTCCCCACATCCGAAAACGACGAGAAGCCGGAGTCCTGATGCGCAAGTTGTTGCGCGCGCTCTGGCTCATTATCACCTCGCCTTTCCGGCTGCTTGCCCGGATGTGGCGCAAGCTCACTGGTGGCCTGCAATCCTTCTTCATTGAGGAACCGGAAGACACTCCCCTGGGCGATACGGTACAGAAGGCGCTGGATAATCCCAGTGACATCCTGGTGCATCTGGCCGCCCTGCGCGGCCACCTGGTGCGCGCCGTGTTGGCGCTGCTGCTGGTTGCCGGATTGGCCTTCAATTACGCGGCGCCGATTCTGGATTGGCTGGCGGCGCCCATCGGCGGCATCAACGAACTGCAAGCGGTCGACGTGACCGAGCCGATTGGCGTGGTGATGCGGGTCACCCTGCTGCTGGCCTTCACCGTGACGCTGCCCTACATCAGCCTTGAGCTGCTTCTTTTTGCGGCCCCGGGTCTCAAGCGCCGCGCGCGCATTATCGGCCTGGTATCCATTCCGCTGGTGATGGTGTTCTTCCTGGGCGGCATGCTCTTCACCTATTACGTCATTCTGCCCCAGGCGATTCCCTTCCTGCTGGGCTTTAAGGGCATCCCCACCCTGGCGCGGCCCTCCTCCTACATCTCCTTCGCCACCGGACTGATGTTTTGGATTGGCGCGTCTTTCGAATTGCCCTTGCTAGCTTACGTGTTGGCCTCGATGGGCATCCTGCCCGCCCGTATCCTACGCCAGAATTGGCGCATCGCCACCGTGGTATTGGCCGTGATTGCCGCTGCGATTACCCCCACCGTGGACCCCATCAATATGCTGCTGGTGCTGGTCCCCTTGCTGCTGCTATATTTCATGTCGGTGGGCACCGCCAGCCTGGCCGAAGGCCAGCGCCGCGCCCGCCTGGAGCGCCGCCGATGACCTTGCGCAAAATCCTTCCCTTAGGCCTGATACTGCTCCTGGCCGCCTGCAGCCAAAGCGCCGAGCGTCCACTGTCCTCCTACGCCCCGCCGCCAGATGTGGAAGTGCACTTCACCGTCCTGGTGCCTCAGGGCACCCCCGACGAAGATATTCAGCTTAGCATCGTCGATGCGGTCACCGGTATCGCCTTCAACCCGCGGCGCTACACCATGCAGCCCGCCGGCGAGAACGGCTATGCGGTCAGCATCTCGGTGCCCTTTGGCAGCCTGCTCACCTATCGCTATGTGCGCCAGGGCGATGCCACCACCTTTGAGACCGCCGCCACCGGCGCTGCCATCAGCTACCGCGAGTTGCTCGTCAACCGCACCAACATGAGCAGTAACGATCTCGTCGCCGCCTGGAGCGACCTGCCCAGCCAGGTGGTCGCCGGCCAAATAAGCGGCCAAGTCACGGATGCGGAAAGCGGCGCCCCGATTGGCGGGCTGAATGTCTCCGCCAGCGGCTTGCACACGACCACCGACGCCGAAGGTATCTACATCCTGGGCGGCCTCATCCAGGGCCAACACAATCTGGTAATCAGCAGTCCGGACGGCGCCTACGTCAGCTTCCAGCAAGCTGCCCTGGTCGCCGAAGATATGGATACCCCCGCCCACATCCAGATGCACCGCGCCGAAATGCTCAGCGTCACTTTCAGCCTGGCCCTGCCCGAGGATTCGGTGCCCAGCGTGCCGATTTACCTGGTGGGCAATCTAGCCCAGCTTGGGTCTGGGGCCAGCTCCCCGGCCGAGTTGCCGCGCCTACAGCCCGGCGCCGAAGGCCGCTACACGCTAACCCTGCTGCTACCCGCCGGGGTCGACATCCGTTACAAATACACCCTGGGCGATGGCTTCTGGAACGCCGAGCACCTGCCCAGCGGGGCCTTCGCCCTGCGCCAGCTAGTGCTGGGCGGCGATGCAGCCGGCCTCACCGTGGAAGACCAGGTCAGCCAATGGACCGCCGGCGCATCGGCGCCCATCTGGTTCCAGGTCACGCCGCCCGCCGGGACGGAAGGCCCCGTGTACCTGCAATTTAAATTGCTTGACTGGACCGCCTCGATTCCGATGTGGACGCTGGGCGACGGGCGCTGGGCCTACAAGCTCTACAGCCCCACCAATTTCGGCACGCCCTTGGAATACCGTTATTGCCTGGATAGCGCCTGCGCCACCCCGGAGGTGGACGCCGCCCGCACCGTCACCGGCAACCAGGAAAACACCCAGGTGCTGGAAGACCAGGTCAGCGGCTGGCAGGGACAATAGACCCAAGCCAAGCGGGGGATTCTGACACGATTCTGATGCTCTACTAAACTGCGCAGATTAAAATCCGCCACCCTTGCGCTATAATCAGATTAATGTACGAAGAAAACGAATTCAGCCCTTCGGGCAACGGCCAACCGGCGCTGCCGGCCCCTGAAAGCGCCTCCACTGGACGCGAACGCCTGGTGCTCTTTGTCGCCGCGCTCATCGGCCTGGCGCTGCTGGGCGGCATGGGCTGGGCCATTTGGGCCCTGCTACAACCCGGCGCTCCCACCGAGACCATTCGCGATGTATTCATCATCGTGCTCGCGCTCGAGTTTATGCTGGTCGGCGTCGCCTTGGTGGTGCTGGTCGTGCAGCTGGCCAAACTGGTCAACATGCTGCAGAACGAAGCGCGCCCCATTCTGGATTCGGCCAACGAAGCCGCCAACACCTTACGTGGCACGGCCCAATTCCTGAGTGACAAAATGGTCAGCCCAGTCGTTAAAGTCAATGGGGCTATCGCCGCGTTGCGCCGTGCGGCCGATATGCTGAATTTCGGGCGCAAATAACAAGCAATCAATTCGATAGATAAAAAGGAGTACACAATATGTCACAACGAAATGGTGATTTTGGTTCTTTCCTCTCCGGCCTGCTTCTGGGCGGTCTGGTTGGCTCGGCGGTCGCCTTGCTGATGGCCCCTCAATCCGGTGACGAAACCCGCCAGCTGTTGCGCGAAAAGGGCATTGAGCTCAAGGACCGCACCAGCGAAGGCCTGGAAGCGGCCTATGCGCGCGCCGAAGCGGCTGCCGCTGAAGCCCGCTCCCGCGCCGATGAATTGGCCGATATGGTCAAGGAACGCGGCGACGAACTGCGTGAGCGCGGCCAGGCCGTGATTGATGCGGCCAAGGCCCCGGCCAAGAAGAAGGCTGCCAGCGGCAACGCTGACAAGAAGAGCTAAACGAATTCACAGACAAAAAGAGGCCGCATTCGCGGCCTCTTTTGCGTTAACCGATTAACTCGGGTAGATGCTCAATAAAATCACACGCCATCAAACCAGCCTCACCGCCCCGATAATCGGCCGCAAGTACAGCGGCCTGGGCGTGCAGCCAGGCCCCAGCACAGGCCGCTGAGAAGGCCGGCACGCCCTGCGCGCGCAGCCCAACCAGCATTCCGGCCAACACATCCCCGGTGCCTGCCGTAGCCAGCGCGGCGCTGGCGGCCGGTATCACCGCGCTCTCCCCATTAGGCCCAGCGATAACCGTGAAGGCGCCTTTGAGCACCACCACGCAGCCCCATTCCTGAGCGTAGCGCTGGGCAACGGCCATCCGGTCGGCCTGGATGGCATCCTTATCCAGTCCAGTCAGAATCGCCATCTCGCCCGGGTGCGGGGTCAGCATGCTATCCGCCCGCAGCTTGCTGGGCCAATCCTTGAGTTGGGCCAGCAAACGCAAGCCGTCGGCATCCAGCACTAGCTGCGGCAGCTCGCTGTCCAGCAAATCCGCCAAAAAGCTCCCCGTGCCTGTATGAGTGCCCAAGCCGGGACCAATCAAGATGGCCGTCGCGCGTTCCAAGCCAGTGGACACATCCGCCTGGGCAGCAATAGCGCCCTGGTCGTCGGCCAGTGGCAGCCAGGTGGCTTCGGGTAAATGGCCGGCGTTGGCAGCCTGGATGCTTTGCGGCACCGCCATGTTCACCAATCCAGCGCCAATGCGATAGGCGGCGCGCCCGGCCAGCAGCGGCGCACCCAGATAATTAGCTGAGCCCGCAACTATCAGCGCCGTCCCGAAGGTACCTTTATGGCTATCCGCGGGCCGCTCGGGCAGGGCGCTGAAAACCAGTTCCTCGTCCACCACTTCGCGGGTAATCGCCAGCCATTCGGGTAAATCCTCGGGCAGGCCAATCTCCCCCACTGCCAATTCGCCCAAAAGTTCAAAGGCTGGCACGGTGAGCATGCCTTCCTTCACAGCGGCCATCGTGACGGTCACATCCGCCGGCAGCGTTTCGGGTGCAAACTCGCCGCTTTCACAATCCAAGCCACTGGGGCAATCCACCGCCACCACCAGCGGCGGGTCCTCCATCTCGTCCAGGGCGGCGTCCACTTCCAGCAGCAGCTCAGCCAGCGCTTCGCGCAGCGGCAAGCGGATACCGGTGCCCAGCAGGCCGTCCAGCAAAACATCACATTGGGCAATCAAGTCATTCAGGGCTTCATAGTCGGGGTCCTCCGAAAGGCGGAAGATGCTGCCCAGTTCGCCCACGCGGGCCACCAGCGGGTCGTCAGCTTCGCGCTGGCCCACCAGGTAAGCCGCCACGGCCCAGCCCTCATCTGAAAGGTCGGCCAGCGCCACCAGGGCATCACCGCCGTTGTTTCCGGTGCCTACCAAAGCCAGCGCCTGGCCTTCGGCCACCGGGCTATAGGCCAACACCGCCTCAGCCAGCGAGCGCCCGGCGGCCTGCATCATCGCTTCATAGCTGTGCCCGGCCGCATCGGCGGCTTGCTCAATTGCCATCATTTCGGAAACGCTTACCAGTTTTGCCATAGTGCGATTATACGCTCCCACCAAGCCGTCTTCCCCTCGCAGTTCGGAGCCAGGAATACATCATCAACTTTGTCATGCTGAGCGAGCGGTGGAGAACGCTCCGCGTTCTCCTGGGCGAAAGCTTCGCTTTCGCCAGCGTAGCCGCGACGAGGAATTCCTAAAGAGTATGACCACCGGCCTGTTCAATGGCAGCACGGTCGCCACAGGACTTCCTCGTCGGGCCACTGCGTGGCCCTCGCTCGGAATGACAAACGAGCAAGTTGCTCTGTCCATTGGAGTTTGCGCTAGCCAACTCCCGAATCAAAAAGGGACGGCATAAGCCGTCCCGTTTTGATAGTGCGCTGGGTGGGAATCGAACCCACACGCCCGAAGGCACACGGCCCTCAACCGTGCCTGTCTACCAGTTCCAGCACCAGCGCTGGCCGACGTATTATAATCAGCGGGTTGTCGATGTCAAGCAGCGCCCCCGGAGGACCAAAAGATGCGCATCGTGCTCGATGCAATGGGTTCTGATAAGTACCCCGGCCCCGAAGTCGAGGCCGCCCTCACCTACGCAAAACAGTTCAGCGAACCGCTCATGGTGGTCGGCCAGCGCAAGGTACTGGAGCCGCTGCTGCGCCCCGCGGGCAATGCCATCCGTTTGGTGGATGCCCCCGATGTCTTCGAAATGACCGATACGCTCTCCCCGCGCGCCCTGCGTAACGAGCAGAATTCCATGGGCGTGGGCATGGACCTGGTCAAGAACGGCGAAGCGGACGCCTTCGTGACCGCCGGCAACACCGGCGGCGCGATGGCTATCGGCCTCACCCGCCTGGGGCGCATCAAGGGCGTCAAGCGTCCGGCGCTCACCGCGCCCTTTCCGGTCGCGGGCGGCACATGCATCGTCTTGGATGTGGGCGCCAATGCCGAATGCGAACCCGAGTATTTATTGCAGTTTGCCTTGATGGGCTCGGTTTATGCCCAGGTGCTGCTGGGCGTCGCCAATCCACGCATCGGCCTGCTCTCCAATGGCGAGGAAGCCGGCAAGGGCAACGACCTCGTCAAGGCCACCTACCCGCTGCTGGAAGGCAGCGGCCTCAACTTCATCGGCAATGTCGAAGGCAAAGAACTGTTCGGCGGCGAGGCTGATGTGGTCGTCACCGACGGCTTCACCGGCAACGTGCTGATGAAGAGCAGCGAAGCGGTCGCCAAATTGATGACCGAGCGCCTGCGCGCTGGCATCATGAGCAGCACGCGCACCAAGCTGGGCGGCCTGCTGGCCAGGCCCGCCTTTGACGGCTTGCGCAAGGAACTAGACCCGCGTGAAGTCGGCGCGATACCGCTGCTGGGCATCGACGGCCTGGTCTTTGTCGGCCATGGCCGTTCGGATGGTCAGGCCATGTTCAGCGCACTCAAACTGGCCCGCCGCTCGATGGAAGCCAATCTGCTTGGCACCCTGGCCGGCGCCATTGAAAGCAGCCTGAGCGGCGCGAAGGCCGCCGCTTGAGCCGCCCAAGCGTACGCGTCGTTATCACTGGCCTGGGCGTCATCAGCGTGCTGGGCTGCACGCTGGAAGATTACTGGTCCGGCTTGCTGGCCGGGCGCTCCGGCATCGGCCCGGTGACCCACTTCGACGCCAGTGAGTTCCCCTGCCAAATCGCCGGCGAGGCCAACAGCTTCAACCCCGAAGACTACCTGGACCCCAAGGAATTACGCCGCATGCCGCGCTCGGCCCAGATGGCGCTGGCCGCCGCCAAGGACGCGGTCAAGCAGGCCGGCCTGGGCGCCCCGCTGCCCGACCGGGCGCGCTCCGGCGTTATCTTCGGCACCGCCATCGGCGGCGTCGACCGCCTGGACGAAGGCATCAGCACCATCCGCAGCGAAGGTTTTCGCCAAGTGAACCCCTTCACCTTGCCAGCCGGATTGCCCAATTTTCCGGCCTTCACCATTTCGCGCGAATTCCAATGCTGGGGTCCCAATAGCACGATTACGACCGCCTGCGCCACCAGCATCCAGGCCATCGGCGAAGCCGCCGAGCACATTCGCCGCGGCGCGGCCGACCTGATGATTGCCGGCGGCACCGAGGCCTTTATCAAAGACTTTGCCTTCGGCGGCTTTTGCGCCATGCGCGCGCTGCCCACCAGCTTCAACGATGCCCCGGAGAAAGCTTCGCGCCCCTTTGATGCGCAACGCGAAGGCTTCGTTATCTCCGAAGGGGCGGCCGCGCTTGTGTTGGAGAGCGAAGACAGCGCCCTGGCACGCGGCGCCACAATTTTAGCTGAGGTCGGCGGGCATGCCTCCTCCAGCGATGCCTACCACATGGCCGCGCCCGACCCGGACGCCGAAGGCCCGGTGCGCACCATGCGCTGGGCGCTGGCCGACGCCGGCCTGCCCGCCAGCGAAGTCAATTACATCAACGCCCACGGCACCAGCACGCCGCTCAACGACAGCACCGAGACCAAAGCTATCCATATGGTCTTCGGCGATGGCGCGGAAAACGTGGCGATTAGCTCGACCAAGTCGATGGTCGGCCATGCTATGGGCGCCTCCGGTGCGCTGGAGGCCATCGTCTGCGTCCAGGCCATCCAAGACGGACGCATCCCGCCCACCATCAACTACGAAAACCCCGACCCTGATTGCGACCTGGATTACACCCCCAACCAAGCCCGCGACCTGGAAGTCAATGTGACCTTATCCAACTCCTTCGGCCTCGGCGGCCAAAACGCCTGCCTGGTCCTGAAACGATATACTCCTTAAGCTATGCGCATTATCGATAACGACATCCTTTACACTCGTAACGCTCGCCTGGGCTTTTACGCCAATGTGCTCGGCACAGTGCTGGTGGTCGCCGCGGCCTACATCCTGTTCGCTCAGACGACGCCTTCCTTCGGCATATACTTTGGACTGCTGCTGGGCGGAATCATCTTTCTGCAAGTCGGTCTGTATTTTGGCCGCTGGTCCCGCCGCCCGGACCATGCCCTCAATCATGCGCTCAAGGGCCTGGACTACAGCTATTCTATCTATCACCACCGCGCGGGCGTGTCGCACCTGTTGGTCGGCCCCAGCGGCGTGTGGATCCTGATCCCCAAGTACACCCCGGGAGAGATTAGCTACGAGAAGGAAAAGCAAACCTGGCGGGCCGGCGGCGGCAATCTGTTTAGTCGTTTCTATCGCTGGCTGACCCGTGAGCGTGTCGGGCGCCCCCACATTGAAGCCATGTACGAAGCGGCTGACCTGGACCGCTTCCTGCAAAAGAAATGGCAGAACCAGCAATCCCTGCATGTGCAGGCCGCGATTGTCTTCCTGGATGAGGATGCCCAATTGAATACCGGTGACTCTCCGGTTCCGGCGACCACCCTTAAAAATTTGAAGAAGACGATTCTAAGCGGGGAAGAAAAGGCCGCGCTCAGTAAAGAACGATTAGACCAGCTGCGCGAAGCCCTGGAATAAGTACTGGTTTACTTTCTTTGTAGCTAGTTACAGCCGAACTCAATCATCCAGCTTAGTGGCCAAATCCCGGCCCAGTTCCAGCCAGCTGATGTAGGCTTCCTGAATGCGCAATCCCAGTTCCAGGGTCAGCCGCTCCAGGGTTTCTTTGCGCTGCATGCCCTTGGTCCCAATCGGTGGCAACGGCACCTCCAGGTAATCTGCCATTCGCGCCCGGTGCCGATTGGGTGGCGACAACCAGCCAGCTGTGCCCAGCCCCTACGGCACACATACAGCCCATGCCGTAGGTTGACAGTCCTTACGAAAATCTTGTGTAGGCCCGATCTCAATTTCACAAGAGAGGGCGCCCATCTGCAGCCCCAGGTATTTACGCTTTACACGGTTTAACCAACTAAGTTGGCTGTTTCCAGC
>OMJR01000168.1 GCA_900299355.1 Anaerolineaceae bacterium
AAGAGAATGCGAAAAATACTGGGTTTAGGGAGTGGAGGTACACATTATGGCAAACAACGTTGCCATCCGCACCCAGGGCCTGGTGAAATTCTATGGAGATTTCAAGGCGCTGCACGGCGTAGATTTAGACGTGCAGCAAGGTGAGATTTTCGGTTTCCTGGGCCCCAATGGGGCGGGCAAAACGACCACCATCCGCTGTCTGTTGGATCTGATCCATCGCAGCGGGGGCGAGGTCTCTGTCCTGGGAATCGATCCCCAAGATGATCCCGAGGCCGTTCAGGCGCGCGTGGGCTATATGCCCGGCGAGCTGCACCTGGACGAGAGTCTCACCGCCGAGGGGCTGTTGCGCTATTTCAACGCCCTGCGCGGCAAGCGCGCCGACTGGAGCTACATCAGCGAGCTGGCGGAGCGCCTGAGCCTGGATATCAAGCGGCCGATCCGTAACCTGTCGCACGGCAATAAGCAGAAGGTCGGCATCGTCCAGACGCTGATGCACAAGCCGGAACTGGTAATCATGGATGAGCCCACGCAGGGCCTGGATCCGCTGGTGCAGCAGGAAGTGCTGCGCATGCTCAAGGAGCAGCAAGCCGAAGGCGCGACGGTCTTCTTCTCTTCGCACATCATGAGCGAAGTGGAAAGCATCGCCGAGCGCGTAGGCATCATCCGCGGTGGCCGCATGGTTGAAGTGGCCGATCCCCGCACGCTGGGCGCCCGCGGGCTGCATCGTGCCCGGGTGCGCTTCATCGATAGCGTCGACGTCAGCAAGCTCTCCAGGCTGAAGGGCGTCGAGATCCTGTCGCAGGACAACGGACAGGAAGTCTATCTGGAACTTGAGGGCGAGATCGACCCGCTGATCAAAGAGTTGGCCAAATACAAAGTCAGCGGCTTCGAAACGGAACGCCCCAGCCTGGAAGAGGTCTTCCTGGCTTACTACGAGAATTAACCTCTTAAGGAGGACATGCCAATGTTAAACGTATTCAAACACTCACTAAGCAAATCCCGCGGGGCGATCATCGGCTGGGGCATAACCCTGGCGCTGCTGGGCATGATGTTTGTGCCCTTCTACGATGTGATTGCCGAGGATGTGGAGACCTGGGAACAACTGATGTCAGTCTATCCCCAGGAAATCATGGCCTTCTTTGGCGATGCCGGCGGCCTGGCCTTCACCACCCCCGAGGGCTTCCTGTCGCTGGAGTACTTCTCCTTCATGCCGCTGGTGCTGGGCGTATACGCCGTGCTGGCGGGCAGCGGCCTGTTGGCTGCCGATGAGGAGAGCGGCGTGCTGGACCTGATCGCCGCCCAACCGGTGAGCCGCAGCGCCATCTTCTGGGGCCGCTTCCTGGCCTGGCTGCTCTCACTGGTGGTGATCCTGGTGCTGGGCTATGCCGGGGTGATGTTTGCGACGACCTACTCGCTGATGGAGTTGGACGCGCTGATCACGATCAGGCCCTTTGCCAGCATGTTTGCCCTGCTGCTCTTCTTTGCCGGTTTCGCTCTGCTGCTGAGCATGCTGCTACCCTCGCGGCGCAGCGCCTCCATGCTGGCCGGCATCCTGCTGGTTGGCGGCTTCTTCGTGGATGGCCTCAGCGGTATCAGCGATACGCTGGAAGACATCGTGGCCTTTATCCCCAACCACTACTACCAGGGCAGCACCTGGGCCGAAAGCTTTGAGCCGGAATCCTTTGCGATCCTGGCTGGATTCGGGCTGGTTTTCACGCTGGTCGCCTGGTTCGCCTTCCTACAGCGGGATATCCGCCTCGGCGGTGAAGGTGGCTGGAAGCTGCCGCTGCCGAAGTTCATGCGCCGCGGCGCCAGCGAAGCCTAAACTGGCCTAACCAAAAAGCCCTCTCCGCCGGAGAGGGCTTTTTATTTGCCGCTATACTGGCTGCATGGCAATCGATACCATTCTCTTCGATTTGGACAACACGCTCTACCCAGCTACCAGCCAGATATGGGAGGCCACAGTCCTGCGCATCGAGGCTTTCATGCGCGAACGCATGAACATCGCCGAAGAGGATTTAGCGCACCTGCGCCTGGATTACCTGGAGCGTTACGGCACTACACTGAGCGGCCTCTACCAGGAACACCGCATTGACCGCGACGAGTATTTGCACTTCGTCCACGATATGGATATCGCCGAGTTGCTGCCAGCGAACCCGGCCCTGGCCGCCGTCCTGACCGCCCTACCCCAGCGCAAATTGATCTTTACCAACGCCAGCCGGGCGCATGCCGAGCGCGTGCTGGCGGCCCTGGGCGTAGCCACCGCCTTTGACGGCATCATCTCGTTGGAGGATTTAGATTACATCAGCAAACCCGACCCAGGCGTCTATCCGCTGGCTTTCTCGCTGGCGCGGGCCACAAGCGCGGCAGGAACCCTGTTTGTGGATGACCAGGCGCGCAACCTGGATCCGGCGCGTGCACTGGGCTGGGCCACCGTGCTGGTGGGCAACCAACCCAATGGGGGCCACCCCCATATCGAGCGGGTTGAAGACTTGTTGGTAGCCATGCCCGCGCTGGTAGAATAGACTCATGTTCGACGATCCCCAGATCCGCGTCGTGATCATCTTTCTGGGCGCAGTTTTGCTGATCCTGTTTCCCTTCGCAGCCTATCGCCAGATCCGCCGCGAAGCACAGAGCTGGGGCAAATTGTTGGATGCAGCCCGCAATCCCTTCAAACGGGAAGACGATGATTTGAAGGAATTGGAACGGCGGGTGGATGATTTACAACGCAAAAAAGAGGGCTAGATTTATTCACCCCTAATCATGCTGTGCTAGATTTAATCCATTACCTCACATCGCCAGATTGGATTACGCCATGAATCGTAATACCTTAATCATCATTATTGTCGCCGCCCTGGCCCTGGTCGCCGCAGCCTGTGTCTGCATGGGCGCCGCGGGCGTGATTTTCTTCCAACTGGCGGACGATCCGATCACGGATTTCCTCGACGAGGCGCCGGCTCAACTGGACGACGAACCAGTGGAGACGATCCCGCAGCAAACACAAACCCCGATTGAAGCCAATATTGACTTGGGCGAACTGTTCCAACCGGTTTGGGAGAGCCGCCTGTTGCTGCAGGACAACTACGTGGACCAACCGGTGCAAGATAACGAACTGGGCCAGGGGGCGCTGAGCGGCTTGAGCGAGGCTTTAGCGGAATTGGGCGTGGATGTGGCAGATGCTGACATACCGGAAGGCGCCCCCAGCGCCGCGGAGCTGGCCGATGAAGCCGGCACTCCGGGCGATGCGCGCGACGCCTTTGCCGATTTCTGGGAAGCCTGGCGCGCGGTACCCTACCTGCCTTACGAGGATCCCAGCACGGTCAGCTTTGAACGGCTGATGCAGGTTTCCTTGCGCGGCATGGTCGGCGGCCTGGGGGACGCCCACACCGGCTATCTCGATCCCTTCCAATTGCAGCAATCTGACCTGTCATTGGCGGGTGAGTACGAGGGCATTGGCGCCTGGGTTGACCCCACCAGTGACTATCTGACGATCGTGGCTCCGATGGAGGGCAGCCCCGCCGAAGCCGCCGGCCTGCTGGCTGGTGACCGGGTGATCGCGGTGGACGGCCAGGACATGACCGACATCGATGGCAATGTGGTGATCAGTTACATTCTAGGCCCGGCCGGCACCGACGTCACCCTGACGATTGAACGTGATGACGAGGCTGAACCCTTCGATGTGACTATTACCCGCGCCCATATCGTGGTCGAAAGCGTCAGCGGCGAAATGCTGGAAGGCGATATCGCCTACATCCAGCTGCAAACCTTCGGCGCCGACACCGCAGGGGAATTGCGCGATGTGTTGGAAGACTTGTTGGCCGAAGACCCGATCGGGATCATTCTGGACCTGCGCAATAATGGCGGGGGCTACCTGAACACCGCCGTTCAGGTTGTCTCGGAATTCATTGAAGATGGCGTCGCCCTGCACGAAGAGTTCGGCGATGGTTCGGTTCAAACTTACGACCTGCAAGGCAACGGCCTGGCCACCGACATCCCGCTGGTCATTCTGGTCAATCCCGGTACGGCTTCGGCTTCGGAGATCGTGGCCGGCGCGGTCCAGGATTACGAGCGCGGCATTCTGGTCGGCGAGACCACTTTCGGCAAGGGTTCCGTACAAATCGGCCAGAACCTATCCAACGGGCAGGGCGCGCTGCGCATCACGATTGCCCGCTGGCTGACGCCCGACATGCGCCAGATCCACGGCGTGGGCCTGGAGCCGGATGTGGTGATCGAGTTGACCGAGGACGATATCAACGCCGGCCTCGATCCGCAGCTGGACGCCGCAATCCAATTGATTTTGGAACAATAAGCATACGCGACCAATCATCCTACGGAGACTTGGATGTTTAACTCTTCCTATCTGATTTTTATGCTGCCAGCCTTCATCATCATGATGGTGGCCCAATGGTATGTGAATTCGGCTTACAACAAATGGAGCAAGGTGCCCAGCCAAAGCGGCTTGACCGGCGCCGAAGTGGCCCGGCGTCTGATTGAGCGCGGCGGTTTGCACGGCGTGAGCATTGAACAAGTGCAAAACCGCCTGGGCGACCACTACGATCCGCGCGAGAAAGTGTTGCGCTTATCGCCTGGCGTGGCGCAAAGCACATCCGTGGCGGCGCTGGCGATCGCGGCCCACGAACTGGGCCACGCGATGCAGGATAGCCAGGATTACTTCCCGCTGCGCCTGCGCGCGGCCCTGGTGCCAGCAGTCAACATCGGTTCCTATTTGGGCTGGATCTTGCTGATGATCGGCTTCTTCCTGAACATGACCGGGCTAGCCTGGCTGGGCGTCTTCGTATTCGCGGGTGGCGCGGTGTTCGCGCTGGCGACCTTGCCCGTGGAATTCAACGCCTCCACCCGGGCGCGGGCGCTGCTGACCAATGCCGGGATCATCACCAATCCGGAGGAGCAAGGCGGCGTCAACCATGTGCTCAATGCGGCGACGATGACCTATGTTGCGGCCCTGATCACGGCCGTGCTGCAATTGCTGTATTACGCTTCGCTGGTGTTAGGCATGGGACGCCGCCGGTGATCCGGCGCCAGCGCCACGTTTTCTTTGTTTTCGCTGCGGCCAGCCTGTTGCTGGCCGCCTGCGCTTCTGGGGCCGACGCCGCGCCAACCCTGATTGTGGTGCCCACCAGCACTAATGCGGCTGCCACCAATACCCCGGAAGCAAGCGCCACACCAGCGCCGGTTGCGGATGTTTTCTACAATTTTCTGGAATCGGCCTGTGATGCCGAATGGAGCAACAACGGGCAAACCTTGAGTTGCCCTGGCAGCCAATGGCATACCATTGGCCCTGGCTTTGTCGGCGTGATTGAGGACGCCGTGGTCGAGGGCGACCAACAGCCAGGCGAGCCGGTGCTGCTGACCCATCCCGCCACTAGCGGCGGCTACCGCGGCATTTTTGGCGCCTACCCGCCGATCAGGATCCAGGCTGGTGACGAATTTCGGGCCACAATTGGTTGCCTGTACGGCGTGGAAGCCGAGAGCTGCGATGCCGATTTCGCACTGGAATACATTGATGAGACTGGTGAATACATCAGCAGCGGGCTGCAATGGCATGTCGTCAATGACGGGCAAATGACCGAAATAAGCGCCGACCTGTCCTTCCTGGCCGGCCAAAGCATACAGCTGGTCTTAGTGGTGCGCGACAACGGCTCCCCATCCGGGGATTACGCCGTGTGGGTTTTTCCTGCGCTCTGGCGGGTCAGTCCCTAATCAGGCCGGTTCCATCTCGTCAAAATAGGCCCAGGCCTGTAAATCAGGGGGCTCAATCCCTAACTGGGTCAAGATGGTTTTGATTTGCTCGCGATGCTCGTTGCCGTGCTCAATCACCTGAGTGGTAATGATCGTTTTGGGCACCTGGCGAGGTTGGCCCGCCCACAGTATCTCCACAACATCCTCGGCTTGCACCTTATGCGCCCATTCGATCAGGCGGCTGCCGGTCTCTTGCAGGACAGATTTCATCGTGGCGAAATCCATGGGCGGCTCGTCTTCCGGACGCTGGAACATCTCCCCCGTGCTGATCCGTGAAAAGTACCCTTGTTCAGCGCGCGCAATGTGGCGCAGGGTGTCGATGATGCTGCCATAGGCGCCAACCGCGCTGGTGTTCAATTGCTCTTCGCTGAGCGTTTCGCAGGCGGCCAGAATCAGCAGATTGGCCCACAGGTGGTGGCGGAACATGACCGTAAGTAAGTCTTCTCTTTGCATGGTTTTCCTTTACAGAGGTTGATAGCAGGTTGAAGTATAGTGTATTCTTCTGACCCCATCCCGGCGGCTACGCCGCGTCCATCCGCTGCTCAGCTGCTTTCAAAGAAGGTAAATTCGACTTGCAAAAAGGCGGTGGCTTTTCCGAATACTCGATCAGGATGGATGCTTCGGCTCGCCAAGCTCGCCTCAGCATGACACGCCTAGACTAAAACATTTTGGCTTTGTAAGAGCTGATAAACAAGCGAACTTCCGATTGCAGGATGAGGTTATTTCAAAGCCTCAATGGCCTCTTTGACCACGCGGGCGCTGGCGGCTAGTTTTTCGGCCTCGGCTGCATTCAGCGGCTGGCTGAGCACATCCAGCACGCCCGCGCCGCCGATCAGGGTGGGCATGGACACGGTTACATCCCGAACGCCGAGCAGTTCGCTTTGCGGGCTGCAGATGGTGAGGATGGCGCGCTGGTCGCGCAGGATCACCTCGGCGATGCGCGCAATGGCGCTGCCAATGCCATAGTAAGTGGCGCCCTTGCCCTCAATGATGTGATAGGCTGCGCGGCGCACGCCATGTTCAATACGCTCGCGGTCCGCGTCAGCCAGGCTGACCCCCACATCGCGTCAATAGGTTTCCAGCGGCAACCCGGCCACGGTCACTAGCGACCAGGCCAATACTTCCGAGTCGCCGTGCTCGCCCAAGACATAGGCATGCACACGCTGTGGGTCAATACCGACATGGCTAGCCAGCAAGGCGCGGAAGCGGGCGGTATCCAGGGTGGTGCCGCTGCCAATCACGCGCCCGGCAGCCAGGCCGTGCTCCTGAGCGAATTGGGCTGCCAGATGGGTCATCACGTCCACCGGATTGGTGGCGACAACCAGCATGGCGTCAGGGGCATGCTCGAGAATGCTGGGAACCACTTTGCGAAAGACGTCTGCATTGCGGCTGAGCAGCTGCAAGCGGGTTTCACCGGGTTGCTGGTTGACGCCGCAGCGATGACGACCAGGCGGCAGCCCACCAAATCGGCGTAACCGCCAGCCTGCATGGTTAGCTGGTGCGCAAAAGGCACAGCGTGATAGATGTCATCCGCTTCGGCCTGGGCGCGCGCTTCATTCAGATCGACTAGCACAATCGAGCGCCCCACCCCGCGCATCACCATGGCATAAGCAACAGTCGAACCGACTAAGCCCGCGCCAACAACTCCGATCTTCATTTTCCGAGGATCTCCTTCAAGGCCGGCTCCAGGTCTGGATAGTCAAAATGGAAGCCGGAAGCCAGCAACCGTGCGGGCAGCACACGCTGGCCATCCAGCACCACGCTGGCGACCTCGCCGAGGGCCAACTTCATGGCAAAGGCGGGCACGGGCAGCCAGGCTGGGCGGCGCATGACGCGGCCCAGGGTGTGGGCAAATTCGCGATTGGTGACCGGATTGGGCGCGGTCAGGTTGTAGACGCCATCTGCGCGGGCATCAATCAGAAAGCGCATGGCACGAATGTGATCGTCGTAATGCAACCAGGAGTAGTACTGCTGCCCGTCGCCAAAGGGGCCTCCCACAAAGAATGTAAAGGGCAGTTTGAGCAGGGGGAAAGCCCCGCCCTCTTCGGTGAGCGGCAGCCCCGTGCGGATCACGGCCCGCGGCACGCCGGCGGTTTTCACCGCGGCGGTGCTGGCTTCCCATTCGACGCAGACCTGGGCCAGGAAATCGTCGCCGGGGCTGCCCTTTTCATCCAGCTTCTCATCCTCGCGCGGGCCGTAGTAGCCCACCGCAGAAGATTGGATGACGACACCCGGTTTTTGTTTGGCTTGTTGCACCGCCTCAACCACAGCTGCGCCCGCCTTCAGGCGGCTGTCGCGGATCAATTGCTTGCGGCGCGCGGTCCAGCGGCTGGGCAGAAAGCCGGGCCCATCCAGGGGGTAGCCGCCCAGATTGACAATCGCGTCAGCGCCGTCGGCCAGGTGGCCCCAACCGGCGGCGCTGGCGGCATCCCAGGCAACCGCGCGTGCGCCGGGCGGCAGGCCGCGCACCCGTTCCGGATCGCGGCTAAGCACGATGACCTCGTGGCCGTCGGCGGCCAGGTTGGCGGTCAGTCCGCGGCCCAGCAAGCCGCTGCCGCCAGTGATGATCACTTTCATGCCTATTCCTCCTCTAGTACAGCAATCGCTTCAATCTCAATCAAAAAGTCCGAGTCGGCCAGGGCGGGCACGCCGATCCAGGTGCTGGCCGGGGCGCTTTCGCTGGGGAAAAATTCCTTTAGGCCCTCGCTGACCGGGCGCGTGTTTTCCAGTTCGCTTTGTTTGATATAGATGCGCAATGAGACGACATCGCTGAGGCCACCGCCGGCGGCCTGCATGGCGGTTCGCAGATTGCGCAAGCTCTGCCAGACTTGGGCGCGCAGGTCGCCGGGGCCAACGATTTGATGGTCGGCATCCCAGGCCACCTGGCCGGAGAGGTAGATCGTCTTGCCGCCGGTGCTGATGACTACCTGCGAGAAGCCGAATTTGCGGCCATCAAAAAGCTCAGGGGGATTAAGGTATTCCTTGGTCATTTCAACCCGCCAGCTTGCCGCTGGCCTTGCGGCCGCGCAGAGTTTGCTTTTCCTGGTCACTTAGGAAGGCCAGTTCCAGCGCGTTGGCCTGCGCCTGGCGTATCTGGGCCTCCGATAGCCCCGCTTCGGGAGCAGCGACCTCGAATTCATAAGGCAAATCGATGCCGCTGATGCCCGGATCATCGCTGTTAATGGTGGCGAGCAAGCCGGCCTCCAGCATAGCTTTGAGGGGGTGCGCAGCATAACTGGGCACGGTGCTGGTTTGCACGTTGCTGGTCAGGTTGGCTTCAATGCCGATGCGATGCTCGCGCATGTAATCGACCAGGGCCGGGTCCTCCATGGCGCGCACGGCGTGGCCAATGCGAGTGGCGCCCAACTCGCGGATCGCCTGCCACACGCTTTCGGGACCGGCGGCTTCGCCGGCATGCACGGTGATGCCCCAACAGGCATCGCGGGCAATTTTGAAGTGCTCCACGAATAATTCGCCGGGAAAATTGGCTTCGTCGCCGGCCAGGTCGAGACCGACGATGGCATCCTTCTGGGTGAGCAGCGCATCCAGTTCCTGGTAAGCCAGATTGGGGCCAAAGGTGCGGCTGAGGATCCCAAGCGAGTTGGCCTTGATGCCGGCCTCCTCGGCGCCCTGGCGAATGCCGTGCACCACGGCAGCGGTCACCGCAGCCGGATCCAAACCGTGCGGCTGGGCCATAAAGAGCGGGCTAAAGCGCAGTTCGATATAGTCGATGCCTTCATTGGCGGCATCCAGCACGTTTTCGTAGGCTACCCGGCGGCAGGCATCCGCATCGGCCAGCACGCCGATAATCAAATCGAATTTGGCAATGAAGGCCATGATGCCGGGTTGGGGCTGGGTGACCTGCACATGGGAGCGCAGGCGCTCCAGGTCGCGGGCGGGTAGTTCCAAATCGTGCTGGTTGGCCAGGTCGAGGATCGTCCCCAGGCGGATGGCGCCTTCGAGGTGGCGGTGGAGATCGATCAGGGGCAGATCGGGGGAAAGCATATAGGTATTATAAAACCCATATACGGCGTTAGGCTGGCTGACCGTGGCTATTTCACTTCTGCGGGGCCGCTGGCCCCACACCCCGCCGGGGGAAATGCCTTTCCCCCGGACCCCCTGCCAGATTGATGATTTATTGCAAAATGGATTTTCGGGCGGCGCGATGCACCGCCCGTGCAGGCTCATGCGCCTAGTGTTTTGTGTCGTAAAAGGTTTACC
>OMJR01000169.1 GCA_900299355.1 Anaerolineaceae bacterium
AAAGTCCTCATCGCCAATCGCGGTGAAATCGCCGTACGAATCCAGCGCGCCTGCCGCGAACTCGGCATGGAAACCGTGGGCGTCTTCTCCGAAGCTGACCGCAACGCACTGCATGTGCGCTACGCCCACGAAGCCTACCTGCTCGGCCCGCCGCAATCCAGCGAATCCTACTTGCGCATTAACAAGATCATCGAGATCGCCAAGAAATCCGGCGCCGGCGCGATCCATCCCGGCTACGGCTTCCTGGCTGAACGCTCCGAATTCGCCCAAGCCTGCGCCGACGAAGGCATCGTCTTCATTGGCCCCAACCCCTCTTCCATCGCCGCCATGGGCGACAAGGCCATTGCCCGCGCCACGGTGGCCGCCGCTGGTGTGCCAGTGGTGCCCGGCACCGAAGGCGAAGGCGACCTCAGTGACGACGACCTGCTCAAATTGGCCCCACAAATCGGCTTTCCCCTGCTGATCAAGGCCACCGCCGGCGGCGGAGGCAAGGGCATGCGCGAAGTAACCAACATTGAGGAAATGCCGGAGAAGTTGGAATCCGCCCGCCGCGAAGCTGAATCGGCCTTCGGCGACGGCAACGTCTACCTGGAGAAATTGATCCTCAACGCGCGCCATATCGAGATCCAGGTGCTGGCCGACAACGAGGGCAACACGATCCACCTCGGCGAACGCGAATGTTCGCTGCAGCGCCGCCACCAGAAATTGCTCGAAGAGGCCCCCTCGCCCTTCGTGGCCGACGACGAAGATTTCCGCCAGAAGATGGGCGATGTGGCCGTCAAGGCCGCCGAGGCGGTCAATTACGCCAACGCCGGTACGATCGAATTCCTGGTGGATAAGGACAAGAATTTCTACTTCCTGGAAATGAACCCCCGCCTGCAGGTGGAGCATCCCATCACTGAGGAAGTCACCGGGGTAGACATCGTCAAAGAGCAGCTGCGCATCGCGCGCGGCCGCCAGCTGGGTTACAAGCAGGAAGATATCAAAATGCAGGGCTGGGCGATCGAATGCCGCGTGAACGCCGAGGACCCGTATAACAGTTTCCTGCCCTCCACCGGCTACATCAGCCACCTCTCGGTGCCCACCGGCCCCGGCGTGCGCGTGGATACCGGCGTCTATGCCGGCGCGACGATCACGCCCTATTACGACTCGCTGATTTCCAAGCTGGTAGTGCGCGCCGAAACCCGCGCCCAGGCGATCCTGCGCATGCGCCGCGCATTGGAAGAATACAAAGTGGTCGGCGTGCAAACCAACATCCCCTTCCACCAAAACATTCTGGAGCAGGCGCGCTTCATCGCTGGCAATTTCGACACGCGCTTCGTCGAAGAACGCTTCTCACTGGAGAAGGCCGAAGCCAACCGCGAGACCTTTGAAGAGGTTGCCGCCATCCTGGCCACCCTGGTGGCCCACCGGCAGGCCGAACGCTCGGCCCACATCATCGCCCGCGGCAAACGCGACACAAGCAACTGGAAGTGGATTTCCCGCTGGGAGCGGCTGCAACGCTGATGAAATACATCACCACGGTCGGCGACCAGGAATTCGCCATCGAGATCATCGACGAGAACCAGGTCAGCGTTAACGGCAAAGTCTACGATATCGATTACCAGAACATCAGCGGCCAACCGGTCTTCAGCCTGCTGGTCAACGGCGGCTCTTTCCTGGGCCACGTATATGATGGGGACGAGGACACGCTGCAAGTGCTGCTGCGCGGCACTTTATATGAAGCCACCGTCGAAGATGAGCGCGAAAAGCGCCTGCGGGCGGCCGCCGGGGGCGGCGCTGCCGACAGCGGCGAGTTCGTGCTCAAGGCGCCCATGCCCGGCTTGGTCGTCAAGGTGCCGGTTGAAGAGGGCACCGAGGTCAGCAAAGGCGATGTGCTGCTGATCCTCGAATCGATGAAGATGCAAAATGAACTGAAATCCCCGCGTGACGGTACGGTCAACCGGGTGTTAGTTAAAGCTGGAGACAGTGTAGAGCAGCGCCAAACCTTATTGTCGCTAGAATAGAAGCCAAATGATGGATGAATACGCCCAAGATCAGGAACTTGAAGTCAAGTTCTTTGTCGAAGATTTGAACACAATCGAACAACGCTTGGTGAGCGCCAAGGCGACCTTAATCCAGCCGCGCACCCACGAATACAACCAGCGCTTCGATACCACCAGCGGCGACCTGGCCCGCGGCCAGCGCATCCTGCGCCTGCGCCGCGACACCGGCAGCCACCTGACCTACAAGGGACCGACCAGCAATCTGGGCGGAGTGCTGGCCCGCCAGGAGATCGAGTTCGAAGTCAGCAATTTCGAGACGGCCAAGAAATTCGTGGAAGCCCTGGGCTACCGCGCCAAATTCGTCTACGAAAAACACCGCACCACCTACGAGATTAACAGTTTAAAGGTCACGCTGGACGAAATGCCCTACGGCGACTTTGTGGAAATCGAAGGGCCGGGCGCTACCCAAATCCGCGATATGGCGCATACGCTGGGCCTGGACTGGAACCAGAGCCTGCCCGAGACCTACATCAGCATCTTCCGCCGCATGCGCGAGCTAATCAATTTGCATTTCGATGATTTGACCTTCGAGAATTTCGAAGGCGTGGAAGTCGATATGGCCCGCTTCGGCATTAAACCGGCCGATGTCTCGGTCCCGGCGGAACAGGGTTAGTCCGCTAAACGCAGTTCCCCGGCCTGCCAGCGCAGGGCCGTGGCTTCCCCTCTTTCCCCCAACAATTGCTCCGCCCGCAAGGCCATTTCGGCCGCCTCGCCGCTGGTGAGGTAGCGCACCGCCCCGTCCGCTTCCCGCGGATTCAATAAGCCGCGTTCAGTCAGAACATTTTGCACCCGCAGGGCGATTGCCGGCGCCGGGTCGATCAGGCGCACCCCAGGCCCCGTGATCTTTAGGATCGTCTCAAACGCAAAAGGGTAATGCGTGCAACCCAGCACTACCGTGTCCAGCCCCTGGGGCAGCATCGGTTCCAGCGCCTCGCGCAGGATGCGCTCAGCTTCAGCCCCATTCCAGCGCCCGGCTTCAATTTCAGAGGCTAACCCCGGGCAAGTGCTCTTCAAAATGGTTACATCCCCGGCAAAGCGCTCCACCACCGATTCGTACAGCGGTCCCTCAAAGGTGGTTGGCGTCGCCAGCACCCCCACCACTCTGGTTTCGGTGTGCTCTACCGCCGGTTTCAAAGCTGGCTCCAGGCCCACAAAGGGAAAGTCGGGGTAGGCTTCGCGCAGCGGCTTGAGCGCCGCGGCCGAAGCCGTGTTGCAGGCAATTACAATCAGCTTAACCTGCTGGGCCATCAGGAAGCGCACAATGGCCTCCGATAAATCGCGCACTTCTTCCAAGCCACGCGGACCATAGGGCACATTGATCTGGTCGCCCAAGTATAGGTAGTCTTCGCCGGGCATGGCGCGGCGCAACTCGCGCAGCACGCTGAGGCCGCCCACCCCGGAATCGAACACTCCGATGGGGGCCTTCGCGGCGGGAGATTGGTTGGGGTTCATCACAAAGAAAAAGTGCAGCCAATGGGCTGCACTTGATGTTTATTCTTCGGCCTGCTCGCTGTCCTCAGCCGGCGGCGCTTCCTCGACCGGGGCCATCTGTCCGACAGCCTCCATCTCTTCAACCGGCTCGCCGGGCTTGCGGCGGCGGTCGTCAAAGCGCTGCTTGAGGCGCCCGCGCTTGCCGGTGCGGCCGCGCAGATAAGTCAGGTTGGCGCGGTTCACGTCCGAGCTGCGTTCCACCACGACCTTGTCAATGCGCGGCGAACGGGTCAGGAAGGTGCGCTCGACGCCGATGCCATTGCTGGCGATGCGGCGCACGGTGAAGTTCTTATTGTTGCCAGCTTGGCCCACCCGCAGGATCGTGCCCTTGAATTCCTGGATGCGCTCACGGTCGCCTTCCTGGATTTTCACATGCACACTCACCTGGTCGCCCGGGAACAAATCGGGGACATTGGGGTTGTTTTTGGCTTCAACCGACTTTAGCAATTCTTGGCTCATAATTTCCTCTTCAATTTTGCAAACAGCGGGACATTTTACCACAAGCGATCGAAATCGCCAGCGTCTATTGATTTTTAGTCCCAATTCGCGATACACTGCCTATACCCCCGCGCCAATTACATCGCACTTCCAACGTCTTGGCATCTCGCTCTTTAGGAGGAGTTATGTCTCGTCCCCTGCGTCTGATCTTAGTCCTTGGCCTCTTTGCCATCATTCTGACTGCTTGCGGCAGCGATGCGCCCACGTAAGCAGATAGTGCCACAGCTGATTCCGGTGAGGAAGCGCCTGCCGCTGCGCCCACCGCCACCGAAGAGCCCGCCCCTGAACCCACCGCGACCACCGAACCGGCGCCAGCCCTGATCGTGTTTTCCTCGAATCGCGGGGACAATCCCGACGCCTTCAACCTGTACACCGTAGATCCGTCGAACGGTGAAGTGAACCAGATCACCGAAGGTTTCTTGTTCGCCGGATTGCCCGTGATCTCCCCCGACGGATCTACAGTGGCCTTCTTCACCAATGACGGCAGCGCCTTCCGCGTCCACGCCGTGGGCATTGATGGCAGCAACCCAACCCAAATCACCGATTTCAGCAGCGCTGTTCCCGGCTGGTTCCCCAACAGCCAGCGCCTGGTCTTCAACTCGGACTCAACTACCGAGCCTGCTGATGTGCCTGACGTGTACGCCATGAACCTGGATGGCAGCGATCTGGTACAGGTCATCGACTCGGATAGCACCGCTGATTTCCAGGGTCGTGTGTCCCCCGATGGCAGCCAGTTACTCTTCCTCTCCAATCGCGGTGGCAATGTAGATATCTACGTGGCCGAAATTGACGGCAGCAACATCATTCAGGTTACTGACACAACGGCGGATGAATACTCAGCCGATTGGTCCCCGGATGGCAGCCAGATCCTCTTCGCCTCTGCCGCCAGCGGCAACGACGATGTCTGGGTCATGAATGTCGATGGCAGCAACCTGGTCCAGCTCACCGATTATGCGGGCCTGGACGGCCAGTGCGCCTTCTCGCCGGATGGCAGCCAGATCGTCTTCGTCTCAGACCGCGGCGGCAATATCAACCTGTGGCTCATGAACGCTGATGGCAGCAATCCAGTGCAACTGACCGAGGGCAGCCAATCGGATATCTTCCCCGATTGGTAAATGACGGATTGCCTCCTCCAACAACAACAAAAAAAGAGCCGCCCTATGGGCGGCTCTTTTCAATCCGCAAATAAGTCCTTAGCCCGATAGCTATCCGGCGTTTCCGGATAGGCCCGCGTGAAATGATTGCTGCGCCCAAACAGCCGATAATACAACTCGGTAAAGGGATTGCTAGGCCAACTCCCGCTCAGTTGGCTTGCGTGGCACTTGTCAGCGGCTTCCTTGCGATCCTGCACCCGCTTGTAATTGATGGTTACGTGGCGGGGCGTATCCGCATCGCGGGCCAGCACGGTCAGATCAATATCCTGGTTGCGGCCCAGCTTGCGCGGGTCCTTGCCCATCAGGGGCATCGTGCGCACCAGCCAGCGAATACGCCGGCGCGACAGTGCGTTGTAATACAACTTGGCGGGTTGCCAGGCTTCTCCGGCTGTGGGGAAGGCTTCGGCCTCGCCCGCTGCATGGAAGGCCAGCGTGGCCGCCTTGTGGATATGGATGTGATCGGGATGATGGTAGCCGCCGGTCGCGTCGAAGGTCAGCACCACCTGGGGCTTGACCCGCCGAATATGGCCGACCACGGTCTCAACTACCTGGTCGATTGGAGCGCGGATAAAGGCTTCTTTATGCTTATTATCCTTGGAGCCGGCCATGCCCGAATCACGATAATCCAGGAATTCTAAGCTCCGCAGTCCTAATTGCTCAGCCGCGCAGCGCAATTCGGCTTCGCGCAATTCGGCAATACTGGCATAGCCTTCCATAAACTCCGGGTCCACCGAGCCCGCTTCGCCGCGCGTCGCGCACACCAGTTGCACGTCCACACCCTGGGCCGCGTAATAGGCCAGGGTGCCGCCCATGCCGAAGGATTCGTCATCGGGATGGGCCAAAGCGACCAGGATGCGTTTCGCGGCGGGCTTAGCCATATCAATAACGTGGAAGGCTCGGATCGACTTGCTGGGCCCAGGCGTTAATCCCACCCACCAGGTTCTTCACCTTGCGGAAACCGGCCGCTCGCATCAAATCCACCGCATAGCCGGATCGGGCGCCGCTGCGGCAATACACCACCGTCTCCCGTTCCGGGTCCAATTCCTGCAAACGGCCCGGCAGTTGGCCCAGCGGGATCAACTCACTGTTCGCCAAACTCGAAATCTGCGTTTCCATGGTTTCGCGCACATCCAGCAAGTAAGGCGGCTTGGGGCCGTCGATCAAGGCCGACAATTCCGCCGGCGTAATCTCCCACTGCGCCGCGGCGGCATACTCATCCTTATCCACGGAGGGCACTCCGCAAAAGGCTTCGTAGTCAATCAACTCAATCTCTTCACGGGGGATACTGCACACCGCGCAGTCGGGATTTTTGCACAGCTTCACCGTTTCAAAGCTGGCGTTCAGCGCATCATAGAGCAGCAGGCGGCCTTTGAGGCTTTCGCCAATCCCCAACAGTTGCTTGATCGCCTCGGTGGCCTGCAAGGAGCCGATCGTGCCGGGCAGCACGCCCAGCACCCCGCCCTCGGCGCAGGACGGCACCGAGCCCGGGGGCGGCGGTTCGGGGAACAGGCAGCGGTAACAAGGTCCATCCCGGCCATCGAATACGCTCACCTGGCCGTCAAAACGATAAATCGAGCCGTAGATATTGGCGATGCCCAACTTCACACACACATCGTTGACCAGATAGCGGGTGGGGAAATTATCGGTACCGTCCAGGATCAGGTCGTAGCCTTCGGCGATTTGCAGCGCATTCGCCGAGGTGAAGGGCTCGTTGTAAATCTCTACCTGAATATCGGGGTTGATATCCCGCAAGCGCGCCCGCGCCGACTCGGTCTTGTTAACCCCCAGGCTGGCCGTGCCGTGAATGATTTGGCGTTGCAGGTTGCTGAATTCGACCACGTCGAAATCCACCAGGCCAATCCGCCCCACCCCGGCGGCAGCCAAATACATGGCGATCGGCGACCCCAGACCGCCGGTACCGATCAGCAGCACCGACGACGCTTTGAGCTTGGCCTGCCCCTGCAAACCCACCTGGGGAATCAACAGGTGGCGCGAATAACGCAGGATTTCTTCGGCCGACAAATTGTCTCTGGCGTTAAGCATGGCTGTATCTTATCAGGCGAAAGTGGGATTCAAAAAGGGCGGGGCTTGGCCCCGCCCTTTAGCTAATCGAGCTGTTTAAGATTTGACGGCGACCTTTTCAAACACCGGCTGGTTCCAGTGGCGGTATTTGTCATTGCGGCCGCGCACCACATCATCGTAAATCTCGCGCAATTGCGAGGCGATCGGGCCCATCTGGCCATCGCCGATCTGCCGGTGATCGACCTTGGTAATGGCCATCACGGCGGCGGCGGTGCCCGTCATAAAGAATTCGTCGCTGATGTAGACCTCGGTGCGGTCAATCGAGCGCTCCAGCACTTCAATGCCCAATTCCTCGCGGGCCAATTCAATGATTGTGCGGCGGGTGATGCCTTCCAAAATGTTGTCGGTCACCGGCGGGGTGATCAAACGGCCATCGCGCACCATAAACACATTCTCGGCGCTGCCTTCGGACACATGCCCGGCCTGATCGAGCACCAAGGCTTCATCGAAACCCGCCCGCACTGCATCCGTCTTGATGAAGGCCGTGTTGGCGTAGGCCCCCGAGATTTTGCCGCGCGCCGGCACCATGTTATCGTCCAGGCGTCGCCAGGACGAGAAGGTCACATGCGCGCCGGTATCGTTGGTGACGTAGCGATCAAAGGGCACGCTGAACATAGTGATCTCGGTGGTCAGATCATGCAGCTTGACACCGATGATCTCGTCCGCTTTGTAAGCCAGCGGGCGCAGGTACATGTCCTGGCGCAATCCTTCTTTCTGAAGCAACTCCACGGTGATATCCACCAGGCCTTGCTCATCCAGTTGCGGGTCCATGACCATCATCTTCATCGAGTTGATGAAGCGGCGATAGTGGTCAAAGGGGCGGAAAACAAACAGTTCCTCTTCTTGCTCGTTCCAGTACGCACGCACACCACCGAACACGGCAGTCCCATAATTCAAAGAATGGGTCATCACCCCGATCTTAGCGTCAGAATACGGGACGATCTTGCCCTGAAAGTATGCGTAGTTTGGAAGTTTCACCGGCGCCTCCTGGTGGTTTCGAGCCGTTGTTGAACATCAATCCCCAACAACCGATTATACAGCATGCGCCGCGGCAAAAGTTAACCCGCACATGAAAGCCAGCGGGCATCTTCAGTTACAATGTTTAGCAGCCTAGCCACCAAGGAGCATGTATGAAACGGGCTGTCAGTATCAGTATCGGCTCATCCAAACGCGATAAAGCCGTTGAGGTGCAGATGCTGGGGGAAACGATCCGGATTGAGCGCATCGGCACTGACGGCGACATGGAGAAAGCCGCCCAGCTATTCAAAGAGTTGGATGGAAAAGTAGACGCCTTCGGCCTGGGGGGCGCCGATCTGGGCCTGTTGGTGGATCAGAAATTCTATCCACTGCACTCGGTTCAAAAAATCGTGCGCTTTGTCGAAAAGACTCCCCTTGTCGATGGCGAAGGGCTAAAGAACACGCTAGAGGGCCGCGCCCTTGGTTTTTTCGAGCAGAAGCACGGTGATTACATCAAAGAGAAGACCGCCCTGATTACCGCCGGCTCCGACCGCTGGGGCATGACCCGCTCCTTCCTGGATGCTGGTTACGACTGCGTCTTCGGCGATCTGATGTTTGGCCTCGGCATGCCCATGCCAATCCATACCGAACGCGGCATCAAAACGCTGGCCAACCTGCTGATGCCGATCGCCGGACGCCTGCCCTTCGAATGGATCTACCCCACCGGCGAAAAGCAGGAAGAGCACGTGCCGAAATGGGAAAGGCACTATCAATGGGCCAGCATTATCGCTGGCGATTTCCACTACATCAAGCGCCACATCCCCAATGAATTACCCGGCAAAGTGATCCTGACCAACACCACCACCGACCAGGACGTAGAGCGCCTCAAGCGCATCGGCATCAAATACCTGGTGACCACCACGCCCGTGTTGCAGGGCCGCTCTTTCGGCACCAACATGATGGAAGCTGCCTTGATCGCGGCCGCCGGCAAGGGCCGCAAGCTCACTCACACCGAGTTGAATGAGATCATCGACCAGTTGGGCCTCGAGCCCCAGATCCAGGAATTGAATTAATGGATGCGATGATTACCGCCGGCGGCATCCCCGAACCCGGCGAAGCACTCTACGAATACAGCCAGGGGCGCTCCAAGGCTTTGATTGACGTGGCTGGCAAGCCGATGATCCAGTGGATCCTGGATGCGCTCAGCCACGCGCGCTCCATCAAGAATGTGTTGATCGTCGGGTTGGATGGCAGCGAAGGATTGAGTTGCAAGAAACAACTGCATTACCTGCCCAACCAGGGCGGCATGCTCAACAACATCCTGGGCGCGGCTCGCGAACTAGCCGCGATCAACCCCGGCCAGGATCACGTCCTGATCGTTTCTTCCGATATCCCCAGCATCAGCGGCGAAATGGTCGATTGGGTCACATCACAAATCAAAAGCGAAGACGATGTGGTTTTCAACGTGATTGAGCGCAGCGTGATGGAAGCCCGATTCCCGGGCTCCAACCGCACCTACACCAAGCTAAAGGGCATTGAAGTTTGTGGCGGAGATATGAACGTGGTTTCCATGCGCACGATCCTGGATGAGCGCAGCATCTGGCAGCAAATCGCCGACGCACGTAAGAACCCGCTCAAGCAGGCCGCGCTGGTTGGCTTCGACACGCTGTTGGCGCTGCTCTTCCGCCGCGTGGATATCGAGGGCGCCGGCCGCCTGGCCAGCAAGAACCTTGGCATCCGCGGGCGCGGCGTGCTGTGCCCCTACGCCGAAGTCGGCATGGACGTCGACAAGAACCACCAACTCGAGGTCGTCGCCCGCGACCTGGCCGCCCGCAACCCCTAATATGCAGCGATTACTCGAATTGGATGCGCGCATGTCCGCGCGCCTGGGCCTCGCCGAGCGGCCCGGCCTGCTGCGCAATCTGGCGATCCTCTTTGGACACTCCGGCGATTCGTGGTTCTGGCTGGCGGGCTTGCTAATGTTGGCTTTTATCCAAAATGGCTACTGGCGCACCTGGGCGATTGCCTACATCGTCGCGATCCTGATCACCGCCCTGGTGGTGATGGCGATTAAATTCAGTGTGCGCCGCGCGCGCCCGGCGGGCGATTGGGGCCAGATGTACCGCCGCACGGACCCGCACTCCTTCCCCAGCGGCCACGCCGCGCGAGCAATGCTGCTGGCCGTGCTGGCCCAGGCGACCGGACCGGCCTGGCTGGCCGCCGTCCTGCTGGTATGGGCGCCCTTAGTCGGCTTGGCGCGCATCGCCACCGGGCTGCACTATCTATCCGATGTACTTGTCGGCTGGTTGCTGGGCGCCGGGTTGGCGCTGCTCTTGCTGCAATTTGCCCCCTTTGAACTATCCCTCTAGGCGTGCGCCCATTTGGGCTTAAGCCTCAGTTGGCGCCGGTTGGCGCAGAATCTTCTCCATCGCTTTACCGCGGGCCAATTCATCCACCAATTTATCCATGTAGCGGATCTCCTGCATCAGCGGATCCTCAATCTCTTCCACGCGCACACCACAAATCACACCGGTGATTAAACGCCGCGCGGGGTTCAACTCCGGGGCCTGATCAAAGAAGGTCTCAAGGTTGGTGCCATCGTCAATGATGGTATTCAATTCCTTTTGGCTGTAACCAGTCAGCCAGCGGATGATCTCATCCAATTCGGCTTTGGTGCGCTCTTTCTTTTCGGCTTTGGTCACATAATGCGGATAGACGCTGCCGAAGCTAATGCCATAAATGCGGTGTTTGGTAGCCATAATCGCTCCTTGTTTCCTTCTTATCTGGGCAATGATAACAAAAAGACCGCTGGGGGCGGTCTTTTTCGTGGCGGAGAGGGAGGGATTCGAACCCTCGATACCTTGCGGTATACACGCTTTCCAAGCGTGCGCACTAGGCCAGACTATGCGACCTCTCCGTGTTTTTTGAGCGGGCGAGATTATAACATGTGGGTTACACCGGAAACATCTCGTCGAATACGTCCGGCGCGTACTGCTGCACTAGCTCGGTGCTGAAGCCATTGCTTTGGCATATTGCGGCGTAGAGGTTGGCGCTTGTCCGCTTGCGGCGCGCCTGCGTCTCAATGTCCAACTCCCACAAGCCGAAACGCTGCTGCCAGCCACGATCCCATTCAAAGTTATCCACCAGCGACCAGTGGAAATAGACTTCAATCGGCGTATTCACATTAACCAGCCGCCACAGCTGCTGCACCTGCAGCAGCAGGTAGCGCCGCCGGAAATCGTCGCGTTCGTCTTCAGCGCCATTTTCAGTAACAATAATCGGCAGCCCGTAGCGGTTGGCCCACAGCAGCGCGCGCCGGAAGCCGAGGGGCTCGTTGGCCATGAAGTTGTGGGGGCTGACCTCAGCATCCTGGCGAAAAGCGCGTGCGCCAAAAGCTTCCGCGGGCCGCCAGGCGAAGCGCACTTCGTCCTCGGTGTAGTAATTCAAGCCAAAATAATCCTGGGTGCCCCGGGCCTGCGGCACCCGCGCGCTGTGCTGCAGCAGGCGCAGCTTGCCGGTCGCCACTCCATCCACAAAGAAGTCGTTGAAGAAACGCGATTGAATGCGCGCGAGTAAGCGGTCCAACGGATGGCCCGGCCGCGCGGGCTTGATGCCGCGGTAATGGTGCGCCAGCCCTACCCGCGCGCCAGGTTGAATTTCGTGGATCGCATGATAGCTGGCCGCATGCGCGCGTAGCAGGTTGTGCGCCACGCTGAAAGCGCGGCCGATATCGGTGACTTGCGGCGGAAAGTAGGCCACCACATAGCCGACCACCACCAGGATGTTGGGCTCGTTGATCGTGCACCACAGCGAGACGTGCTCTTTCAGCGCGCTGACCACCCTGCGAGTGTAGGCCTCAAACAGCGCTGGGGTGCCCTCGTATTCCCAGCCGCCCAACTCATCCAGCCATAACGGATGGGTGAAATGGTGCAGAGTTACCACCGGCTGCAGGCCGCGCGCCAGGGCGCCCTTAGCCATCTGCACATAATGGTCCAGCGCCTCGTCGTCCCATCTGTCCGCTGTGGGCTGGATGCGGCTCCATTCAATCGAAAAGCGATGCGCATTCTGGCCCGCCTCGGCGGCGCGGTCGAAATCCTCACGCCAGCGGCCGCCCCACCAATCCGCCGCCAGCCCGCTCACCTCGCCGCGCTCAACCTTGCTGGCCTGCTCCCAGGCATGCCACTGGTTATTGGTGTTGCCGCCCTCCACCTGGTGCGAGGAAGTCGCCGTGCCCCACATAAAGTCCTGTGGAAATTGAAAGCGTGCCGAGACCATGCGGCTATTCTAACCGCCTGTGTTATGCTCAAGCCTCACCACAAAGGGCACAGAGAACACAAAGCATGACAATAGAACAGCGTTCAAACGAGCTGTCGAAAGACATCATCGCGGCAGCGATAGAAGTGCACAAGGCTCTCGGCCCGGGCCTCTTGGAATCAGCCTACCAAATGGCCATGGCGCAGGAACTCAGCCTGAGGAAGCTTCCCTTCTTGTCTGAACTAGCGCTTCCCATCGAGTACAAAGGACGCACATTGGAAGCTGGCTATCGAATTGATTTCCTGGTTGATAATGTGGTCGTCGTGGAACTAAAGAGTGTGGATTCCTTAGCACCCATCCACGAGGCCCAGTTGTTGACCTATCTACGTCTATCGGGTCACTGGCTGGGCCTGCTGATTAACTTTAATGTTCCCATCCTCAAACGCGGCATCAAGCGCCTGGTTCATGGCCTACCAAACTAAAAAAACTTTGTGCCCTTTGTGTCCTCTGTGGTGAAAATGACTAATTACCTTACATATATGAACCTTGACAGCGAATTCGGCCACTACTGGTCATGCAAAACAAAAAACCTTTGCGCTCTTTGTGCCCTCTGTGGTGAAAACAAAGATGACTAAACACACCACCTACCTCGGCCTGGGCAGCAACCTCGGCGACCGTCTCGCGAACCTGCTGACGGCGCTGGAAGCGTTGCACCCCATGGCTACCTCGTCCATCTATGAAACCGATCCATGGGGCTATACCGAGCAGGACCCCTTTCTGAACCTGGTGACACAGATTGAGACCGAGTTGAGCCCCCAGGCCTTGCTGCAGCACCTCAAGCACATCGAACAAGAAGTGGGCCGCCGCGCCACCTTCAGATATGGCCCCCGCGAAATCGATATTGATGTCCTGCTCTACGACGACCTCTTACTGGACGAAGACGGCCTGACCATCCCTCACCCCCGCCTGCACGAGCGCGCCTTTATGCTGCGCCCGCTGGCCGACCTGGCACCCGATTTGATTGTGCCGCCGGGCAACCAAAGCGTCACCGAATTGCTGGCCGCCCTGGACCAAAGCGGCATCCGCCCCTTCCGCATTCCGGAGGCGGCCGATGATTAAGCGCCGCTGGCTGTTCTGGCTGCTGGCCGCCGCGCTCTCGGTCTTCTTCGCCGAAGTCATCAGCGGCTCCTCGGCCTTCGCCTTCTTTGATGCCTGGGGCTTGTTGGTCATCCTGCCGCTCTATGGCTTACACCTGCTGGTCCTGGCCAGCTTCATCTATAAGCGCGCGCGGCCCAGCTGGCCGGCACTCTTCTTGGCCGGCGCGCTCTTCGGCCTATACGAAGCCTACATAACGAAAGTCCTCTTCTTGCCCCCCTGGGATCTGCGCCTGCCCTTTGCCGGCGTAGACCTGCTGGCCATCACGACCCTGGTGCTCTGGTGGCACCCTTTCATCAGCTTTATCCTGCCGCTGGGTCTGGCCGAATACCTGGGCACCAGCAGCCGCGATGTCGCCGCCGCGCTGCCAGCCGGGCTGCGGCGCCTGTTTGGCCGGCGTTGGCTGCAATTTAGCCTGGCGGGCCTGCTCGGTTGGATGCAAGCCAGCAGCATGCCGGCTGGTGGCGGGCTGCTCGCCGGGCTAGGCGGCCTGGCGATAGTCGGCGGGCTCACCTGGCTGTGGCGGCGGCAAGCCGGCGCCAAACAAGCGTTGGCCGACTTGCTGCCCAGCGGCCGCACCCAGACCATCCTGCTTAGCCTGCTGGTCTTCTATTATGTATGGACCACCATTTTCCTCCGTCCGGAAGTCATCCCCGGCCTGGGGGCGCAGCTGATTATCTGGCTGATTTATGCCTTCTTTATCTGGGCGCTGCATCGCGCCTTGCAGCAAGCTGCCGAACAAACGCGGCCCGTGGTCACCCCGCGCCCGATAGACGGTGTGCGCGTCGCTGAAGTCGCCTTCGTTTATTTGCTCTCCAGCTTCCTGTGCGGCTACCTGCCCCCGGATTTCAAAACCCTCTCCTTCGCCGTCAATATCCTTTTCGGCAGCCTGATTGGCCTTTTCGTCCTGTTCCGCGCGGTCGCCAGCCTGGGCCCCCTCAAGGAAAGCGCTTCATGACCTCATTACAAATTGGCAAGTCAACTTTTGATTGGGGCTCCCGCACCTATGTGATGGGCATTCTCAATCTCACCCCCGACTCCTTCTCCGGCGACGGCCTCTACCAGCAGGACTATGCGGTCACAGCCGCGCTGGCTCAGGCGCGCCGCTTCGTCGAAGCCGGTGTCGACATCCTGGATGTGGGCGGCGAGAGCACCCGCCCGGGAGCGAAAGTAGTCGGCGCCGAAGAAGAAATGCAGCGCGTGGTTCCCGTGGTGGCCGCCCTGGCCGCCGAATTTGATACGCCGGTTTCCATCGATACCTACAAAGCTGCGGTAGCGGCCGCTGCCATGAATGCAGGGGCGGCACTGGTCAACGATGTCTGGGGGCTGCGCGCCGGTCCCGAGCTGGCCCCGCTGGTGGCCGCGCGCGGAGTGCCCGTGGTGCTGATGCACAACCGCAGCAAGCCCGCCGACGCCCAGATAGCCGGGCGCCTGGGCGGCCGCTATATCGGCGTGGAATACGATGACCTGATTGAGGATATACGCCGCGAGCTATTAGAAAGCGTTGCCATCGCCCAGGCGGCCGGCATCCCCGACGCACACATCATCCTGGACCCTGGCATCGGCTTTGGCAAAACGGTCGAACAGAATTTGGAATTACTGGATCGCACTGACGCCATCAAAGCCCTGGGCTATCCGGTGCTGGTCGGCGCCTCGCGCAAGTCCTTCATCGGCTACACCCTCGATTTACCACCCGACCAGCGCGTGGAGGGCACCGCCGCCACGGTAGCGGTTTCCATCGCGCGCGGAGCCGACATTGTCCGCGTCCACGATGTGGAAACCATGGTGCGCGTCGCCAGGATGACCGATGCGATGGTGCGCCGCACTGGCTAAGGCCACTACCTTGCAAAACTGTTAGCCACAAGCCTCAATCTTTAACCTAAACTAAGAATTCGGTAAGTTCTCTTCGCATTAGCTGTTATCGCATTTGCGTCGATTTTCAGTGTAAACCTGCCGATATTCTCATACTAGTCCAGAGGGGAGATATCAAGGACCTATTTCACGTCAAAATTTCAATGCCCAGGAGTTAAGGCTTTTGGACAACCTTCTCGAAGGTTGTCAGGTCATCAGCCAAGACTGGAAATACCTCTACCTGAATGATGCCGCCATCGAACAGGCCCGGCAGCCGCGCGAGGATTTGCTCGGCAAAACCATGTGGGACGCCTATCCCGGCATCCAGGACACCGAGATGTTTGCCCAATTGGAGCGCGTGATGGCTGACGAAGAGCCAGTGCGCATTCTGAATGAGTTCACCTATCCCGACGGCACGGTCGGTTGGTTCGAATTGCGTGCCCAACCTGTTCCCGATGGCATCCTGATTTTCTCTCAGGACGCTACGTCGACCCAATTGGCCCAACAACAAGTGCGCATGCAACTCAAGCGCCTCCACACCTTGCGCCAAATCGACCTGGCTATCACCTCGGGGGTCGACCTGTCGGTGGTCTCTGATATCGTGCTCGACCATGCAATCAAAGGCCTGGACGTGGATGCGGGCACTATTCTGCTGCTTGACCCCTATTCACTGAAACTGAAGGTGGCCGCTTTTCGTGGCTTTAACGGCAACGATATCAACGCGGTGGTGAACAAACTGGGCGATGGCCTTTCGGGACGCGTCGCGCTGGAGCAAAAGACCATTATGGTCAAAGACCTGGATAGCGACCAGCGCTTTACGCGGCGCAATTTGATTGGCCGCGAAGGTTTCCAATCCTATTTTGGCGCGCCCTTGATGGCCAAGGGCCAGGTGTTGGGCGTGTTGGAGTTATTCCACCGCACACCCTTGGAGCATGACTTGGGCTGGCTGGAATTCTTTGAAATCGTCGCCGGCCAGGTCGCGATTGCCATCAGCCACATCGACACCTTCGGCAGCTTGCAACGTGTCAACCTTGAACTCATGCTGGCCTATGACCGCACGATTGAAGGCTGGGCAAAGACCCTGGAAGTGCGCGATATCGAAACTGAGGGCCACTCCCAGCGGGTGACCGAGCTGACCGATTCGCTGGCCTCCGCACTGAACTACAGCACCGGCGACCTAATGAACATGCGCCGCGGCGCCATGCTGCACGATATTGGCAAATTGGGTATCCCCGATACCATCCTGCTCAAACCGGATTCGCTATCCGATACGGAATGGGACCAGATGCGGCGACACCCCATCATTGCCCATGAACTGCTTTCGCGGATTGATTTCCTCAAGCCGGCGCTGGATATCCCCCACTACCACCACGAGCGCTGGGATGGCACCGGCTATCCGCTGGGCCTGCAGAAAGAATTGATTCCCCGCTCTGCGCGCATCTTTGCGATTGTGGATGTGTGGGATGCCCTGCGTTCCAATCGCCCCTATCGCCCCGCCTGGTCGGACGAAAAGGCGCGCCAGCACCTGCAAGCCGGCAGCGAGACCCACTTCGACCCCGAAATTCTGGATGTGTTTCTAAAGGAAGTTTTGTAGCGGCTGCTTATTGCGGACTAAACGCCGCGCGCGCCAATCATCATCGAAACCAGGATTCCCACCAAGACCAACAAACCCGCCCGCGGCACCACGGTCAGAACTTGCATCAGCCGGTTCTGAGTGGTTACATCGTTGAGCGTCATCAGCCCATGCTCCAGGTGCGGCTCGACAAAATAGTGGAAGCCCGCCAGCAGCGCGCCCAGCGTGCCGCCCACCAGGATCGCCCCGCCGCGCAGCGACGAAAAATAGCCGCCCATATTGGTCCAGCCGGTTAGCAGGTAGTTGAGCCACAGGCCCGCCACCAGGCTGATGCCCGCCAGCCAGGAAGCCAGCCGGAAGACGCGCGGGAACACGCCGACCAGGTATTCGCGTTGGCTGTCGGCGGGCAGGCTGCGCGCGAAGGGCACCAGCACGAAGGCCACGATCACCACTTCGCCGAACCAGCCGGCGCCAGCCAGGATGTGTACCCAGCGTACGATAGTTGATAACTCTGGCATCGCGGCTGATATTAACGAAAGCCGGCCGATAAATCTATCGAAGCGGGGAATATGGAGTTAAAGCGGGTGAAGATTTGGGCTACGCGCCCGAACAGGCCAGGTAATCAAGTGCGGCGTCAATCTCCGGGGCCGGGCCGCTGGCGGCCAGTACCCGCGCCCAGGTTGCGCAGAGCATAGCCTGCATCGCGCCATCCGCGGCCAGCGCGCGCTCGGTAAGCGCCTGCGCTTGTGCCCAATCGCCAAGGTGGGCATAGGCCTCAATGAAGGGCACCCACTCGCTGGCGTGCCCGGCGCCCAACCCGCGCTCCTGCGCTTCGTCGCCCAAGGCGGCCGCGGCGGCCCAATCCCAATGCTGGCGCGCCAGGTCGGCCTGCTCGAAGTAGTAGCACCAATCCTCAGCGGAGGACCCTGTGCCCATAGCGGGCGGCAGCTGAGGCGCGTTGCCGTCAGCCTCAATCGCCGCCCAGCCGGCATAGGGCAGCCACTCGATGCTTTCCTCGGGAAACTGCGGGAATTCAGGATTGAATACTTCGTCCAACAAATCGGGATGCTCGGCATAGAAAGTGGCGCCCAGCAAATGCGGGTGCCCGGCGCTGTAATCCGCGTGCAGCACCTGCAGGCAGTACGGCGCCTGGTAATAAATCAGCAGCGTATCGTCGGCGTTGCCGCTGAAGCGCAGGTTGGAATAGTTGGGCACCGCAAAATCGGCCCCGCTGCCCGCGGGCGGCAGCTGCCAGCCTGCGCGCAAATCCAGGTAGCGCAGCAGATAAGGAATATCCACCGTGGCCGCTTCGCGCTGTTGAAGCTGGTAAGCTGCGGCCGGCGGCCCGAAGCTCGGCGCGTACACCCAATTCAGCACCGCAGTCAGCGAGTTATCCGTGGCAAAGCGCGTGGGCAGCGTTTGGGTCAGCAGCGTGGTCCCCTCGGCCAGGCCGGGCGCACGCCAGGCCAACTGCTGGAAGACCGCCGCCTGCGCCTCGGCATCCTCCCGAAATTCGAGTGCGTTGCCGAAGTGGAAAGCGACCGCCAGCCCCACCAGTAGCGCCAAGATAGCAGCCCGAATGGCGCGCGGATGAAAGAGGCTGGCCACGCCAGCCAGTGCCAGAGTGGCGCCCAGCATCAGCGGCAGCGTCAAGCGGTCGGCCGGGAAGGCCAGGCCCACCTGCAAATCGGCGGCACGTGCGGGGATATCACCCAGCAGCATGGCCAGCAGCCCTACCCCGATGAGCGCCAAGCCAGTCCGCGGCTCTGTGCGCGCGGCGCCCCGCCGCCAGGCGACCAGGAAGACCAGCAAGGCCGCCGCGCCACCCAACGCCAGCGCGTAGAGCAGCACCCGTCCCTGCATCGCGGCCAGGCTTTGGGCGGCCTGCGCCCAGGGCACCCACAAAGCCAGCGCCACATCCTGCAGCGCTTGCAGCGGGTCGGCAGTCAGCAACTGGATGTCGTAGCCACCGCGTTCGGCATTCAAGCCGCGCCACACAAAGACCACCGCCAGCGCCAGCGCGTAGGGGGCCCACAGGCGCGCTACCCGCTTCCAATCGCGCTCGTCGGCCGGCAGGGCCAGCCAAATCACCAGCGGGCGCAGCAATTCCAAACCGTAGAAATACTCGGTGGTGAACAAGCTAATCAGCGAGAGCGCGATGGCATGGAAGCGGAAGCGCCCGGCGCGTTCGTCCGCGCCCAGCGAGCGCACGGTGAATAGCATCGACAGCCCCATCAACAGCAGAGCCAGGAAATGCGGGAAATACGAAATCGGGATGAATTGCTGGCTGAAGCCCGGCCAGACCAGCAGCAGCGCCGCGACCCCAAAGGCCAGCCCGCTGCGCCCCGGCCACAAACGCTTGACCAGCACCATCAGCACCAGGGCCGCGCCAATGCGCAGGGCCAGCGCCAGCCACAGCCAGGCAGTCACGTTCTGGCCCAGCAAGCCGAAAGCGGTGCTCAAAAAGGTGCCGCTGAGCGGGCGGCTCAGGAACAGCCAGCGCAAGGCATCCGCGCCAGAGGCCTGGGCGACCCACAGCTTGGGCCAGTCGTCCCAGTACACGCCCAGGTAGCCGAAGTGCGCGCCGTAAGCCAGGATGCCCAGCAGGCTGAGCGCGAAGGGCGCCGCCAGCGGGTGGCGCACAAACGCATCGAGAGTATCGGTAAATTTTTTCATGGGCCAGCGGCCCGAATTATAGCGGTGTCTATTGTGGCCTAGGGCGCCTCAAGCAGGAAAGCGTCGAGACAGGTCAGCCCATCCGGCGCGAACAAGGTGTCGAAGTGGTACTGATCCACATAAATCGTCGCAGTCTGGTCCAGCCCCAGAATGCTGATCTGGTAGGCGTCCAGCACGGTGCCGTCCTCCGCCACCAGGGAGCCGCTGCGCTCATAATTGATCGGCTCCCCGTTGGGGCCGCCCAGCGCGCTCAGGTAGGCGCGGGCGCGTGCCGGCCCCTCCAGGAAATCGCCGCCCACTTGCACCGGATTGGTCTGGGTATAGCCGTACTCGGAATCGGGCGATACGCTGCAGGCCAGCCCAAAATCAATCTGCGCATCGAACAACAAACTCTCGATCACGGCGCTGTGGACTGCATCGCCCTCCAGGGCCCACAAATCCGTTGATTCCACGGTGGGGCTGAGCGCCAGGGAATAAAACTCACGGCCATTCTCAAAAGGCAGCACAATAAAACGCCCGCGCGCGATACTGCCACTGAAACTCACATCCACTTCCTGCGCGCTGCCGGTGCGGCCGTCAATCGTAACGGGCTGGGGATCGCTCAGGGCAATTTCATCAAAGGAGGTGCTGACGTTCTCCAGGTAGATCTGCGAGGGCGCCCGCCCGCTGGCGTCCGGACCATTGACCACCAGGAACATAATCGTAGCCTGGATCACATCACTGACCGCAATGCCCTGCGCCTGCACTTCGCTGGCATAACCTTCAGGCACGCGGATGCTGAAGTACCCTTCTACTATGGCGCGTTCACCCAGGCGCACTTCGCCCGGCGCCAGGGTCGTGGTCGGTGTCGCGGATGGGATCGCCGTCTCGGTCGCCGTGGGCGCTGATATGCTAGCCAGCGTAGGCGACTCGCTGGCGGCAAATACCGCCGGCCCGCAGGCGGCAAGCAGCAGGGCCCAAGTCTGTAAAACCACCATACAAATTTTTGTCATATTCCAGATTCCTTCTTACTCTGGCCAAACATCCAGTTCGAATTTGTCACCAAGATGATTGGAACTGGGTTCAATTTAAATACATTTTCCTAGCTTTCAAAGGTAGTTACCATGTAGAATAACCAGGTCCATGATAATTGTCTTTGATGCCAATACTATAATTGTTGACTATTTCTTTTCCTCAGTCGTAAGCAGAACGTTCTTTAGCAATTTCGCTGAATTGCTAGTGTAAATTTGTTTCTGTAGGATTTGAAAAAAGGTAGGTCAGGTATCCTTTCATACGGTCTCGAAAACCATGAAAGGAAGGACCATGACCTACC
>OMJR01000170.1 GCA_900299355.1 Anaerolineaceae bacterium
CTGCCGGATGTCAAAATTCCGCATGCTATAATCCGCGCGATGATTTTCGACCCCAGCAGTATGAGCAGTTTAGCTACCGCGGTGAGCGCCTGGGCCGCCGTCTTCCTGGTGGCCTTGTGGCTCAGCCTCATCATGTGGACGCGCCGCGACGCCCAGGCACGCCTGGAGGAACCGCTACCCCGTGCGCTGGCCGTGCTGGTGGTAGTCGTGCTCTTTATCCCCGGTGTGCTGATTTACCTGCTGCTGCGCCCACCGCGCACCTTAGAAGAAGAATATCTGGTAACCCTCGAAGAGGAAGCGCTGCTGCGCGCCATCGAAGCAAGCGAAGCCAAAGAATAAACGTCATTGCGAGGAGTACAACTTGTGGTTATAAAACCTCAGGTTGTATGACGCGGCAATCTTCAACTGAGCCAACTAGTTGGTAGTGAAACCAAAATGCGCCCCCAATCAGGAGCGCATTCTCTTTTTAGTCGAACAAATGAATAGAGTAGCAGATTGCTTCGTCGTTCTGAGCTTCGCTTAGTACTCCTCGCAATGACGGCTTAGCCGCGGGCCAACGCATCCCAGCCGCCGTAACGCGCCTGGCTGCCCAACTCCTCTTCGATGCGTAGGAGCTGGTTGTATTTGGCGGTGCGGTCGCTGCGCGCCGGGGCGCCGGTCTTGATTTGTCCCGTGTTGAGCGCCACCGACAAGTCGGCGATGGTGGCATCTTCGGTTTCGCCAGAGCGATGTGAGGTAACCGCCTTCCAGCCGTTGGATTGGCACAGTCGCACCGCGTCAATCGTTTCGCTCAGGCTGCCAATCTGGTTGACCTTGACCAGCAGTGCATTGCAGGCCTTTTCATTGATGCCGCGCTGCACACGTTCGGGGTTGGTGACCAGCAAGTCATCGCCGACCAGCTGCACGCGGTCGCCGATGGCGGCGGTCAGCGCCGTCCAGCCGGCCCAATCATCCTCGGCCAGGCCGTCCTCAATCGACACAATCGGATACTGGTCGACCCAGGATGTCCAGAACTCAATCATTTCGTCGGTGCTCAGGCGCTTGTCTTCCTTGCGCAGATAATATTCGTTGGTCTCTTTGTCATAGAGCTCGGTGGCCGCCGGGTCCAGGGCAATCGCAATTTGCTCACCCGCCTTGTAGCCGGCCTTCTCAATCGCTTCCAACACGACTTCCACGGCTTCAGCGTTGGCTTTCAACGCCGGGGCGAAACCGCCCTCGTCGCCAATCGAAGTCGAATAGCCTTTCCCCTTTAGCACTGCCTTGAGGGCGTGATAGATTTCCACGCCCCAGCGCAGTCCTTCGGCGAAGCTGTTCGCGCCCAAGGGCATGACCATGAATTCCTGGGCATCGGTGGATTGCCAACCCGTGTGCGCGCCCCCGTTGAGGATGTTCATCATCGGTACCGGCAGCAGGTTGGCGTCCGCGCCACCAACATAGCGATAGAGCGGCTGGCCCAGCGAGGCCGCCGCGGCCTTGGCGGTGGCCAGGCTGACGCCCAGCATAGCGTTGGCGCCCAGCTTGGCTTTGTTGGGCGTGCCATCCAACTCCAGCAGGCGTTCGTCAATCTCGCGCTGCTGGCTGGCATCCGCGCCCCTCAGCGCCTGGGCGATGCTCTCGTTGACGTTCACGATAGCTTTGAAGACGCCTTTGCCTCCATAAACGGCTGGGTCGCCATCGCGCAACTCCAGCGCCTCGTGCACACCGGTGCTGGCGCCCGAGGGCACCGCGGCGCGCCCCAGGCTGCCGTCTTCCAGACGCACATCAACTTCTACGGTGGGGTTGCCGCGCGAATCGAGGATTTGGCGGCCAATAATCGATTGAATCTTGCTGCCCATCAGGACTCTTGCTCCTTCAAATCGGTTTCAAGGTCAAAGCCCTGTTCTACCACACCGGCGCGCTGGGCGGCCGCCTTCACAAAAGCCAGGAAGAGCGGATGCGGGCGCGTGGGCCGCGACAGGAATTCGGGATGGAACTGGCTGGCAATCATGAAGGGATGGTCGTCCATCTCGGCGATTTCCACCAGGCGGCCATCCGGCGACAGCCCGGAGAGGCTCATGCCGGCCTGTTCAAAAGCATCACGGAAACTGTTGTTGAACTCGAAGCGGTGGCGGTGGCGCTCGTGGATGATGTCGGCGTCATAGCTGCGGGCCGCCAGGCTGCCGTTCTCCAGCTTGCAGGGGTAAACGCCCAGGCGCATGGTAGCGCCCATGTCGGCAATCTCGCGCTGGTCGGGCATCAGGTCAATCACCGGATAGCGCGTTGAGGGGTCGAACTCGGTCGAGTTGGCCGTGTGGTATTGCAGCACGTTACGGGCGAATTCAATCACCATCAATTGCATGCCCAGGCAGAGACCCAGATACGGCACCTGGTTTTCACGGGCATGCTTGGCGGCCTGGATTTTGCCTTCGATGCCGCGGCTGCCAAAGCCACCCGGCACCAGCACGCCGTCCGCGGCGCGCAGCTCATCCCAGCCAAAGCCCTTCTCTAATTCAACCGAGTGCAGCCATTCGATTTCAACCTCTACGCCCAGCGCCAGGCCGGCGTGCTGCAGCGATTCGCGAACGCTCATATAGGCGTCGTGCAGTTCGACGTACTTGCCGACCAGGGCCACTTTGACCTTGGGCTTCTCTTTGCGCGCTTCGGCCACTAGGTGCTCCCACACCTCCCACTGCGGCTGCTTGCGCGGTTCCAGGCCGAATTCCTTCAAGACATAATCACCCACGCCCAGTTTTTCGAGCAGCAGCGGCACCTCGTACATCACCTCGGTGGTGTGCATCGGCACCACGGCTTCCTGCTCCACGTCGCAGAACTGGGCAATCTTGGCCCGCAATTCGTCTTCAATCGGCAAATCGGCGCGGGCCACAATCATGTGCGGCGAGATGCCCAGGGCGCGCAGTTCGCGCACCGAATGCTGGGTGGGTTTGGTCTTGAGTTCGTTAGTGGCGGCGATATGCGGCAGCCAGGTGACGTGGATATAGAAGGAGTTTTCCCGCCCAACATCCGAACGCATCTGGCGCAGCGCCTCCAGGAAGGGCAGCGACTCGATGTCGCCTACCGTGCCGCCCACCTCGACAATCACAATTTCGGCGCCGGTCGTCTTGGACACCAGGCCGATGCGGCGCTTGATTTCGTTCGTGATGTGGGGAATCACCTGGATGGTGCCGCCCAGGTAATCGCCGCGGCGCTCCTTGGCAATCACATCGGCATAGACCTGGCCGGTGGTGATGTTGCAGACCGAGTTGAGGTTGATATCCACGAAGCGTTCGTAGTGGCCCAGGTCCAGGTCGGACTCCCAGCCGTCCTCGGTCACGAAGA
>OMJR01000171.1 GCA_900299355.1 Anaerolineaceae bacterium
AGTCGTCTTCTGCACCCGGGTGTGAGCCCAAATGATTTCGGCGTACTTTACGCCGTGGTATTCAACACTCTCTACATTTAACTGATCGGGCATGGGGATGGCACCTTTTGAGTCCAAGTCATCATTGTCCAGCTTGGGCCGTGATTATACCCTTGGGAGGCCGCCTCTTTAGGCCTAATGAGGCTGCGCAAGGTGGCACTAGTATAATTAAAAAGCCCATGCTCAAGCCGCTAACTACCTATCTGGAACGCCGCGCCCAGCGCCATTTTCCGCGCGCTTTCTATCGCTTGGTGCAGAAACCGCGCTACCGCCGGATGTTCAACGCTGAGCGCCAGTTGGCGCAGGGCGTACCCCTGAGCGAGTCCCAACATCCCAGCATCCTCTTCTTCACCCATCCCAAATGCGCCTCACGCTATGTGCGCAGCATCCTGGTGCGCCTGGCCGAAGCCGAGGGTATGCGGGCGATTGATTTTGATGCCTACGTGGCCGTGGACCCACCGCCACGTGAATTCAACCCCTACAAGCCCGACGGGAGTCTGGCAACCGCCTTCCAGCCACGCGGATACTGCTACGGTGCGATCGGTAGCTATCGCCCGATCCCCAACATGGACCAATACCGGGTAGTCCTGAACCTGCGCGATCCCCGCGATGTGCTCACCTCCCTCTACTATTCCACCGCCTACAGCCACGCAGTGATCTCGCCCAAATTACTGCGCCGCCGAAAGGAAGCCCAGGACCTTAGCGTGGACGAGTTCGTGCTCAGCAATATTGATGAAGCGCTCAATGTCTATACCCGCTATTGCGATACGCTACTCAAAACGGATGCTCTGTTCCTTACATATGAGGAGATGGTCGGTGATTTTGAACGCTGGCTGACCAAATTGGTGACTCATATCGACATGGGCAGGCATCAAAGCCTGGTACAGGCCATTATGGATGAAGCCAATTTTGACGTAAAAAAGGAAGATAAGTATTCGCAGCGCCGCCAGGAGACCCCCGGCGACCACCGCCGCAAACTGCAGCCGGAGACGATTGAGGCGCTCAACCAGCACTTTGGCGCGGTGCTCGCGGCGATGGAGTACCCGCTCTAGTCGCGCTGGCCGCGGCGCAGACGCCAGTAAAGCGGCAGCAGCCACCTCAACACCCGGGTGGCCAGGCGATACCAGCCCGTTTTCAATAAGCGATCAATATCTGTACTGCGGCGCTGCTCGTAGGGCAGTGCGCCCGACTCCAATTGCTGCCGCAGCGCCTGGATCTTCGGCGGGTGCTCCCCCTTGAAACGTTCCAGCCACTGAAAAATCGGAAAGCCACGCTCGCCCAAAAAGAAAGGGTTGCGCAGGGCAATATAGGATTCGTCGTACCAGCGCTGGTTGTCGCGGAATTCATTTGTCCAGTCCACATGGGCGTAGTAATCCACCTTTTGGCGGGCCTGTTTGGGCAGCGCATACGCATAGTGGTACATGTACACCGGACGGGCTCCATTGCGGGGATCCCGCACCCAATTCAGATCGCGCAAATCGCGCCCTTCGGCATCCACCACCGTCGCCGGGCGGTGGCCCTGATAACGATAGCCCGGCCCCCAGCGGAAGAGGCGGTGGACCCGCGGGTAATCAAAGATCTGCCACTTCCCATTGAGCAGGTATTCAAAACCGCCAAAGAATTCCTTGTAAGGAAAGGAAACCGCCGTAATCTCGGGGCGCTCAGCCAGCATGGCCTGGACCGCCCGCATGTCCGCGGGCAGGTAGAACTCGTCGGCATCCACCTGCCACAGCCAATCACCGGTAGCGCGCTCGGCATAGGCCCGCGACATCTCATCTTTTTCCGGCCACAAGCCGTCCTTATAGCCGGCATCCTGCGCCGAGACGATGGTTAGCTTGTGCTGGGGATCTTCGTCGGCCTGGAAGCGCTGCAACATCTCCAGCGAGCCGTCGGTGGAATGACCCTGGGGCGAAGCCAGTGCCGCCGCGCTGCGCACTGCGCCCTCCACCACGATGATTTGGTGCGCTAAGGGATACAGCGCCCGCAGGTTGGCTTCCAAAAAGGGTTGGGCGTTGAGCGCCAGGATGCCGAAGCTAATCCGCGGGGTCATGCGGCCTCAATCATCTCAATGAACGCTTGTATCGTTTTTTGGGCGGACAGTTCGCGCTGGCTGTAATCGCTAGTGCGCTGCTGCAATGCCGCCAGCTTCTCGGGATCCAACAAGTCAATCGCGTAAGCGCATAAAGTGTCCATATCGCCCAGCGGCGCCAGGAATCCATCTTCACCATCCACAATGATGCCCGCGTTGCCGCCGGTATCAAAAGCCAGCATGGGCACGCCACACACCACCGCCTCCAGCAAGGCCATGCTGTAATTCTCAATCAAAGAGGGGGAAATCCCAAACGAGCAGGCTTTCACAATTGCCACGTGCTCCGCATAAGGCTGCTGGCCGGGCATGAACAGGCGCACATTCTGCGGCAGCGAGGCGTCATCCAGGGTAAAACCCGCTGGTGGCTGCCCGGGCATATAGAAGCCAATCGGATCGTCGCTCGCTTGCGCAATCCGCTGCACAATCTCCAGCCAGTACTCGCCACCCTTCAAACGGCTGGTGGCCGAGGGCATATAAATCAGCACTGTCTCGGCGGCCAAACCCAATTCCGGGCGCAAATCGTGCGGGGCGACGCTGTGCAGGGTCTCCTCATCCAACAGGTTGGGAATGATATGGATCGGCCCATCAAAGCGATAGGCGCGCGTGAACCAGTCACGCGAGTAGGGCGCCGAGCAGTAGACCGCATCCACGCGGTCAATCACGCGCTGCTCAAGAGCCAGGGCCAGACGCGCATCCAACTGGGAGAATTTGCCCAAGAGCGGCTCGCCCGCGAAACGCAAAGGGTTATGGTGCGATGAAACGATCAATTTGGCTTGAGGCATGCGCGGCACTTCCAGGCCCGGGGCGCCGTGGTCGGACAGAATAACCACATCGGGTTCAAACGCCTTGATCGCCCGGCCCATGCGTCGCGCGCCTACATGCGAGGTGAGCACATCCGAGAGCTGGTAGGCGCGTTGCCCAGGCTGGATCAGCATAAACATCCATTGCAGCAGCTTGCGCAGTAGTGCGTTCAGCCAGGGGGGACCGCCGCGGCGCACGATGTGTTCCTCATCCGCCCGACCGGGATCGCCGAAGGTGAACAGGCGCGCGCCATAGCCCGCGGCGCGCAGGGCGCGGAAGAGATTGAAGTGCGCGGATGCAATCCCACCAGCACTGTAAGGGGGCGCCGAATAGGCCACCACGGCGATCTTTTTCATTGCGCGCCCCGCAATTCAGCCAACCGGGCTTTGAGCCACAATTCCAGATAAAAGCCCCAAGACAAGGATGAGGAGCGGTAGCGCCGCCAGGCGACCATCCCCAACTGCCTCACTACCCGCCGACAGGCCAGCAACCAGTGGCGGCCCAGGGTGCGCTTCAGCGCCTCGGCCGGGTATCGCTGGGATACTTGGTTGGCGGCTAGCAGCTTATTAAACCAGGCTTCTACTTTATCCAACCCAGCCTCTCCCGGAGGATAGTGGGCGCGCGCCAAGTCGTGATGCAACTCCAATTCGGCTGGGTTGCTGTCTATCCCCAGCGCCTGCAATTCGCGCACCCGTACGGTGTCCGCCACCGCTTGCTGGGCGCCGGTCTGCTGGCGGCCGACTTGGTCGGGATGCAAGCGATAGTGCTGCAGGACGCGCGGCAGATTGGCAAAGCAGACATGCTCCGCGGCCCGGGTCCACAGCTCGTAATCCTGGGCGCGTTCTACGCCTTCATCGTAGCGAAGGCCATGGCCTTCGAAATCGGGCCGCCGCCACATCACCGCACTATGCACCAACACCGAATGGAACAAGAAAGCGCAGCGGATATCGGCGTCGGCAGTCGGATAGCGCCAGGTCTGCGGAGGCCTCTCGCCAATCGTGCGCGCCCAACAGCCGACAATACTGACCTCGGGATGCCGGTCGAGAAAGGCGACCTGGGCCGCCAGCCGGGCCGGCAGGCTGACATCATCGGCATCCATGCGGGCAATGTAATCGCCGCTGGCGGTGTCTGCGCCACGGTTGAGCGAGGCGCTCAAACCGAGCTGCTGCTGGTTGCGCAATATACGGATACGGGCATCGCCAAAGGCCTCCAGCAGCGCGGCGCTTTCGTCGCTGGATCCATCGTCCACCACGATCAACTCAAAATCGCGCAGGCTTTGCCGCAGGATGCTTTCAGTCGCCTCTTTCAAGTAGGCGCCGCCGTTGTGCACCGCCATGACCACCGAAACCTTAGGCACCGGCCACCGCCTGCAGCATCTCCAACTCCAAGTCCACAATCCGCTCCAGCGAAAAATGCTGGACGGCATACTCGCGCGCAGCTCGACCGAGACGCTGGCGCAGGGCACTGTCCTGAATCAGGCGCTGGATCGCCTCCCGAAGGCTGTCCGCATCCGGTTCAGCCAGCAGGCCGTTTTCACCATCCGTAATGATTTCGCGGATACCGATCACATTGCTGCCCACCACCGGCAGGCCCGCCGCCATCGCTTCAATCAGCGCTTTCGGATGGCCTTCATACAAAGAGGGCAAGACAAAGAGATCCCAATCCCGCATAATGGCGGGCAAGTCCTCATTCGCGCGCCCGCCCATAAACTCCACCCGCGCGGCGCCTGCCGCCGCCTGCTGGGTCAGCTGGTCGCGCTGCGGCCCATCGCCGACCAAGGCCAAATCCACATCCAATGTTGAGACTGCATCTAATAGGGCCGGCAGGTTTTTTTGCTGGTCTAGACGCCCCACAAAGCCAATGCGCGGCCGCGAGTTAGCAGGCGCCGTTGTCGATTGAAAACGGTCGGTCTCGACATAATTCGGGATCACCCGCACGCGCTCGGCAGCCAATTCGTAATCGGCGACCACTGTGTCTCGCATGGCCGGGGTGGTGACCACCACCGCATCTGCCTGGCCAAACATGCGGGCTTCGAGCGCCCTGGCTTGATGCGCCTGCGTCGAGTCCGCACCGTGGCGGCGCGCTTCAAAATCGGAGAGCAGATAACCGCAACGTGCGACGAAGGGTACTCCACGGCGGCGGGCAGCGCGCAAGGCCAACTCGGCGCCTGCTACCTGATTGCTTTTAAACACATCGCCCTTCGGCGGAAACCAGGTCAGGCTGCGTTTG
>OMJR01000172.1 GCA_900299355.1 Anaerolineaceae bacterium
AGGCGTCGTAGGGGGAGATGCGCACCAGGCGGTGGACGCCTTTTTCGGCGCGCAGGTAGCCGTAGGCGTAGTCGCCTTCCACGGCGATCGTCACTGATTTGATGCCGGCCTCTTCGCCAGGCGTGAAGTCGAGCACCTCAGCCTTGTAGCCGTTGGCTTCGGCGTAACGCAGGTACATGCGCTGCAGCATGGCGGCCCAATCCTGGGCCTCCGTGCCGCCTGCGCCGGCATTGATCGACAGCACCGCGTCCCCGGCATCGTATTCGCCGGAGAGCATGGTGCGCAGCTCCACCTGGTCGACTTCCGTTTCCAGCTTGGCGGCCTCGATCTCCAGCTCGCCCCGCAGGCTCTCGTCGCCGAGTTCGGCCAGTTCCAGGGCGTCGGCGATGCGCTGCTCCAGGCTGCGCCAGCGCTCGATCTGGTTGCGCAGATCGGAGAGGCGCTTCATCAATTTTTGGGCGCTCTGGGAATCATCCCACAGGTCGGGCGCCTGGGCTTCTTCGTCTAGTTTGGCTAACTCAGCCTCGCGTTGGGCTAAGTCAAAGACGCTCCAGGAGGGATTGGATGCGTTCTTGGGCTTCGGTCAGGCGGGAAATGATGTCTTGCATATATGTCCTCAGGTAGAATTGTTCGGGAATTATAGCAATGCGGCGTAAGATTAGATGACTCAATGCGATCTCTTTAAGGTTTGGGATCAGTAGTATGAATAAAATGCTTAAACAAAAATCTCCCAATCAATGAACGGGAAAGGAATGGGGCAGGGGTGAAGCGTTTTGTCGTCTGGTTTCTAGAGACAACAGAAGCCAAAGAAATTCATTGCAAGGTAGGGCTCGAGTTCTGGCGAGAGCGCGTATACACTTACCTGCTGCGTGCTGGCGTTCTCCTGGGACTCATTGGTGGACCGGGCATTTTGTTCGCCGGGTTGCAACTTGGGCAAATTCCTTATGCCGTGGGGATATTTTTTACCGTGGTGGGACTTCTCGCCCTGGTACCGCTCCGCAACACACCGTACAAAATCAGGGTAATCACTTTCTGCGCGTTGATTGCCATTCAAGGCGTAACCGCATTGGCCGGCGATGGTGAAATCGCATCTTCGTTTTTTTGGTTTTTCGCAGTGGCACCGATGGCCAGTTTATTGCTTGGCCTTAATGCCGGTTTGATTGTAGTTGCTTCAAATTTCCTTCTACTAGCCTTAGGGACCTGGGGAATTGCAAGCGAAACGTATTGGCTAGCTGGTTTGGCCGACTATGAATTGCTGGAATGGGTGACATTTGCAATCAATTTTATTTCGGTGAATTTCATCGCCACAATTCCAGTCGGCATCTTAGTGCAAGGGCTAACCGCCAGTTCAGGACAAGTGCTGGAGAGAGACTTGGAACTCCGTCACCAGGAGAAGAATTATCGTGCCATGTTTGATGCCATGCTAAACGGTATCGTGGATGCTGAAATCATTCTTGATGAAAAGGGACAGCCGAGTGATTTCCGCTACCTATCTACCAATCGCGCATTTAGAGATTTGACGGGGATTGAGGATGTTACTGGGAAACTTGTCAGCGAAGTTTTTACTGATTTTAGAGAAACCAATCAAGAGACACTCAACAAGTACTATCTTGCAGCCTACCATGATGAAGTGTTTCGATATGAAAGTTATTTTGAACAGTTAGATAGCTGATTTTCTCTTTTTCTATACAGTAAGCGTAAAGGTGAATTCACGCTGGTATTCGACAATATCACTGAGCAAAAAATCGCTGAGCGGCAAATTGAATCCCTGTCTCGCTTTCCGAAAGAGAATCCCTTTCCGGTACTGCGTATTCGAGAAGATTTTCGAATTGCCTATGCTAATGGGGCCAGTGCTCCACTGCTAAAGCAATGGGGACGCCATATGGGGGAATTGCTTCCTACTGAATGGCACAGCAATGTCGAGACCGCTATGCAAAGCGGCGAAATCAACACGACCGACATTGAGATTGGCTCCAAAGTCTTCTCTCTAGCGTTTGTACCTATTGCGGGCAACGACTATGTCAATTTATATGGGGCGGATATCACCAAGAGAGTACAAACTGAGAATAGGTTGCGCGACAGTGAACAAAGCGCCCGTGATAGACTGCGGCGTCTGCAAGCCCTGCGCACAATTGACCAGGCGATTACCAGCACGTTAAATCTGGAAGAGGTATTGGACTCTGTCCTCTCCGAGACGCTGACCTTACTGGACGTGGACGCCGCTGCCGTGTTGTTGGTGGATGAAGATGACTGGCTCACCTACAGCGCCGGGGCAGGCTTCAATACCAAAGAAATCCAGCGCAGCATGGTTCATGTAGGCGAAGGAATATCAGGTAAATCTGCCCAGGAATTGGAGTTGCATTGGGTTGAAGACACGCGTGACCCGTCAATCGGGTTTACGCGCCAGGGTCTACTTCGCGCTGAAAAATTTGTTTCATATTACGCAGCGCCGCTCGTCTCGCGCGGAAGTTTGTTGGGGATACTCGAAGCGTATAAACGAGACTCGAATCAATTGGACGAGGAAGCCCGTGAATTTCTTGTAGCCATTGCTGGTCAAGCTTCCATTGCGATTGAGGACGCCAAGCTATTTACCAATCTGGCAACCTCCAAAGCTGAGCTTGAGGACACATATGACCGTACCCTTGAGGGTTGGGTCACAGCCCTCGACCTCCGCGATAACGAGACGGCCGGTCACACCCGCCGTGTGTCTGAAATGACGCTCGGTCTGGCCAAAGCAGTCGGTGTTTCCGAAGACGAGCTCGGCCATTATTGGCGCGGTGCTCTGCTGCATGATGTGGGCAAGATGGCTATCCCTGATGAAATTTTGCTCAAGCCAGGCGCCCTAACCGACCAGGAATGGGCTGAGATGAAAAAGCATCCGTATTACGCCTACGAATGGCTCAAGAATTTGGGCTATCTGCGTAAGGCGCTGGACATACCCTATGCGCATCATGAAAAGTGGGATGGGTCCGGCTATCCGCAGGGGTTGAAACAAAAGAATATTCCGCTTGGTGCTCGAATTTTTGCTGTTGCTGATGTCTATGATGCGCTCACCAGCGACCGCCCGTACCGTAAGGCCTGGACGCGCGAAAAGACTTTGAAGTACATTGCGGACGAGTCCGGGAAGCACTTTGACCCCGAAATCGTAGCAGCTTTTCTTGCTCTCTAGCTGTTAATTGGGCGATGCTATAATCGCCGCATGCCCGAGCCCAAACTATCCCATATAGATGAAGACGGCCGCGCCCGCATGGTGGACGTGGGCGCCAAAGACGTCACCGCTCGAAAGGCAGTGGCGGTGGGCGAGGTGCATATGGCCGCCGAAACGCTGGAGTTGGTGCGCCGCGGTGCCCTCAAGAAGGGTGACGCCCTCAGCGTGGCCCAGGTGGCCGGCATCCAGGCTGCCAAGCGCACCAGCGAGCTAATTCCCTTCTGCCATCCCTTGGTGGTCGACCACATCGCGGTGGATTTTGAGTTGGACGAGGCTTTGCCGGGTATCCACATCCGCGGCGAAGTCCGTATCAGCGGCAAAACCGGCGTGGAGATGGAGGCGCTGACCGCCGTGTCGGTGGCGGCGCTAACGATTTATGACATGGCCAAAGCGGCCCAAAAAGACATGCGCATTGAGAATGTGCGCCTGGTGGAGAAAACGGGCGGCAAGAGTGGGGATTATCACGAGTGATGGCCCAGGAAAAATGGCGGCAGCGCGAGCGCAATCTGCGCAAGAAGAAAGAGGGCATGCGCGTCAGCGGGCGCAGCATATTCACCTTGCTGGAGCAACAGCGGCGTAAAGCCGAAGAGTTGCGCATAGCCAAGAAGGAAAAGCAAGCCAAGGATGAATAAAATCCAGGTGCTGTTCTTCGCCACGTTGAAGGAGCGGGCGGGGGTGGCGCGCGCCGAATTGGAGCTGGAGGACGGCGCGGACGTGGCCGACCTGAAGCAGGCCCTGTTTGCCAGCTATCCCGAGTTACCCCAGCACGCCGCCGACCTGGTTGTGGCGGTTAACAAAGAATATGCCGACAACGCTACAGTGATACCCGAAGGCGCAGAGGTGGCGGTCTTTCCACCGGTGAGCGGCGGCAGCGAGTTCCCTGAAATCTTCGCCGTGATCGCAGATGAACTTGATTTGAACGCCATGTTGGCGGCTATTACGCTGCCCACCACCGGCGCGGCCTGCTTCTTTAGCGGCATGGTGCGCGGGGTGACCACCCGCGGCGCCGGCCACCAGACCGAGCATTTGGAATACGAAGCCTATCAGCCGATGGCCGAAGCCAAAATGCAGCAGGTGGCGGATGAAATCCGTGCGCAGTGGCCTGAAGTGGAAGGCATCGCCATCACCCAACGCATTGGCGTGTTACAACCGGGCACGCCCACCGTCTTGATTGCCTGCACCGCCGGCCACCGCGACAGCGGCGTCTTCGAGGCTGCCCGCTATGGCATTGACCGCTTGAAAGAAATCGTGCCGGTGTGGAAGAAAGAGGTCGGCGCAAATGGCGAAATGTGGGTGGAGGGTGATTACCTGCCCAGCACCAGCGATTGATGACCAGCTATCATTGCAGCAACTGCCACCGTTCTTATCCGGATGAAGGCCTACCCTACAAGTGTGCCCACTGCGGCGGCACGTATGCGCTCAACGGCTTACTGACTTACGACCCCCAGCAAATCGAACCCGACTTACCCGGCCTGTGGCGTTATCGCCACAGTTTTGGGCTGCCCGCCGATGCCCCGGTGTTGAGCATGGGCGAGGGCGCTACACCGCTGCTGACCAGCGACCTGGCGGGTAAGCAGGTGGCCTTCAAGCTGGAATTCCTCAATCCGACCGGCTCCTTCAAAGACCGCGGCACCGCACCCACGCTCAGCTTTCTGCGCTCGCGCGGCGTGGACGCAGCGGTGGAAGATTCCTCGGGCAATGCCGGGGCTTCCTTCGCGGCCTATGCCGCGCGGGCCGGCATCCGCGGACGGGTCTTCGTGCCCGACTACGCGTCCGGCCCCAAGCGCGCCCAAATCGAAGCCCACGGCGCGGAACTGGTGCGCATTCTTGGCCCGCGCTCCGAAGCGGGCAAGGCGGTGCGCGCGGCGGCCGAAGAGGGCGCGGTTTACGCCAGCCACAGTATGCTGCCCTTTGGCCTGGCCGGTCTGGCGACGATTGCGTACGAACTGGTTGATGAGTTGGGCCAGGCGCCGGGCAGCGTGATTGCGCCGGTGGGGCATGGCAGCCTGCTGCTGGGCATCGCCGAGGGTTTCCGCGCGCTGCAGGCGGCTGGGGTGGTCGAAACGCTGCCGCGGTTGGCGGGCGTCCAGGCGCGCGCCTGCGCTCCACTGTGGGCGGTGGCCAATATGGGCGCGGCTGGATTGGCCTGGATGACCGAGGGTGCGACCCTGGCCGAGGGGGTGCGCGTGCGCCAGCCGGTGCGCGGGGATGCGCTGATGCAGGCGATTCAGCACAGTGGCGGCGCGGTGCTGGCCGTGGAGGAAGAGGAAATCCTGCCCGGGCGTGACAAATTGGCCGCAATGGGGTTATTTGTAGAGCCTACATCGGCAATTGTGTGGAGCGCGCTGGAGCAGGTGGCCGCGCAGCTGCCCGAGCCGATTGTGGTGATATTGACTGGTTCCGGATTGAAATCGATTTAGTTTGGAGACTCTATGCCTGAGAAAATTGTAATTACCGGCCTGGGCGCCGTCAGCGGGATTGGCAACAACGTCAAAGAGAATTGGGAGAACGCCATCAATGGCGTGTCGGGCGTGGGGCCGATTACCCAATTTGATACCAGCGATTTCCTGGTGAAGATAGGCGCCGAGGTCAAGGATTTCGACCCGGAGCAATACATGGAGGCGCGGGAAGTACGCCGCCGCGACCGCCACCAATGCTTTGGCGCGGCCGCCGTGGCCCAGGCGCTGGAGCATTCCGGGCTGGAGATAACGGAAAAGAACGCGCCGCGGATTGGGTCAGTGATTTCGGCGGCGATTGGCGGCCTGAACGCCATGGAAGTCGGCATTGTGGACGTTCATGAGCAAGGGCCGCGCAAGGCCAGCCCCTTTATGATTCCGATGATGATGCCCAATGGCGTGGCCGGCCTGGCCGGAATTGACCACGGCATGAAAGGCCCGGCGCTCTCGGTGGCCTCGGCCTGCGCGTCGGGGCAGGATGGCATCGGCACGGCCTGGATGATGCTACGCGCCGGGGTGCTGGATGCTGCGGTGGCCGGGGCGGCTGAATCGACGATTACGCCGGTGGGCGTGGCGGCCTTTGACCGCATGCAGGCCATGTCGCACCGCGCGGCTGATGAAGGCACGCCCAGCCCATTCGATAAAAACCGCGATGGTTTGGTGATTGGTGAGGGAGCGGCCATCTTGATTCTGGAAACCGAAAGCCACGCCAAAGCGCGCGGCGCCGAAATCCTGGCCGAACTGGCTGGCTATGGTTCCTCAGCGGATGCCTATCACATTACCGCGCCCCACGAAAAAGGCTTGGGCGGCTCACAAGCCATCCGCCAGGCGCTGGATGTGGCTGGTATCGCCGATAGCGACCTGGGCTACATCAACGCCCAC
>OMJR01000173.1 GCA_900299355.1 Anaerolineaceae bacterium
ATCTGCTCTGCTGAATACCGATTTCTTGCCATTGTTCCTGCCTCCTCATAGGACTGATCCTAACTTTACTTCTGGACCAGTTTTCGGGGGGCAGGTCACGGCCCCGGGATCGTGGAATACCGCTGGCTGCGCAGCGATGGGGTGAGTTCGCAAGTGGAACAGATCGAGTTCAATCAGGCGGGCACAATCCAGGTGGTGACCACCTGGGATATCAGCAGTGGTGTGCATGAAGGCCTGTGGGTGCAAATCGAGGTCCTGCAACCCAACAGCCGGTTCTCCAACGAGGCTGAGTTTGACGTGTATTGCACGCCCTAAGAGCCAGCTTGACGACAAAAGACGCGCTCCGGTGTACGGAGCGCGTCTTTTTTATGGTGATGATTCAGAAAGCTTATTTATTGGCTTTGGCTGGGTTTACCGTTCAAGCGCGGGAATACGGCCATCACTAGCCATAACAATCCGGCCAACACGAACAGGCCCAGATAATCAATCAGGGGTATGGAAATCAACTCGTATAGTTTTGTGTAGCCGCGCCCGCTGTAGACCCATAGCGCCCCCAACCCGTAGAGCGCAGCGAGGGCAATCTTTACCTTGCGACTGAGGCCCAGCCCGTGCATCTGGGTGACGATAAAGATGCCCGCAAACCCAAACAAAAACATGGGCCAAATCCCATTGGCCTGGTAGATGGCCACGATGGTGCCGTGCACGAGGACGATGAACTCAAGGGCAAAGGTCCAGACGCGGTTCACATGGATACGCGTGAAGAAGAGTGAGCCCTGGAGCAGCAGCAGGAACATATACAGGAAGCCAATCAAGTGGCCGGGGGTGCTGACCGCCGGGTGATACCAGAACGTGTAAACGGTGGCCCAGGCAAAGAAATAGCCGTGGTACTTGCGGGCAAAATCCACAATGCGGCGGCTGATTGGGGCTTTGGCGCCGAAGAAAACGCCGCGGCGCGGATTTTCCATCAGCAGCACCCAGATAAGCAAAATGACGACGGAGACCTGGGAACTCCAGATGGAAACGTCCTGAGCAAGGCCGTCATACCAGATGTGGGTTTGCAGCTCATGCCAGGCAATGAACAACGCGTTCCAACCCAGGGCGTAGATGTTTACCCTATGCAGGCGGTCGCTGTATTTGTGCGGCCGGGTTTGGGCGTAGTAAATCAGGCCCCACAGGCCCAGCTGATGTACCAGATAGGAAGCCCAGGCACTAAGGCGGGTGATGGTTGTGGGGTCTGGCAGCTTCCAGTAGTACCAGGAAGCGCCGGTATCGGGCAGCAATTCAATGCCCGCCAGGCGCGGGTCCAGCCACCAAATAATGGCGGTGAAGGCTAGGCTGAAGAGGATGCCGGCCCACAGCGTAGAAGTAGCCCCGGGGGCCATTGTCTTGGACTCGGAGGTCATGATTGTTCCTTAAACATCAAATTTTTCGGCACCCCTTTGGACGCCATTTGATTGCGAATGTTTACCAGGAACTTTGAGGAAAACGCCGGGCTTAGTAGGCCAGCATTTTGGCCATCTCGAAGTAGTCGAGATTGGCCTCGCGCTGGCGGCTGACGACGTCGGCCAGCGGAGCCAGGGAAATGTCGCGGCCGCTGAGGCCGGTCATGACTTCGCTCTCGCCTTCGAGCAGGGCTTCGACGGCTTTGACGCCGAAGCGGGTGGCCAGCAGGCGGTCGAAGGCGCTGGGGCGGCCGCCGCGTTGCACGTGGCCGAGAATGGTGACGCGGGTCGAAAAGCCGACTTTGAGTTCATCCATGGCGGCGGCCAGCTCGGCAGTCTTCACCGAGGCGCCCTCGGCGACGACGACGATGGAGTGGGTCTTGCCGCGCTTGTAGGCCTTCTCGACCGCTTCGGCGACTTCATCAATGGTGACTTCCGATTCGGGGATGAGCACGACTTCGGCGCCGCCAATCAGGCCGGCCATCAGGGCCAGATAGCCGCAGTTGCGGCCCATGGTCTCAATAATGAAGGCACGGCGGTGGGAGGAGGCGGTGTCGCGCAGCTTATCGATGGCATCCTTGATGGTGTTGAGCGCGGTATCGACGCCAATCGACATGTTGGTGCCCCAGATGTCGTTGTCAATACTGGCGGGAATGCCGAGCACGCGCACGCCCAGGTTGGCGAGGGCCATGGCGCCGCGCATGGAGCCGTCGCCGCCAATCACCACCAGGGCGTCCACGCCAGCCTCGTCGAGCTGGGCCTTGCCTTTGCGCTGGCCTTCCTCGGTGTAGAACTCTTCGGAGCGGGCAGTTCCCAGCACGGTGCCGCCACGCTGCAGGATGCCGCCCACCTCGCGGGCGTCAAACGGGGACAGGAAGCCGTTCACCAGGCCGTGATAACCCTCGTGGATGCCGACGACTTCATGGCCGTGATAGAGGGCGGTGCGGGTGATGGCCCGTACGCAGGAGTTCATGCCGGGGGCATCGCCGCCGGAGGTGAGCACACCAAGTTTGTTGAAGGACGCCATGTTTGTTTCCTTGGAGGTGAATTAATAAAACGCCCCCGTTGGGAGGCGTTTTGTATTTTATCAAATTCGGGTGCTGGATTAGACGATTAGGCTTGCTGTGCATTCAATGCTCATCCCTTTGTGGGGCCGCTGGCCCCACACCCCGCATAGGGGGATTTCATCCCCCTATGTACCCCCGAAATTTGATTCTTTAGTAATGAGCGCCTGATGTGGCACTAGAAATAGGGTGCTATCTTCTTGCTTTCAAAGGAACGTCGAGTTAACCTGTCATTCTGTGCGCAGCGAAGAGTATTTATGCTGACTATTTAGTTATCGTGTTTTCTGATAACTCGAAATGTTCGCCCGCAACTGCCTACTACCAGCTACCCACTACCTACTGATACGTAATCGTTTCCACGCGGATGTTGTTTTCGCCGACGAGGTCGTTGAGGCGCTGGCGGAGTTCCTCGCTGTAGGCGGTGGTGTCGTTAGGGAATTCCATCAGGAAACCACTGCGGCCTTCAATCACATAGAAAGCGAAATGGTCTTCGCCGGGGTAGCTAATCAGGGTGCCGTGAATGCGGCGCATATGCAGCACATCGCGGGCTTTATCGCCGCGGTTGCGCAGTGTAATAGTGATCAGTTTCGGCGGACGGTCGCGCTTGGCGCTGGGCGCGGCAGGCGCCTCGACCAAGGGCGGCGGCATTTCGGGGCGCGCGTCCTGCACCGGTTGGAGGCCGGGCGCCGGCGATAAATTGGCGGGGCTGGTCAGTGAGAATTCGCCCGGGTCGTCGCTGGGAGCCTGGGGCGAGTTCTCATCCGGGCTGTCTTTCGCCTCTTCGCGCGGAGGCTCCGGGGATTTGTTTTCGGCGAGAGCTGGTTCCGGGGAGGGCGCAGCAGGAACATCGATCGCGGCGATAAAGCTATCCCAGTCGGGCGGGAAGGGATCCGGGGCCTGCAGCGCGTAATCCTGTTCGGGAGCTTCAGCGATTTGGGCGCTGGTGGGCGTGGCCTGTTGATTGTCGGTGATCTCGTCCGAATCGGGATCATCATCAGACAGGAAGCCCGGCTCCATGGCGGCATCGGTTTCGGGTTCGGAATCCGGTTCAAGGTCCAGCTCAGCGGCTGGGGCGGGGTCCGCTTGCGGTGGGGGCGCGGCGGAATTATCGAGCTGCGGGGCGGCTGCCAGGGGGGTCACCAAATCGACCTGAGTCTCAATCCGATCCACCAGAATCTTGGGCTCACTGGATTGCGGATCCAGGCGCCCTTCGACCACCAATAATTTATCCATTTGCACCAAGGTGCCAGAGTCCTTCCAAACACCGGGGAAAATAACCAGATCGATCTGGCCTTGCAAATCTTCAATGGCGGCGAAGGCCATCTGCTTGCCGGTTTTGGTTTGGAAGCTGCGCATGCTGGAGACCATCCCGGCGACGCGCACCCGCTCTTCGCCGGTGAGGACGGCGAGTTCGCTGGAAAAGTGGGTGACGATCTCGCGGAGTTGCTCGCGCATGGGGCTGAGCGGATGATCGGAGACATAGAGGCCGATCAATTCGCGCTCCCAATTGAGCATTTCGCGGCGCGCCAGTTCGGCAGGCATACTGCTGGGGCGCAAATGTATCTCCTGCTTGAGGCCGGCATCGCCGCCGAAGAAGGTCAACTGGCCGCTTTCCTTGGCCTGGAAATGGGTGCTGCTAATCGAGACCAGTTGGTCCATCGCCTCCAGCAAGACGTGGCGCTCGCCAAAAGCATCCAGCGCGCCGGCGCGGATCAGGTACTCCAGGGCGCGTTTGCCGACCGCGCGGAAATCGACGCGTTTGGCCAGTTCCTCCAGTGAGACAAAGGGCTGATCCTGACGGCCGTTCATAATCGCTTCTACTGAGGCATGGCCGACGTTCTTGATCGCGCCCAGGCCAAAGCGGATGTGGGAGCCATCCTCCTGATCTTCAATGGAGAAATCCCACAAGCTGGAGTTGATATCGGGCGGGAGCACATCGATACCCATGCGCTGGCAATCGTGAATGTAGAAGGCGACCTTGTCGCTATCGCTCTTGGAAACCGAGAGCAATGCGGTCATGTATTCAACCGGATAGTGGGCTTTGAGGTAGGCGGTCTGTACCGCTAGGTGGCCGTAATCGGCGGCGTGCGCCTTATTGAAACCATAACGCGCGAAGTTCTGCCAATCATCGAAGATCGCCTCGGCGGCGCTTTCAGCGATGCCTTTCTTGACCGCACCCTTGGCGAATTGCTTGCGATGCTTGCGCAGCTTGGCTTCGATCTTCTTCGCGATGGCCTTGCGCAGATCGTCAGCATCAGAGGCGGTATAGCCCGCCAAATCCATGGCGGCGCGCATGAGTTGTTCCTGGTACACCGCGATGCCGTAAGTTTCTTCAAAGATGGGTTCCAGATCGGGATGGGCGTATTCGACCGGTTCCTCTTTGTGCATACGTTTAATGTAGGTCGGAATAAAATCCATCGGGCCGGGGCGGAACAAGGCCACCATGGCGACCGCATTATCGAGCGAATGGGGCTTCATCTCCATCATCCAGCGGCGCATGCCGGCGCCTTCAAACTGGAAGACACCTGCGGTTTCACCCTTGCCGAGCAATTCGTACGTCTGCTCGTCGTCGACGGGGATGTTATAGAGATTAAGTTCAATGCCCTTGCGAGTCTTGATCAGTTCGCAGGCGCGGGCCATGATGGTGAGGGTTGCCAGGCCGAGGAAATCGACCTTGAGCAAGCCTAATGAATCGACGGTGTTCATGTCGAACTGGGTGACCATCTTGACCGGCGAGTCTTCGGCGCTGGCCCCGGTGGGCCGGTGCAGCGGTACCAAATCCACGGTGGGCACCGGCGTGATCACGATGCCAGCGGCGTGGGTGCCGGCGTTGCGGATGGCGCCTTCCATCTCCTGGGCGGTATCAATCAATTCTTTGAGGTAACCCTTGGTCTTGTATTCGTTATCGAATTCGGGCACATTTTCCAGCGCTTCGCCAATCGAGACCGGATTTCCGGGAATGTTGGGGATCAGCTTGGCGACGCGGTCGACTTCAGCCAGGGGGATATCCAGCACGCGGCCGACATCGCGTACCGCGGCGCGCGCCTTGAGACGGCCAAAGGTAATGATAGCGGCAACCTTATCGTCGCCGTATTTGTGGCGACAGTATTCGATCATGCGGTAGCGCTGGTCGTCCTGGAAATCCAGGTCGATGTCGGGCATGTTGAGGCGATCAGGGTTGAGGAAGCGCTCGAAAATCAATCCGTGCTCAAGCGGGTCAACAAGAGTGATATTGAGCGCGTAGGCAACTATGGAACCTGCCGCCGAGCCGCGGGCGTTGTACCAGATGCTTTCCTGCTGGGCGAAATTGCAGAGGTCCCATACGATCAGGAAGTAGGCGTTGAAGCCCATCTGATCGATAATGCCCAGTTCGTAATCCAGGCGTTCGCGGATTTCAGCCGAATCGGCATGGTCGCCATAGCGAACGCGCAGGCCGGCTTCGCACAGTTCACGCAAGTAAGTCGCCGGGCTGTGGCCAGCGGGAACCTCGTAATCGGGGAGCTGGTAGCCTTCGGTCTCCAGGTTGACGTCACAGCGCTCGGCGATCAGCAGGGTGTTGCCGAGCGCCTGGGGCACCTCGCTGAATAATTGGGCCATCTCCTGGGGGGAGCGAAGGTAAAAGGAATCGCCCGACATTTTCATGCGGTTGGGATCGGAGAGCAGGCTGCTGGTCTGCACGCAGAGCAGGATGTCTTGCAGGCGAGCGTCGTCCTGATTGACGTAATGAACGTCGTTAGTGGCCACAAAGCGCGCTTCGTGGCGCAAGCCAAGGTCGAGCAACTGGCGATTGACGTCGTGCAATTCGGGGATGTCGTGATGCTGCATTTCCAGGAAGAAATTATCGGGGCCGAAGACCTCGTAATACCAGTCCATTTTTTGCTTGGCGGCGTCGAGATTGCCACGCTGGATGGCGCGCGGGATCTCGGCGGAGAGGCAGCCCGAGGTGGCGATCAGGCCTTCCGAATGGGCGGCCAGGAAATCGTGGTCGACGCGCGGGTTGTAATAGAAGCCTTCCAACTGAGCGGCCGAGGCAATCTTGAGCAGGTTTTTGTAGCCGGTCTGGTTTTCGGCCAGCAGCAGCAGATGGGATGAGGCGCGGTCGAGTTCGGGGTCTTTAAGGCCCATCTTGCGAGGAGCGAGATAGGCTTCGATGCCTATCAGGGGCTTGATTTCGGCTTGCTGGGCGGCGCGGAAGAAATCGATCACGCCGTGCATGGTGCCATGGTCGGTGATGGCCACGGCGGGCATGTCCATTTGTTTGGCGCGCTCAACCAGGTTGGGAATCTTGCTATAGCCGTCCAGCAACGAATATTGGGTATGGACGTGCAGGTGAACAAAAGACATCGATGCGCGTGCCCTGATTGATTTGTCTAGTTGTGCCGACGAGGATTTAGGGATTATAGCATCGGGGCTATGGGCGGATTTGGCGGGCAGCTTAAAGATTTGGAAAGTTTAAGGGGAGCGTGGGTGAGTAGTGGTTTTTGGGAGAGATGAACAAATTGACCTGATTTGCTGAGAAGTGTTTATGTTTTTTTCTTTTGTGGGGCCGCTGGCCCCACACCCCGCATAGGGGGATTTCATCCCCCTATGAACCCCCGAAATTTGATACTCTAATAAAAGGCGCCTGATATGGCACTAGAAATGGGGTGCTATCTTCCTCTGCGCAAACAAACCTGGTTCTCCGTCGTGTCATTCTGAGCGAAGCGAAGAATACTTGCTGGACCGAGCAAATGAGCATAATTTGCTGAAAACAGGTCATTTGCTTTACTCTTCTCTTGTGGGGCCGATGGCTGTGCGAAAGCTGCGCTTCCGCCTAGG